>JAQBQT010000022.1 GCA_028286835.1 Candidatus Parcubacteria bacterium
TTCGCCGACGATATATGTCGACGGAGCCGTATCCTCGACCCTCAACGATCTGAAGTGGCATCTGGTCACTGTCGTTTCAACGGCGGGGATCAATGCGAACTCGGTGACGCTCGGCAAGAGCACCAACTATTTCGGCGGAGTGCTGGACGATGTGCGTTTCTATAGCAAGACCCTTCCTGCTGCTCAGGTGGCCACGCTGTACCAGACAGGATCCGGAAACCGGCTCCATGTGGCTCAGATTCCCGTCACTGGAGTCACGACCCTTATAGACAAGACAGCATTTGCGACGACAACCCTTGCGATCGGAGTAAATTCCATCACCTACACGCTTCCTTCGTCATTCGATACTTCTCGTTCTGTTGTAATCAATCTGGGCCTTAACGTTAACGATGCCACCGAGCGAGCGGATCAATATGCGAGTATGTATCTCACTGATGCCAATACGGTCACGATCACACGCGGAACAAGTGCCAATGACGCCATTATTCCGGCATTCGAAGTGGTGCAGTTCTCGACAGGCGTAGTCTCCTCAATCCAGACGGGAGATCTGGTATTTACGTCAGGAAATTCGACTCAGACAAAGACCATTACTTCAGTTGATACGAGCCGTTCGGTGGTACTATGGCAGGGTAACTACACAACAAACGGAACTACTATTGAAGGTCGAACCAATACCATATTTAGTCTAAGTGACTCGACGACCGTAACCGGCAATAGAGGGACAAGCGGCGCTGTAGCAACTTCGACATATGCTGTTATACAATTTGCATCAGGTATCACAACTTCCGTACAACAGGCCTCAAGCACCATAAGCGCAAGCACTCCGAGGTCAACCTTTACGATCAATGCAGTTAACATGAATAATGCTTTCCTTTTCTTCTCGGGCTATACGTATGTCGCGGGTGGACATGTACCGTCGACGGCAATTCTGGCCGACTCAACTACAGTGGTGTTTGATCGTGGTATTAACCAGTCTGGTAACTCGAAAGCCGGAGGTACGGTTGTGGAGTTCTCTCCGACATATCTTAACTCAAATGCTCAGTCAGGCTCGACGCTTATGAGTGGTAAGGCCTCAGACATTAGCACTCTTACGAGCGTAACGCTGAACAAGACGCTTTTGTCCTGGACTGGAGCAAGGGGAGACAACAGTCTTCCTTCTCGTGTGCGTATGTATATATATCCTCAAAGCTCGACGAATATTACTGCATATCGCCAGAGTTCATCAGGTAACGCTTCCACAACCTGGTCGCTTATCGAAAGCAAATAAGTCGGGATGCCATGAAGAAAAAAGCCCTCTATATCTCTTCAGCAGTCGCCACAGCCCTCATTCTCTGGGCGGGGATCGTATATGTCATGAATCAGAGGCCGGGCGGTCATGATGTTGGGGCAATGGAACAGGCCGCAAAAGCAGCCAGTGAAGCCGAAGCAGCGCGATCAGCGGAGAGGGAGCAGGCGGCCGTCGAAATATCTTCATATCAATATACGGAGACATATATCCACCCTGCGCGGGATTTCGCATTCAAATACCCGGCAGGCTTTGCAGTGACGCCGCTTCCGTCTGGCGAGGCAGAAGCCATCACCATCCAGAGCAAGACAGGGAAAGTCGGGATCCAGATCCTCATCACGCCCGTAGACGGCCCAGATGCTGACGTTACGTCGCAGATGATCAATGATAGCGTGCCGGACATGTCGATCGACTCGGCGCAGGAAGTCCAAATAGGGGAGAACAGGAAGGGTCTGGCATTCCTGTCGGACAATCCGGCCTTCGACGGAGCGTCGCGGGAAGTATGGTTCATGTGGCGCGGCAAGCTCTATCAGATAAGCACCTATGCGGCATATGACGGCTTCCTTAAGGGCTTATTCGGCACATGGCAATTCAACAGCGCAGCCCGCTAGCTGCCTTGCTTTTTGGGGCAATTCGTGCTACATTTTAGGCTCGTAAGTTTCTCGTCCTTACGCGTTAGCATAGTGAACGGGAGAATGCCGCTAACGCGTGTACGTAAGGAAGCGTGGTGTGCGGTAAACACACAATGTCGAAAAGAATTTTCGTTGGTTCCATCGCTTGGGGCACGACTTCTGACGGTTTGAAGAATTTCTTCGCCGCCGTAGGTCCGGTTGCCAAGGCTGATGTTCTCACTGACAAGATGACTGGTCGCTCTCGCGGCTTTGGTTTCGTTGAAATGGAATCAGACGCCGATGCAGACGCCGCTATCGCGAAGCTCAATGGAGCAGATCTCGATGGCCGCAAGCTGGTCGTCTCGGAAGCTCGCCCGAAGGCTGAATAGTTCAGCTTAGAGGTAGGCCTCGAATAAAAAGTCCCCGAAAGGGGATTTTTTATTGCACCCGATCCGATTTTACGGCAGTCCTTTAATTGATGCTCCTCCACCATTCCGACGTCGGCGCCTTGCGGATGATCTCAACGACGCGGTCCGCGCTGTCCGTCACCTCGAAGAGATCCATATCATGCGGGTCTATGGTCCTGTCCTCGCCGAGCATGACCGTGGCGATATATTCCTTGATCGGATTCCAGAACGATGAATCAAAGAGGATGATGGGCACGCGGGGGATCTTGCCCGTCTGGATGAGGGTGAGGATGCCGAAGAGCTCATCGAACGTGCCGTAGCCTCCCGGCATGAATATGTATGTTTCGGCAGCGAAGGCGAGCATGGCCTTCCGGGCAAAGAAGTAGGTGAAATTCATGGAATCCGTCAAATACGAGTTGCTGTGTTCGCGCAGGATGTGGATCCTGAGGCCGACTGAGGGACCGCCGGCCTCCTTCGCGCCTTTCGATACCGCTTCCATGATGCCGGGGCCTCCGCCCGTGAGGACCGCGTAGCCCGTGTCTTTGATGATGCGCGAGGCGACCTCCTGGGCTTGCGCGTAGCGAGGGCTCTCCGGCTTGGTCATCGATGAACCGAAGATGGTGACAGACTTCGGGTATTTTTTCAGAAAATCGAAGCCGTTCCTGAATTCATGCTGGATGCGCTCGAGGTGCGTTTCGATCCCTTTTTCATGGATGTCGCTTTTCGAATGTATTGTATGCCGTGATAGGGATTCGCCTTCGGGATGATCGGCGCCTTCGAAGTGATTGTGTTGCATGGCATGCATGATATCATAGCCGGCACATACATTCATGCTGAAATTCACCATTGAAGGGAGGCTGGCGAACGGCCGAGGCCGGGCTGGCCGCATAGAAACAGCGCATGGCGTCATAGAAACGCCGGCGTTCATTCCGGTCGGCACAAAGGCGACAGTGAAGGCAGTCATGCCGGAATCGGTCCGGGACGACGTCGGCGCTCAGGCGGTCCTTGCGAACACATACCATCTGTATCTTCAGCCGGGACCAGAGATCCTGCGAAAAGCCGGCGGCCTGGGTAGGTTCATGAATTGGAAGGGGCCGACCTTCACTGATTCCGGCGGCTTTCAGGCTTTTTCGCTTCAGGGCGGAATGCAGGCCATGCGCGCCAGCAAGTTCGCGAAGGAGGCCGCAGGCACTGATAAGGAAGCGGCCGAAGATATTTCCGATCAGCCGATCGCGGCCGGTCTTGCGGCGGTCGATGACGACGGCGTGACATTCAAGTCCATACTCGATGGCTCCACGCACCGCTTCACTCCTGAAGCCTCGATCGATATCCAGCATGCGATAGGCGCCGATATCATATTTACGCTCGATGAATGCGCGCCTCCGTCCGCGATCCACGAAGCCCAGAAAAAGGCCATCGATCGGACGCATGTCTGGGCTGAGCGATGCGTGACGCATCACAAAAAACTGAGCAATGAGGAGAGAAGCACGGACCAATCCCTCTTCGGCATCGTGCAGGGCGGGCGGCATGAAGACCTGCGACGCGAGAGCGCCCGTGCAATAGGCGCCATGGATTTTGACGGCTTCGGCATCGGCGGCACGTTCGAGAAGGAAGACATGGCGTCTGCAGTGGGCTGGGTGTGCGATGAATTGCCGGAAGGAAAGCCTCGCCACCTCCTCGGCATCGGCGAGCCTGCAGATCTCATTCTGGGCATAGAGAATGGAGCGGATACGTTCGACTGTGTCGCTCCGACCAGGCTGGCCAGGAATGCTGCCGCGTATACGTCTGCCGAAGGCCGTCTCAATATCCTGAATGCTCGGTTCGTCACGGATTTCGGTCCGCTCGATCCTCATTGCTCATGCTCCACATGCAAAAATTATACTCGCGCATACCTTGCTCATCTATTCCGCGCAAAAGAAATGCTCGGCGCAACCCTTCTTTCCATCCATAATCTTCACTTTCTAGTAGAACTCACAAAGGAAGCGCGCAAGGCGATCCTGGAAGGCTCTTTTGATATTTTCAAGAAAAAAGTTTTGTCTGACCTGAAGAGCTAAATCTCTTTCGGCTTGAATTCCGCAGGGGCGCGCTGGAGCCACCACTCCAACTGTTCGAGAGTGAGCAGTCCTTCTTGGGCGCCGACGAACTGGGCGACTGACATCGGATTTACGGGTGCCCACATGAATGCCTCGAGCGGAGCTTTGCCCATGGCAAGCGCAGAGACGAAGGTGGAGGCGAACGCGTCGCCGCATCCCGTACGGTCGAAGGCCGGCCTCGGATCGGGATACATCGGCACGTGATAAAAATGCTCGCCGTCATACATGTAGGCTCCTTCGGTGTTGTCGGTGATGATGATGAGCTTGGGGCCGTATGACATGAGCTGCTTCATGAGATCCTTCACGTCGCGGGATTCGGTCTTGAGCATACGCTGGGCCTCTTCCACATTCA
>JAQBQT010000024.1 GCA_028286835.1 Candidatus Parcubacteria bacterium
TGTGTCGGCGCTTTGGATCAGCAAATCCTGGCTTGTGACATCTTCTTCTGTCAGATGTTTTGTCATTTACGTATGTGATTGTCGAGGTTGGGGACGAACCCGCTAAAGTTGAGCTTCAGGAGGGTGAGATTCGCTCATAATGTCTCATGTAAAAGGGGGTGTGTCAACGAATCCAAGGGTGACAACTGTATATTTTTTTGCTATACTTATGAGATAAATGGCTAAGAAGCCCGACAATCAAGAGCCAGAGATAACGCCGGTACACACCGGCATTGTTGCGCGCAATATTTCGACCGAGATGCGCGAGTCGTATCTCGATTACGCCATGTCTGTCATCACTGCGCGCGCCCTTCCTGATGTGCGTGACGGCCTCAAGCCTGTTCATCGCCGCATCCTCTACGCCATGCATGAGAAGAATCTCACTGCATCGGCCAAGTTCCGCAAGTCAGCAGTGGTGGTCGGTGACGTTCTCGGTAACTATCACCCGCACGGCGACGCGGCCGTGTATGAGTCCATGGTCAAAATGGCTCAGGACTTCTCCATGCGCTATCCGCTCATTCAGGGACAGGGTAACTTCGGCAACATTGACGGCGATCCTGCCGCTGCCATGCGTTATACGGAAGCCCGCATGTCCCGCATCTCCGCCGAGTTGCTCCGCGACATCGATAAGAACACCGTGGATTTCCGCCCGAACTATGACGGCACCCGCAAGGAGCCGATCGTCCTCCCGACAGCTGTTCCGAACCTGCTCTTGAACGGCACGCTCGGCATCGCCGTCGGTATGGCGACCAACATCGCCCCGCACAATCTCCGCGAAGTCGTGGATGCCACCTCGCATCTCATCGACAACAAGGACGCAACGACTGAGGACCTCCTTCAGTTCATAAAAGGCCCGGATTTCCCGACAGGCGGCATCATGTATGGCGAAAAAGACATTCAGCATGCCTACGCAACGGGCCGCGGCGGCATTCTCGTCCGCGGAGAGGCTGAGATCGTCGAAGACAAGAAGGGGCAATTCCAGATCATCATTAGCTCGGTCCCGTATCGCGTCAACAAAGCCGAGCTCATCATCCGCATCGCAGATCTCGTCCGCGAAAAGGTCATCGAGGGAGTCCGCGCTCTCCGCGACGAATCCGACAAGGAGATGCGCATTGCCATCGACCTCAAGCAGGGCTCATTCCCAGAAAAAGTCCTCAACCTCCTCTATAAGCACACGCAGCTCGAGGACACATTCCATATAAATACCGTCGCTCTCGTCCACGGCGTGCCGCAGACTCTGTCGCTCAAGTCCATCCTGCAGGAATTCGTCGCACATCGCATCGAAGTCATCCGCCGCCGCACCCAGTTCGATCTCGACAAGGCTCTCGCTCGCGAGCACATCCTTCTCGGCTTGAAGAAGGCCCTCGACCATATCGACGAGATCATCACCCTCATCCGCGAATCTAAGGACGCAGCCGAAGCCCACGCGAACCTCATGAAGAAGTTCAAGTTCAGCGACCTTCAGGCCACGGCCATCTGCGAGATGCGCCTGGTCAAGCTCGCCGGCCTCGAGCGCAAGAAGGTCCTCGACGAGCTCAAGGAGGTCCAGGCCCTCATCGAGGACTTGAAGGGCATTCTCGGCTCCGAGAAGCGCATTCGCACCATCATCAAGGACGAGCTCATAGAGATCAAGGCCCGCTATGGCGACGACCGCAAGACCAAGCTCATCAAACACAACGTCAAGGAATTCAATCCCGAGGACCTCATTGCCGACCAGGAATCAGTGCTCGTCCTCACCAAGGGTGGCTACATCAAGCGCACAGACCCGTCAGAGTACCGCAAGCAGAAGCGCGGCGGCGTGGGCGTCGTCGACCTCGATACGAAGGATGAGGATTTCATCTCCCATCTCATTTTCGCTACGACCCACAACGATCTTCTGTTCTTCACCGACAAGGGCAAGGCCTACCAGCTCAAGATGTATGATATTCCAGAAGGAAAGCGCGCCACCAAGGGCAAATCCATCATGAACTTCCTGTCGCTCTCCGACGGCGAGCGCGTCACGTCTATTTTGCCTATGCCTAAGAACAAGAAGGAGGCGGAAGGCCTAGCCCTCATGATGGTCACGAAGAACGGCACTGGCAAGAAGTCATCGGCCACACATTTCCGCGACGTGCGCCGCTCCGGACTTATCGCCATCACGCTCGATGCAGGCGATGAGCTCATTTCCGTCTCATTCGTATCCAAAGGCGATACTGTCGTCATGGCGACCAGGGAAGGCCAGTCCATCCGCTTCAAGGAAGCAGATGTGCGCGAGATGGGCCGCAATGCCGCCGGCGTCCGTGTCATCCGTCTCGAGGATGGCAAGAAGGGCGAACCTGCAGATAGCATCATTTCAGCCGATGTCGTCTCGAGCGACGCCAAGAATCCATGCCTTTTCGTAATGGGAGCCAACGGCTACGGCAAGAAGACTGAGCTTTCAGAATATAAGATTCAGAATCGCGGCGGTTCAGGCATCCTTACTATGAATGTGACGCCGAAGACGGGGCCTTTGATGGCCGCCCGCGTTGTTACAGATGACGATGAGGAGATCGTGGCTATGTCCAAGAAGTCCCAGGTCATCCGCACTGATCTCAAGGAGATTCCGACGCTCGGCCGCTCGACTCAGGGCGTGCGCGTCATGAAGCTCCGTGACGGCGACTCTCTCGCGAGCTTGATTTGTCTTTAGGTCCATGTAATATAAGCGTGTGGGTGTGATCCTTGAGAGGTACTCGTGCCCAAGGGACTGGCAGAATAATTACTCTGCGCAATCCTGGCCGCTCATACGTATGGGCGGCCTTTTTTATTATTGGCTTTTTGTGAATAACTAGTAAAAAGAGGAAGGGGAACTTGCGAGCGTGACTGGCGCGAGCACGAGGAATTTCCCAGTAGGGAAATATCTGTGTCCCCAGAACCCTCTTACCAGTTATTCACAACGTGGTAGAATAATCACACCATGTTCTCTGACCCTGCGGCCAATCTCTCCAAGCTCGGCCTTGCCGACGGCATGAAAGTCGTCGACCTCGGCGCCGGCTCCGGTTTCTATTCGTTCGAAGCGGCACGCAGAGTCGGCGCTTCCGGCCGCATCTATGCAGTCGAGATCCAGAAAGACCTTCTGGAGCGCCTGCGCTCCGTGGGCGCCAAGGAAGGCCTCCGCAATATCGAAGCTGTCTGGGGCAACGTCGAAAAGATCGGCGGCACCAAGCTCCGCGAAGCCATCGCCGACCGCGTCATCGCCTCCAACATCCTTTCTCACACCGCAAAGCACGACGATTTCGCCCTGGAGATCAAGCGCATCCTCAAGCCGGGCGGCAAGCTCCTCCTTGTGGACTGGAGCGATGCGAGCACGATGAGCCCAAAGACCGTAGTGTCCTCCGTGAAAGCCGAAACGCTCTTTGAAAAGAACGGCTTCAAGCTCGATCAGTCATTTGACGCGGGGAGCCATCATTATGGCCTCGTCCTCGTTCGGACTTAATTTTTACATAACTGATTCCAGCACTATCAATATGAAAACTTCCAAATTTCAAGTCATCGTCCTCGTAACCCTCATCGTCTTCATCATTGCGGGAGTCATCGCTTTTGCCACCTTCAAGGGCAGCGCATCCAAGAACCAGATCCCTCCCATCACCATCTGGGGCACCTTCCCAAAAGCCGCCTTCGATCAATACGTGACTCAGATCAATTATGCTTCGCCTCAGCAGATGACGGTGAAGTATGTCCAGCAGCCTCCGGACACATTCTCGTCTAGCTTTGTTGCGGCGCTGGCGCGAGGCACCGGCCCGGACGCCATCCTCATTCCTGCGGACCTCCTCCTTGCGTCGGCCGACAAGCTCACGCCTATCCCATACTCCGTCCTGCCGCAGAGGACATTCATGAACGCCTATATAGATGAGGCGGCAGTCTATCTTTCGCCGAATGGGGAATTGGGCATACCGTTCATCACTGATCCTCTCGTCATGTACTGGAATCGCGACATGTACAATGCAGCCGGCCTCGTCATCTGCCCAGACCCGGCCTGCTCCTTGTACTGGGATCAGTTCAAAGGCTTCAATGAAAAGCTCACGGTGAAGCAGGACAACGGAACCATCTCGAAGAGCGCGGTAGCTCTGGGCGATTTTACGAATGTCACGAATGCGCGGGAGATACTCGGCACGCTTTTCATGCAGCTCGGCAATCCGATCACTGTCGAGAACACCGATGGCAGCATCTCAAGCGCGCTCAAGCCGTCATCCACTGCCGATCCTGTTCCTGCCGTCACATTCTTCACGCAGTTCGTGAATCCGAATAGCGAGAACTACTCATGGAACCGTTCATGGCCGGCATCCAAGACTGCATTCCTGGCCGGCAATCTCGCGACCTACTTCGGCCTCGCATCAGAGCTGCCCGATCTGCGGGCGAAGAATCCGAATCTCAATTTCGACATCGCCCCGCTGCCGCAGGTCCGCACGGGCGGCACGAAGGCAGCATACGCCCGCATGTACGGCTTCTCGATCGTGAAGTCATCACCGAATTCCAATACCGCATACCAGATCATTTCTGCCATCACGGCGCCCGAGTATCTCGCGAAGATCTCCGCCAGTATGTATCTGCCGTCGGTCTCACGCCAGGTCATCGCCGCAGGCTCTTCGGACCCCTACATGACCGTCTTCAATCAGGAGGCTCTCGTAGCCAAGACGTGGCTCGATGTGGATCCTGCGCAGTCCTCACGCATCCTTGGCGATATGATCCAGTCCGTATCAAGCGGCCAGAAGTCGCCGGCGCAGGCAGTGAACGAGGCTGACTACCAGTACAACTATATCCTCCAGCAGGCCGTAGCGCCGACCGCCATCTTCCAGCCGGTGTCGTGGAATGTCGCAGCCGCAGGGGATGTGCCGGATGTGAATATAGGACAAAAGCCGAGCAATTCAACTTCGCCATTTGGCTATTTCAGGCTTACTCAGTGTGATGGACCAACACTTCCACCCGTGGTGGCATCGGCATTGCCTACAGACCCAACTAAGTTTCAGGATGAATACGGTCACATGCCGCCATATGTTCCATGTGATTTTCGCCACCTGATGATCCAAGCGCAATACCTTATAAATGTTATGATCGTTCTTGGTGTGTTGGGAGCCTTGATCGGCATCACATATGCAGGCTTCCTTTATATAAAAGGCGACTCGAGCGACAGGAATAAGGCCAAGGACATGCTTCCAAAGATGTTCTGGGGATTTATACTCATGCTTACCGCATGGTTTATCGTGTCACAGATCATGGTCTGGCTTACAGGCTCATCTGCATATATGAGCGGAGGTTCGAATGCCGGAGACGCATCTTCCGGTCAGCAAGGAAATTCTGGATCTCAGAGCAATTCTGGTTCTGCAAGCGGAGGTACTGGAAATGGATCTAGTTCTGGTCAGCCGGCGAATCCTGGAGACAATTCATCCGGTTCTTTCGAGGGCGGAGGCGGCTCCTTTGGAGGAGGGGGAGCGGGCGGAACATTTTAGACCATCGATGCTTACTACAAAATCATGAAACACTATTCAGTCAAATACATCCTAGTACTATATTTGGTTTTTGCTTTTGCGACAATTATCCCCATACAGAGTACTTATGCGCAGAATAGTGACACGCAATCTAATTTTGGTAATTCAGATACACAATCTAATACCCGAACAAGTGTCTTTTATCTCCAAAATCCCCTGGATAGCAAGTACAACACAATTGGGGGTCTTATAAGCGGCTTTATAGACATATTCACCTATCTCGTTGTTATATTCGCCGTGCTTATGATCATCTATGTAGGTTTACGATTTGTGATGGCTCGGGGGAATATGACTGAGATCAAGGAGAGGAAGGATCAGCTTCTCTGGCTTATGGTGGGGCTTGCAATAGTCATAGGGGCCCGCATCCTTGTTTCGGTAGTGATAAACACGCTTCAGGCTACCGGGGTAGTAAGCCCAAGTGTTATCAACAACGCACATAATGGCCTTAATGGACAGTAACTCAGGTTACTAGTAGAATCATCCCATGAATAAAAAATTTACTTTGTCTTTGGCTGCTCTCTTAAGCTTCATCCTGCCACATATAGCGTTTGCGGGCGTGTATGTAGATTGTCCTCCAGGAAATGGAGGCACCACGCTCTGTACCCTTGTTGATGTCACCATAGGATATTTCAATATCGCCCTCGTGCTTCTCATGTCGTTTGCCGTGCTCATGTTCACATACTATATTATTCAATACTATGTCAAACCTAATGAGGATCGAAAAAACGCCGGACAATATGTCATGTACAGCATAATAGGCTTTTTTGTGATCCTTTCTTTGTGGGGCCTGGTGAATATCTTAAGCAATACTTTTGGTGGTCTCGGCAATAGGCAGAACTCGTCGACTCTTCAAGACCTTCCGGTTTTCCCTACTAACTAGGTTCCAGGTAATCCCCAGAGGCTTCTTCTAAGCAGGGGTCCGATAGGGTATACTTATGCCCAGTCTTAGAGATTTTAACAGGATTTATTAAACAAATAATTTAGCATGAAAAAACTTATTGCATCCGTAGCGGTCCTCGTTCCTTCAGTTGCATTCGCCGCACAACCTATCACTGACGCCAACTCGCTTGTATTCAAGCTCACAAGCATCGGCAACACCGTCATTGGCATCCTCATAGCCTTCGCTGTCATTTACATCATCTACAACGTCGTGCGCTTCATCATGGCGTCCGGCGAAGGCCGCGCTGAGATCCGCGCGAACATCGGCTGGGGCATCGTCGGCCTTGCCGTCATCCTCTCGATCTGGGGTCTCGTAGCCATCCTTACGAATACATTCCAGACCGATACCCGCGCCCCGATCCAGGACTATCCGGTCAATCCGAATCCTCCGATCATCCAATAAGCATAAGAGTACTTCGTAATTATTCCTTATGGAATCAATAGTTCCCGTAGCATACGCGGCGGTAGATAGAAAAGCGCTTGAAACAACGCTCAATCCTATCTACGCAAATATCATCAACCCGCTCATAATAGCCGCTTTTGCATTTGCTGTGCTCGTGTTCGTATATGGCGTGATCCAAATGATAATAAATCAG
>JAQBQT010000004.1 GCA_028286835.1 Candidatus Parcubacteria bacterium
GTATATCATAAAATAAAAATCCTCCGCAGGGAACGGAGGACGAGTACCAAATGAGCATTGTCAGTGTGACGGTGGAGACGGTTCGGCATACGAGATGCGCGTCTTAACCTCCTTTATTTCGACTCTCTCAAGCTCAAGATGGTCCCAAGCATATTGAGGGTCAGCCCGCATCTCCAAGAATTTTTGCTTAGCGGCCGCATCATCATTAGCACGATCAGCCTCAAACTCCTTTACTAATTCAGGTGGATCACCCACATTCGGACGACTCGAATATATACGATATGTTTCTTGCATTCAGGGCAGTTGAAAGGAAAGATCTTTCTTTGGCGTAGTGCCTGGGAACAAGATCTCTTAACTTTCTTTCTACCCTTAATCAAAAAACTTAGTATTTATTGTGCACTAAATATTAAATTAAGTCAATAACGATCACGTGTTCCCTTTTGGGAAAATGTCTTCAAACTTGCTTTGAGGCAAAAATGAGCGTACAATGGCTCCATTATGCCGCCTAATCAAGGATCAAACGCCCCGCAGCAGGCATCTGAACCCATGGTACGACGCGGCGGATTCTGGAAAAGCATCGGGGAATGGGTCAAAGTCATCCTCATCGCCCTCATCATCGCCCTTCCGATCCGTTTCTTCATTGCAGAGCCGTTCGTCGTGAATGGAGCCTCAATGGATCCGACATTTTCGACTGGCCAGTTCCTCATCGTCGACCGCCTGACATACGACTTTAAAAAGCCCAGCCGCGGCGACGTCATCGTCTTCGAATACCCGAACGACCCGAGCGTATACTATATAAAGCGCGTCATCGGCCTACCCGGCGAGATCATTTCCGTCAAAGACGGCAAAGTGAGCATCGCGGCCACCCCGAGCTCCACTCCCGTGGCTCTCAATGAAACATACGTCGAGCAGGATCACGCATCGCACGACACCGTTCAGACTCGAGCGCTCGGCCCCACCGAATACTTCGTCATGGGCGACAACCGCGCGCAGAGCTCTGATTCACGCGCATGGGGCCCCCTCGACGCGCACTTCATCATCGGCCGACCGATCGTCCGCCTGACTCCCCTTTCCGCGATCAGCATCCTTCCCGGCCACAAAAATGAAACCCAAGTCCGCTAGCCCAACGAAGTTCGTCCCAGCCGATCATTTGGATAAGATCGGCGAGATTGCCGTCTACTATGGCTTCGCTCCGATCAAGAGCCCAGCCATCGTAAAGGCCGACCTCGACGCCGCCAAGGATATCGCCGAGAACGATTTCGTGGATGATGAGACTGAGCGCCACGGAAAGCTACCGCTCGGAGTCGAGGAGAAGCTCGCCCTCATCCGCACGTACGAATCCGAGGACTGGGCATCCAAGTCCCAGCCGGTCCAGCTCTACCTCAAAGATCCAAGCCGCGGTTCCACGACCGGATCGAAGAAGCATGCCGGCCACCGCTACGCCGACCTTGAGATCCTCGGCCTTTCGGGCCCCATCGCTGAGGCGACTCTCATTCAGACCGCCCGAGCTATGCTCCGCGAAGAAGGCTTCGAAACCGCCAGCGTCGAGATCAATTCTCTTGGCGACAAGGATTCCATGGCGCGCTTCGCCCGAGAGCTCACCGCATACTATCGCAAGAATATAAACGAGATGACGCCGGAGTGCCGCCAGCTCCTCAAGAAGGACGCATTCGAGCTTCTCGCTTCGCATGAAGTCTCCTGCCAGGAATTGAATAAGCACGCCCCGCGCTCCATGGATTTCCTTTCGGAAACGAGCCGCAGGCACCTCGAAGAAGTTCTGGAATATCTCGAGACTCTCCACATCCCATACGTCATTAACAACGCCCTCATCGGCAACCGCTCATACTGCACCGAGACGATATTCGCCATCGTCGATACCGCTTCGCCCGAAGACAAGTCCAAACAGCGCGTATACGGCATCGGGGGCCGCTACAACGGTCTTGCCAAGCGCCTCGGCCTGAAGAAAGACATCCAGGGCATCGGCCTTTCCCTGCTCATCAAGAGCACGAATCCCGAACTGCGCGAAAGCCTCAAGAAGGTCAAGCGCCCGATCGCTTCCTTCGTCCAGCTTGGCAGCCAGTCCAAGCTCATGTGCCTCGATGTCGTCGAGCGTCTCCGCCAAGCAAAGATTCCTCTGTATCTCTCTCTCGCTAAGGACCGCCTCGGAGCCCAGGTGTCATCAGTCGAGCGATATCACACGCCATACGTCATCGTCATGGGCAAAAAGGAGGCCGTAGAAAAAAGCGTCATCATCCGCAAGACAGACACCTATTCCCAGGACACCGTCCCTCTCGACAAACTGCCCGACTACATGAAGAAGATCGAGAAGGATTATTGGGGGAAGTGATCGATATATTGCGCCCTTTTTCGATTCATGTTATTCTTTTCCGACCTATGATAAACGTAGAAATCACCCGCAATTCAGGAGAGAACGCCCTCGGAACGCTTCGCCGCTTCAGCCGCAAAGTGCAGTCTTCCGGCGTCATACCGAGGAAGCGCAGCCTCCGCTACAACAACCGCAAGCAGTCGACCTACAAGGTCAAGCAGCGCGCCCTTACCCTCATCAAGCGCCGTGCCGATCTCGCAGAGCTCGTGAAGCTCGGCAAAGCTCCGGCCGCGACAGACCGCAAGCCAGGCAGGAAATAAGCCGGCACAGCTAATGTCCCGATTTTCCATGACAAACGAAACGCATGCGAGCATACCTCGCGTGCGTTTTTCTGCGATCAAGGACGCCGCCCTCGGTTCCGACTACAAGCTCAACCTCATATTCACGACTCCAGCCAAGATCCGCAAGCTCAACAAGATCTATCGCAACATCGACAAGCCGACGGACATACTCAGCTTCCCTCTTTCAGACACAGAAGGAGAGATCTACATTTCGCCGACCGAGACGCGCAAAGAAGCCAAGAATTTCGACCGGTCGTATGAAAATTTCATGGCATTTCTCTTTATCCACGGCTGCGTGCATTTGATAGGACACGATCATGGCGCTACAATGGAACACATAGAAGCTAATATCCGCAAGGAGTTCAAGGTTTAATGGCCGAAAATAAATGGCACGAAACATCATCACAGGAATAGACGTCGGCACAAACTTCACCAAAGTAATCATTGCTGATACCCGCGAATTGAACGAGCGCGGCATGCCCAAGGCGATCGGCGCCGGGGTGGCCGAGTCTCGCGGCCTTCGTCATGGCTATGTCACGAATATCCGCGATGTTGCGGAGAGCGTGCGGCGCGCCGTCAAAGCCGCGGAGGACAAGGCGGGCGTCAAAGTGAAGAAAGCCTTTCTCGGCATCGGAGGCATAGGCCTCTCAAGCGTTACCGTATCGAGCTCCATCATTACGTCTCGTGCCGATGCGGAGATCACCCAGCTCGACCTCGACAAGCTCCGCGAGCAGTGCGAGAAGGACATGCCCCGCCACCAGAGCGCGAACCGCCGCATCATCTACGACATACCGCTCCAATACAAGATCGACGGAGCAGCCGCTCTTTCCAGTCCCCTCGGTCAGACCGCCAACAAGATCGAGCTCAAGACCCTTTTCATCACCTGTCTCGATCATCACGTGGCAGACCTCATCGCAGTCGTGAATGAAGCAGGCATCGAAGTAGAGGACGTCATGGCCGCTCCGCTTGCTGCAGGTTTCGTCACGCTGTCGAAGTCGCAGAAAGTCGCCGGCTGCGTTCTTGCGAACATCGGCGCCGAAACAGTTTCAGTGGCCGTCTTCGAGAACAACATCCCGACGTCGCTCGAAGTCTTTCCGATCGGCTCGACCGACATCACGAATGACATCGCCCTCGGTCTCAAGGTCCCGCTCGAAGAAGCCGAGCAGATAAAGATCGGCGCCATCACAGGCTCTACATTCCCCAGGAAGAAGCTCGAAGAGATCATCACTGCGCGACTCTCTGACATCTTCGAGCTCATCGAAGTGCACCTGAAGAAGATCGGCAGGAATGGGCTCCTCCCGGCCGGCATCGTCATCACCGGCGGAGGCTCAGGCCTCAATTCCATAGACATAATGGCCAAGGCGGCTTTGAAGCTGCCTTCCCGTATCGGCTCGATCGGTGTCGGTGATGGCAAAGCCTCATTCAAGGATGCCACATGGGCCGTCGCATACGGGCTCTGCATCTGGGGCATTCATGCAGAGGAAGGCACGCAGATAGACGCGTCCCAGGAAGCCTTCAAGAAGCTCTGGCGCGCAACCGTGCGCTGGTTCAAGCAGTTCTTGCCGTAGACGCCTTATACGATTAACTTCATTCACTTTCATGGTATTACCAGGACATTTGGCGGGAGGATATCTCACAGCAAACGCGATACTCGCGCTTGCGCCGGCGACAGCAGCATTCTCCCCGACCCAGACGCTCATACTTCTGGCTATCGGCACCATATTCGGGGACGGGCCAGACATCGACCTTTTCATTTATAACTTCAACCAGAAGTCATCGCGCCCCGACGCCGACGAGAATGGCCACCGCCATTACGTGACTCACACCCCGATCTTCTGGCTCGGCCTCAGCCTGCTCATAGTTCTTGGCGGATGGATCGCAGGATCTCTCTTCACGCAATTCGTCGGCTGGATGATCCTCGGCGGCTCATGGACCCATCTCCTGCTCGACTCCATCGAATTCGGCGTCCGCTGGCTGTGGCCATTTTCTCAGCGAAGATTCTGTTTGCGCGAAGTCGAGGAGCCTGTCATAGACCAGCAGAAAGGTACGCTGGCCTATTATCGCGAACTTATCGCCAAGACAGCTTTCAGGAACGTGACATTCTATGCCGAGATCATCATCACGATCGTCGCGATCGTAGTCGCATATCAGCAGTTTTTCTAGAAACGCCTTCGAGACCATAAAAGTCTGTACGCCATGCCCGGCCAATTGGGACATGGTTCTCCAAACATGTACATGAATTTGTATGAACTCACAGACCTCGCTTTCAGAACGAACCGAACCGCAATCAAGCCCCATTCTCCGCGCAAAAACTTGCGCGACTGATTTAACTTGATATGATACAGCGCATGCCCAATATCACGCCTGACATCGAAGCATTTGCCCGCATCAAGGTTCTTGGCGTAGGCGGTTCCGGAAAGAACGCCGTGAACCACATGATCAACAGCAAAGTCAAAGGCGTAGATTTCATCACTATCAATACTGATTCCCAGGAACTTCATGGCTCTCTGGCCAAGAAGAAGATCCACATCGGCAAGAATCTCACCCGCGGCCTTGGCACCGGCATGAATCCTGACCTCGGACGCCGCGCAGCCGAAGAGACCCGCGACGAGATCCAGGAATCCATCAAGGGCGCAGATATGGTCTTCGTGACATGCGGCGAGGGAGGCGGCACAGGCACAGGCGTTTCGCCGACAGTGGCACGCATCGCCAAAGAGCTCGGCTGCCTCACAGTCGCCGTCGTCACCAAGCCGTTCTTCTTCGAGGGACGCCAGCGCTCCCGCATTGCGGAAGCCGGCCTTGAAGAGCTCCGCAAGGAAGTGGACGCCATCATCATCATCCCGAACGACCGCCTTCTCGCTGCGATCGACAAGACGACGACCGTCAAGAACGCTTTCGCCATGTGCGATGACATCCTCCGCCAGGCCGTTCAGGGCATCTCAGACCTCATCACTACGCCGGGCCTCATGAACATCGACTTCGCCGATATTCGCACTGTCATGGAGAACTCCGGATCGGCCTTGATGGGCATCGGCTCAGCGTCCGGTGAGAATCGCGCCATCGACGCCGCTCGCGCAGCCATTAATTCCCCGCTCCTTGAAGTCTCCATTACCGGCGCCAAAGGAGTCCTCTTCTCGATCGCAGGCGGCGAAGACCTCACGATGTTCGAGATCCAGGACGCAGCCAAGGTCATCACCGAATCCATCGACCCTGAAGCCAAGATCATCTTCGGCACGGTCCGCGACGATAAGCTCAAGAAGAACGAGATCAAGGTTACAGTCATCGCCACAGGCTTCCCTGAAGGCGCTACGCCTGCCACATCTTCCGTGGGCATGGGATTGGGCCAGAATGCCTCCAAACCCGCTTCAGCCCCAACCGAATCTTCCCTCGCCTCCCTCATGAACTCGAAGACATCAGGCGAGAAAGGCAAGATCTACAACACGATCGGCGGCCAGACCTCAGATATAAAGCGCGACCCGACGATGCCAGCAAAGCCTGAACGCGTGGAACTCGGCAAGGACGCCAAGAAGGAAGTCAAAGCAGACGAAGACGACGATTGGGGCGCGGTTCCCGCTTTCCTCCGCCGCTCGAGACTGAAGTAGCCTATCCAGTTTCAGTAACACATTCATTTCATTCATGATCTACGACCTCGCAATCATCGGTGGAGGCCCCGCCGGAGCAGCTGCCGCCGTCTACGCTGCCCGTAAGCGCCTTAAAACCGTTTTTATAACCAAAGACTGGCTGGGCCAGAGCTATGTGTCTGAAGGCATCGAGAACTGGGTGGGCACCATCAAGATCCCAGGCCTCGAGCTCACCCAGAACCTCGAGAAGCATGCCAAGGCATATGCCGCCGGCATCATAGACTTCAAGGAAGGCGAACTGGCAACAGCAGTCGCCAAAACGTCCGCTGGTTTTTCCATCACCTCGACAAAAGGCTCATATGAAGCGCGTTCCATCCTTATCGCATCAGGCTCAGGCCGCCGCAAGCTCGACGTCCCGGGTGCAGCCGAATACGATAATAAAGGCGTCGTCTATTGCGCCTCATGCGACGGCCCTCTCTATTCAGACCAGGATGTTGCTGTCATTGGCGGCGGCAATGCCGGCTTCGAGACCGCAGCCCAGCTCATGGCATACTGCAAGAGCGTCACGCTTCTCAACAGGAGCGACTCATTCAAGGCTGACCCCGGCACTGTCGAAGCCGTTTCCAGGAATCCCAAGGTCCGGATCGTCACAGGCGCCATTCCGAAGGGAGTGAAGGGCGCAAAATTCGTCACAGGCTATGTATACACGGATGCGAAGACCGGCACAGATGTGGAGCTTCCCGTGACCGGCATCTTCGTAGAGATCGGCTCGATCCCTAACACCGGTTTCATCAAAGGGCTCATCGAACTCGATCAGTACGGCCGTGTTGTAACGGATCCCAAGAATCAGCGCGCCTCGATAGACGGCGTATGGGCGGCTGGCGACGTCACCGACGGCCTCTATCATCAGAATAATATCGCTGCAGGAGACGGCGTGAAGGCCCTCGAAGATATCTATCTCTATCTGCACGCCAATTAGCCTTACATCCCGGCCTCACTTAGCCTTGCATGCGCTCCATAAGCCCCTCTTTTCTTCTTTAGCCTCATTCTCAGCTTGCCTGAAATCTTTTTGGAAGGAATAGGCGTTCCCGACCGTATATTCGCGGGCAAAACCTTCGCGCACCAGATACTCGTTCAGGAATAACCCGTCATCCCGATAGGCATATAACAGATATCGCCCATATCTGTCGGTCTTTTCCCGATTCGGATTGGCAGACAGGCGGATCTGATGCCCGTCGAGCAGAAGCTTCGTCTCATTCGATGCCTCAGTACCAAAACATTGCACCGGCTTCCGTGGATCCACGGTTTCCGGAGTATTGATGCCCAGAAGCCTGACTATTATCTCTCTCGAATCGACTTTGACTCTCACCGTATCCCCATCCACCACATGCGAGACTGCATACAGAGCGGCCTCATCTATGCGGACAAGAGCCGTGGCGCTTTTGTGCGCCTCAACAAAGCCATAGTAAGCGATCAGTACTACGCAAATGCCGCCACAGAGTATGGCGGCTATTTTTTTGCAATCCATAATGTTCCTAAAATGGCAGATTTCCGGACTTCTTCCTTGCTCCGAAGTGTATCAGAAGTCAGCCGACTGTGCCGTCTTTGCGCTTGTGTAAATATATTTGATTGCCGTCAGGATCAGCGATGCCCGCACCAGTGCACACAGGAGTCTCATAGAATTCTTGGACGACAGTGACACCCTTGCCCCTGAGCTCCTCTAAAGCCGCTTTTACATCTGGAACTGCCAAAGCAAGCCCAGAACACTTGCCAGCAGCTTCCTTATCGAAGGAAACCAGATCAAAAGCGACGTTCCCTACCTCGAATTCAGCCCAGCTCTCACCCATATCTCCAAATGGTGTGAGGCCGAGCGTATCCTTGTAAAAGGCGAATGATTTTTTCAGATCCGACACGTTATAGGCGATAAAATCGATTCCAAGTGCTTTCATGGCTGGTATTTTAGATAAAATTGATAACTTCGTCACGCCTCGAAACATATCACCTCTCCCTCAGCTTGGCTTTCTAGTTACGTAATCCCCACATTGTATACAGACACCCTGTTGACTAGTGTATAATAATGCCACTAGTTTCAATTAAAAACTACTTAATACTTATGCAATTAAAAAAGAACGGTGTGGGCTTGCTCGGGGCAATCGTAGCGGCAATTGGAGCCGCTTCTTTACTATCCTATGTTATCAGTAACGTATCGCCTGATTTCTTCTTTCTAGATCAGGTGCCCGGTTCAAGCTCATATCAGTCGCAAGCGGCTGCTGCTGATGCTTATGCCTCCGTTACGACAGACTGGACGCTATGCGCGCGCAATGCCGAAACATGCAAATTCAGCGGTACAAAGGTAGTCAGATACGGCTCTAACTCTAAGAGCCTGTGGACCTACAAGACTCTCACAAATGGAACATTCTGCGGGGAGACCGTCTTCGTTGACCCTGCTCATGGCGAATCTAAATCCTGCTATACCCATGATGTCATAGCGACACCGACACCGATTCCTACTCCAACCCCTACTCCGATCCCTGGACCGCTCTCTGGAACTACTTCATGCCAGGAAGTCGGATCCCAGGCTTTCATAGGCTGCTACTACGACAACAAGAGTTTTGGCACCCTCCTTCTGAAGCGCAATGACTATGCCATCAACTTTGACTGGGGCGCAAACTCTCCTGATCCAAAAGTACCTGCCGATAATTTCAGCGTCCGTTGGACGGGGGATTTCGTTTTCACTGCAAGTAACTACACCTTTACGGTCGTAACAGATGACGGAACACGTCTCTATGTAGACGGAACTCTCGTGCTCGACCAGTGGAGAGAGCAGGACGAAGCCACATATACGGTCACCAAGGCCATGACTGCCGGTCCTCACCGCATCACTGTTGAACACTTTGAGAACAACAGGAATGCCTCTGCGAAAGTATCCTGGGCAGTAGCCGGTGGAACCACCCCTCCTCCGACAACGACGCCTCCCCCTGTCGTAACTCCTCCTGTCGTCACCCCTCCTCCTACGCCGACGCCTACCACCACTCCGCCAGTCGTCACGCCTCCTCCAACCGCTATGACCTGTACGGAAGTCGGCTCTCAAGCTTTTGCCGCCTGCTACTATAGCGACACAACCTTCAACAAGATCGTCCTGAAGCGCATTGACCCTGCCATCAATTTCAATTGGGGCCCGGGCTCACCTGATCCTAAGATAAGCGTCAACGCGTTCGCCGCGCGCTGGATAGGCGATTTCTACTTCGCAGCAGGAACATACAAGTTCACCACGATCACCGATGACGGCACACGCCTCTATATCGATGGAACCCTTGTCACGAATACCTGGAAGGACCAGCCTGCTACCACCTATAACTCCGTATCTACTCTTGCAGCTGGGGTTCACCGCATCACCGTCGAGCACTATGAGAACGGCGGAAATGCTTTGATCAAGGTCTCATGGGCCATAAATGACAGCTCGACCACCACTCCGCCAGTCGTCACGCCTCCTCCTACGCCGACGCCTACCACCACTCCGCCAGTCGTCACGCCTCCCCCGGCAACAGGACAAGTGACTAAGATCATCACATTCATTGAAGAGAACCACAGCCTCACGCAGTTGAGGACAGACATGCCGTATCTGTACTCCCAGGCGACTCAGTACGGTTTCGCAGATCACTTCACCGCGATCACGCATCCTTCCCTGCCTAACTACCTCGCTATCGCCGGCGGCTCATCATACGGAGTCACAGACGACAACTCTCCTTCTGCCCATCAGATCGCTGGTGCCTCGATCTTCTCGGAAGCCCTTCGCGTAGGCAAGACAGCCAAGTCATATCAGGAATCGATGCCTTCTAACTGTCTGACTTCTGATTCAGGCCTCTACGTGGTCAAGCACAATCCGTGGGCCTACTTCAAGGATGACAAGGCCGCATGTCAGCAGTACAACGTGCCGTCTGGCACGATCGCAAGCGGCGCTCTCCGCAACGATATCGTGAACGGCACCCTTCCGAACGTGAGCGAGGTCACGCCGAACTTGAACAATGACGCCCATGACGGAACTCCGGCTCAGGCAGACCTCTGGCTCAAGAACTGGCTCCAGCTCATCTACGCCTCCCCAGACTGGAAGTCAGGGCACCTGGCCGTCGTCGTTACGACAGACGAAGATGCTCATAACCAGAACAACACTGTTCTCACGGTCGTGATACATCCTTCACAGAACAGCCACACTGTCTCGACGCCTCTCACGCATTACTCCCTTACGAAGCTGTATGCGCAGGTCACCGGCACGACCCCGCTCAGGGGAGCTGCTACGGCACCTGATATGGCAGCCGCATTCGGATTGCCTGTGAGCTCAACACCAACTCCTACGCCTACTCCCACTCCGACCCCTACCCCGACGCCAAATCCGGGCCAGACATCAGTCGGAAAGATCGGTTCGAACTGGACGATCAACGGAGCCATCACATTCCCGAATACGAAATTGCAGGGCCTTCTTCCTAACGTTCGCGCGGTTCAGGCCACATTCACTGACGAAAACCCTTCGACAGCAGTCAGCTGGAAATATCCGGGCGGCACCACATTCGACACTGCCAGGAACATCAATGAATTCGTAGCTGCCCTCCCAGGATGGCGCAGCAAGGGCATCCGCGCAGTCACCCTCAACTTCCAGGGCGGAAATCCGGTCTCGAACGCAGTCATCACGCCGGCCTGGGTCAACAACGCATATAACTCTGACGGCAGCCTCAAGCCTGAATATCTCGACAGAATGGACAAGGCAATCACCGCTTTGGCAAAGAATGACATGGTCGCCATCGTCGGACTGTTCTACTTCCAGGAAGACGGCCACATAAGCTCGGCCGCCAATGTCACGAAGGCGATGAACAACGCCGTCGACTGGCTCGTAGCGAAGAAGTACACGAACGTCATGATCGAGATCGCTAACGAAGTCGACAACACATATCACTACACCAGCATCTTCAACAAGGCCAACGCCGCCAACCTCATCACTGCCGCCCAGAACCGCTCAGCAGCAGACGGACACAGGCTCATGGTCGGCATAAGCTACATGGGCGGAGTGATCCCTGATGCTAGCGTCATAAGCGCTTCAGACTTCATAATCCTCCACGGCAACAGCAAGAATGCGACGGGCATCACAGCCATGGTCAATACGGTCCGTGGCAAGACGACAAAGCCGATCATCTTCAATGAAGATTCGACCAGCATCGCCAACTACAACGCCGCGACCGCTCTCTGCGCTTCATGGGGCTACTACGATCAGGGTGCCAACAACTACAAGGACGGCTTCCAGTCCCCTCCGGTTCAGTGGAACCTCAACGCCGCGACCGTAGGAGGAGCCAAGCTGAATTTCTTCAATGCCGTATTGAAGGATTCCCAGACTGCGGGAGCGCCGGTATGCGCAGGGGGCTCGGTTTCGACAAACAACCCTCCCCCTGTCGTTCCTCCGACCCCTACGCCTACGACGACGCCTCCAGTCATCACCCCTACCTCCACGCCCCCGGTAGTCATCTCCACGTCGACTCCTACGCATTCTCAGCCGATCGGCGCCCTCTACCAGAATGTGATAGCCCGCGGCCCGAACTGGACGACGTCGCTTATTGAATCCCAGCTCGGCCCGACATTCTGGGATCTCCATCCTGGCACAGTAAATGAGGACCGCCCTACGAATTACATGCCGCCTTCCAAAACTCCTCGCCCTGCAGCATGGGGCCGCATCCGTCCCTACCAGATCGGCGGTCCTGACTATCCGGACACAGACTATTGGAGCGTCAGCGGACAGGTCGCCTTCGTCCCCAATGTTACCGATGGAACCGATCCAGGCCTCGATCGCATTCAGACGTTCGCCTACTATGACCACGTCTTCGCCATCAACCCTCGCATTGAGACCCATCCTGAAAGCTTTGCCGTCGGATTGCCTAATCCCAAGCCTCGCGCGATCGCTCAAGTCCGTGACGTAGCTCAGCTCCAGGAAGAGGCTCTCGTTCTTTATGACGACAACACCCTTAGATTTGCGGGCACTCAAACGAGCCGCAACTATAATGGAGGCGAAAAGAACTTCCCTTCAGTGAAATTCCCTTCGAACATGGTCCCAACCGCAGTCGCCCTCACGACTGGCAACCAATTCGCTCTCGTGACCCTCTGGGACACGGCAGCAAGCAGGGGCAAGGTCGCAGTCATCGCCCTTGAAGGAAAGTACCTCAAATTCCACACTATGCCGTACATGAGCCTCGTGAACCAGGGCAGCTGGTCTGACTTCAAGCTCCTCGGCTACGTAGACCTTCCATTCGCCTATCCTACGTCCATCGCCGCGGCAGCTAACAGCTCCTGGCACGGCCCGTCAGAGACCGGAGGCAAGACCCTCGGCCAAATGGACCTGAATGACCCTGCGACGCGCACGCTCATGTATGACGGATCATGGAAAGGCATGACGGCAACAAACGGCTACGCAGTCATCGCATCAAAGACGGAAAATAAGGTGGCCTTCCTCGATCTCAGCAAGCTCTTCCTCTATATCCGCGAGAGCTACCTTGCTCCGAACGTCGATTTTGCAGCCGTTCTTGCAAGCCGCGGCCCGAATCCGACTGACTTCCCTCAGACCTTCAGCGCCAGGCCGAGCATCACCCCGACGGTCTTCACCACATATACCGTACAGACCCCTACAGCTACCCTTGCGGGCCAGGAAATCGACCGATGGTCTCGTGAGACGTATAAGGCCTACGTCGCCACGGAATCAGGCGTGATCCACGTATATGATACGTCTTCATGGATGGTCCGGCCTGACAACACGATCGGAAGGCTCCAGCGCCCTCTCACGGAGATCGGTGCCATCAATAGCTGTAAGAACCCGACAAGCATGGCCTTCAGCCAGTTCGGAGAGGACTTCACGCTTCCAGGAGCTCCTACGGGCAATGTCGCCATCAACCACTTCAATGACACCTTCTATGTCGCCTGCCGCGGTGACCGCGAAGTCGATGCCATCGTCGTCTGGGGAGGCACAGGCTACACGTACCGCCGCATAAAGGATATCCGCATGAATGATCCAGTGGCCGTAAGCCTTGCAGATCGCGGATACATCGTCACGGTTGCCGATTACAGCGGCCAGAAGCTGATCAGCTACCGCGTTGGCAACCTCACGCAGCGCGTCGATAAGTCGATTGTCTACGGCCCAGGCGCCGACGGCACCGCAGACTTCGAAGTTGGTGGAGTTGTCGGAGTCCAAGGAAAGCCGTTCTCACTCAGCGAAGTGAACGTCAACTAGTTCCCCTTCCAGGCTTACATAAGAAAAACCCCGTCATAGAGATGGGGTTTTTCTTTGTATAGATTTACCATTTATTTTCTCGAAAACATGTACTAGCAAAAAAAGCAGTCAAGTAGACTGCTTGGATTGTTTAGATTTGAGATACCGCGCTTTTGCCGCGGCAATAGTACCGGTGAAAGTGTGTACCTGCACTACAATCACTTGCTTGACCCCGTCAGGGGTGAAGACACCTCTCACATAATCGTACCAAACAGCGGGTACTTTCTTTATTTCCCCACTATTGCTTGCATCAGGTTCGAGATTCACTGAAGGATTGATATCTTTAGGATTCATGGTTAGAACTAGTTACTCGTGCGAGTATAACATGTAAGTCTAATCTGCATAGATGCATATCCTTATACTATTCAACTTGGCGGAGAGAGAGGGATTCGAACCCTCGAGACCCTTACGAGCCTGCCGCATTTCGAGTGCGGTGCCTTCGACCGCTCAGCCATCTCTCCAGTATATGCCCTTTCAAGCCCCGTTTCTTTCCGGCACCATATTCTGCCGGTACGCTACAGAGTAACACTTTTTGCGGATTTTTCAAAAAAATGATATCGTAATGCCACATGGCCCTATCGTCTAACGGTTAGGACACGGCCTTTTCAAGGCTGTAATCGGGGTTCGATTCCCCGTAGGGCTACCAATAAATAAGGAGTACCGAAGAAGAAGCAAACGCCAAAATTAAGCTTGTTTTTTAAAGCATAAAAGTTGGCAATATGTCTATTTTGAGGTTCATATGGTTTGAAAAATATACATAAGAGGAACTTCTCCAACCACCTTATCCTTTGTCCATTCTTGTGAGGAAACGCCTTTAAGCTGGCTGCACAGCCGCAATCATCAGCGTTTTAAGTACGCATGTCCTATACGACATCCGCCTCCCTGGAAGGCAAAAAGTCCAATAAGAACAATGTCTTTTATATAAGACAGCCATATGTCTTATAAGACACCCTCCTGTCTTATACAAAATGTGTGGATTTTTAAGCCATATTTTGGTAGAGTAACCGGGCTTTCTTTTGAAAGGAATTGCACGCGCGATTAGCTCAGTTGGTAGAGCATTCCCTTGACGTGGGAAGGGTCGCAGGTTCGAATCCTGCATCGCGCACCGTTGAAGGATATGGCTATTTGGGCGACTGGGCTTGACAAAAATCAAGCAGTATGATAGGTTACAAATGTGCGGATAACGCACAAATAGGATTTGTAAGCATTATTCATTACTCACGTTTTAGATATCATGAATCAAAATTATTCATACCCGGTACGGATCTCAAGGTACGCCACGATAGCGTTGCTTTTTGTATCTGTCATCGGAGTTTCAGCTTTATCAACTGCCACTGCGCATGCCGATGCTTCGAGCACGGACGCAGTTGCAAGCTCGACCGTACCTGTTACCGCATCTGATGCAGCCTCAACGACTGCATCTACTACGTTGTCAGTTACGGTCACAGCAGACGCAACGACAACAGTCTCTACGACAGCAACGACGACAGCTTCAACAACTGATGCCACTGCTTCGACAACGACGACTGTATCTTCGGACGCTGGCACGGCCCGCACCCGTCTCATGGCCTCTGTTCCCGCTTCGACAACGATGACCCTTTACGCGACCGCAGTCACCTGCGCTTCCGAAGGCGATCTGCCGAACTGGGGCGACAAAGGACCGGCTGTCACGATAACGACCGCGACATCATATGTTGCGACGCACCCATCATGCCGCCTTACTTCCGGCTGGAATTTCCAGTGGGGATTGGGATTTGGCATCAATAACCCTTCCAACGCACAGGATCCGGGACCGGCATTCGTCGGACCTGCTTCCGGCTCTGGAACATCAGCCTGGAATACATTCGGCCCGAGCGACGCAGCAGGCACAGCCTCTGTTTCGATCTCAAGCCTCAATGGCGCCCAGGACATCTGGTTCCGCGAAGTCCTCCAGTCAGGCTATATCCCGTTCTCAGAACCTCCTACCCTTACTCCCGGCCACAAGAACAATGTCAGCGCCGAGACGTATTGCGGTAACGACGTCATCAACTACGATAACTACGACGCTATCTACAGCGCAACCAAGGGCAACACGTACTACTGCGTGACATTCAACGCTCCTTCTACTGTCGGCACTCCTACTACGACTCCCCCGGCTCCGTGCACCCTTACTGCAGCTCAGGTCAACACCTTGAAGCAGACAGGCAAGTACATCACGAGCCCGCTCAAGATCAGCTCAGACAAGAAGACGGCATCGATCACGATCACAAACACTTCAAACTGCTCTGCTCCGATCACGCTCTCCTCTTATAAGATGTTCGTCATGCCGAACGGCACGAATTGGCTCTCAACCCAGGTATTGGTTGACTCGACGCCAGCCGCAGGCATCGCAGCAAGCTCGACCCAGACTCTTACAGTCACTCTCCCTTCATGCAAGGCACAGGTTGATCTCTGGTACGGCGTTGCTCCGACGACACTTCTCAATTCCAACCCTTACAAGTATCCGCACGTACCGTTTGTCCTGACGTGGCTCTACAGCCCGGAAGCACTCTGCACGAATGGCGGCACAACGACTCCTCCTGTTACGGCAACGAATACGCCTCCAGTCATCACGATCACTGGCAACAACCCGGCAACAGTCACAGTCGGAACTGACTATACAGATGCAGGCGCCACAGCAGTCGATGCTGAAGACGGCGACCTCACTTCCCACATCGTCGCTTCGAGCACAGTCTCGACCACGACGGTCGGCACATATGCGGTCACGTACACTGTCACTGATTCAGGCGGCCTCACAGCCACTTCGACCCGCACAGTGAATGTCGTCGCTTCTACTACTGACACGACCTCTTCAGGTGGTGGAACAGGCCCTGGCGGCAGCGGCATAGTTGGTGGCGGTGGCGGCACCCCAGCCGGCGGTCCGAACATCGGAATCGGCGGCGGCTACAGCACCCCGTACCTCGGCTCATTTGGCGGCGGAAGCTCAGGCAATACGGCCCTCAGCTGCATCCTCCTCAATGACTTCCTTCGCTACGGACGTGCAAACAACCCTACAGAAGTCGTGAAGCTCCAGGCCTTCCTCAAGCGCACGTATGGCTATGATGTCGACGTCAACGGAACATTCGATCTCAAGACTCTCGCAGGCGTACACGCCTTCCAGACCAAGTTCCTCGGCGATGTCATGGGCCCATGGGGCGCAAACCACTCTTCTGGCTACGTGTACATCACGACCAAGAAGAAGATCAACCAGATCGCTTGCGACACAGCCTTCATCATCAACCCTTCTGAACAGGCCATTATCGACGCCTACAAGGCAGCGGTAGCCGGCAGCGGTCAGAACGGACTGAATGGCGTTACTCCGAACAACTCGACAACGAGCCCGGATATCGGCAAGAACTCAACATCCTCGAGCGTGGCCTCAAACAACTTCTTTAACAACCCGAACACTGCAAGCGTTGGAAATGCTTCCATCCTCGCACGCTTCTGGGCATTCTTGAAGAGCTTGTTCCACATCAAGGGTTAATCTCTCACTTATAAGCATTCGCAAAACCGCTCCGAAAGGGGCGGTTTTTGCATTCTGCTCATGAATAAAAAAGCCGCCCGATTACCGGACGGCTGTTGCCTGACACTGAAACCCAACTGCATCTCTTCAACTGTACGCTTCTATTGGCTTTCCATCGCGCTTGATCCGGATCTTTTACCTGATTAGTTCGGGGTTTACGCGATAGTACTCCATCTTGCGAAGTCGAAGCCTTTCCTTCTGAGCCCTGTACTCTGCTGTGGTGAGCCAGCAGGAATTCTTCCAGTCTGATAGCCATCGCGTCTGATCTGAGTTGCAATATGTCAGTGATTCCAAGACGTTCGAATCATTCAATCTCCACCCGGCCTTGCCGTGCGTAGGATTCTGGATCGGGATCTTGAGGGACTTTGAGGTATATACAGGAATATTCATGGACGTTTCTGGCATCTGTGGTTGGGGAATATTTAGTTTTCAACGAACTAAAAACGAGCCCTGGGTATTTCCAAGGCTCGTTTCTGTGATTCATCGGGAGTATTCGCTAGAATGATGCATCACAAAGGCCAGCCTTGGAAGTAGGTCCGCAGACCCAAAGCTTGAACGTGGCGCGCATAATGTGTGATGCGAAATTCATGTGTAAAACAGGATAGCATAGGTTCCCTCGTATGCAAATGTAGACAACAAAAAACCGCCCTGAGGCGGCTTTTTGTTTCTGGCCGAAGCCGAGAACTATGCGAGCTTGACGTTCTTGGCGCTCGGGCCCTTCTGGCCGTCGACTACCTCGAATGTGACAACATCGCCGACCTTGAGATCGTCGAAAGCGACGCCCTGGAGATCGTTGGAATGGAAGAAGAGATCCTTCGCCTGGCCCTCGCGGGAGATGAAGCCGAATCCCTTGTCCGTAACCGTCTTGATTGTACCTTGCATGGTGATTTGATTTTATGTGTGCCTAATATGTAAGAAATTCGACTCCGTTTTCTTCAGACCTATATCCTACCTTTATATGAGGGGTTTGTCCACCGTTAGGAAA
>JAQBQT010000023.1 GCA_028286835.1 Candidatus Parcubacteria bacterium
TCTTTGTTCCACGAAGCGCTTATATGTCTTTCGTGACAAGACGCTTCCTCAGAAAACCTGCGTTCGCAAGATTGCCCAACTCCCTTCGCACTGCTCCGGAAGGAGCCATCGTCCTTCGGACTATTTCCTGAAGGAAAAAAGGCGTCTCGGGATTGAATAGGAACAGCCGAAGGATCTTGACCTTGATTGGGTTTCCGAATAATGCGGTAAGTACGTCCATCGGTCTTCAGTTAGGGGAACGGGCAGAGGCGAGCTTATTTGAACTCGACCTTTCCGCCTGCGGCTTCGATCAATTTCTTCAAGTTCTCTGCTTCTTCTTTCTTCATGCCATCCTTCAAGAGGGCCGGTGCTCCGTCGACGAGGTCCTTTGCTTCCTTGAGACCGAGAGCGAGGGCTTCCTTGACTACCTTGATGACAGCGATCTTCTGAGCGCCAGCCTCCTTGAGGTGAACTGCGAATACGCTCTTCTCTTCTGCTGCTGCACCGCCGCCTGCGGCCGGGGCTGCAACTGCGACGGCCTGAGCCGATACGCCGAATTTCTTCTCGAGCACTTTCACGAGCTCGTTAAGGTCGAGGACCGAGAGCTTCTCGATCGAGTCTACGAGGGCCTGGAACTTTGCTGGGACTTCAACTGTTGTGTTTTCCATAATAATTTCTTAGATGTGAATAAGGGATAAATAAATATTGGTATGACTATGCCTGGGGAGCCGGTGCCTTCTTCGAGATCTGGTCCAAAGCCATGACGAGGCCCTGGATCGGAGAGTTGATGAGATTGACGAACATTCCCTGGAGAGTCTTGAGGGGCGGGATGGAGGCGATGACGGTCATCTCTTCCTTGTTCATGTACTTTCCCTCGAACACTCCTCCGACGATCGAGACCTTGTCCTTGAATTTGCCCTGGAAGTTATAGACGCCGCGTGCAGGAGCGATGAGATCCTCTCCGTATGCGAGCGCGAACTCTCCGATGAGATCAGGCGCCGTTCCTTCGTACTTCTTGCTATCAAGGGCGCGCGAGGTGAGCGTCTTCTTGGCGACGAAAAGGCCTACGCCATCCGCCTTCAAGGCTTTGCGCATCACAGTGGAGTCAGAGACCTGCAGTCCGTGAATATTCACGAAGACAAGAGACTTCGCTCCGCCCATGATCGTCTCGAGCTTCTCGATGATTTCTTTTTTCTGTTCTTTGGTGCGTGCCATTATATATTCAATGGTTTTGATAATTGTCCGACCTTTGAAGGCCAAACAAAGGAGATTACCTCGGAAGGTCTTAGTGCGGCATTCCTTGCGAAACGCACGCAGCCTTCTGTCTTTGGCCTTGAACAGTAAATTAGCACGCCGAAGGCCGAAAAACAACTATTTTCCGAACCTCTTTAGGAAGGCAGCTATTTCAGCCAGTATCCTGTCCCGATCCTCTACAGATACGTCCCGGAAGTGAAGGTGGCCGAAATGCTTGGAAATTCCGTGAGAAATTCCATGATATATGTTCGGCCATTTAAGCTTCTTGAAGAAATCAGCAAACGTGCGGGGATCAAAGGAGCGGTTAGGGCTACTGGTAGCGTCCATACCCCCGTCTCCATTTATATCCAGAAGGAGCGGCGAGGTTGAAGAAGCCAGATGAGGCGGGATGCCGGATGGATTCTGACTGCTCTGGATCGTGGTTGTTGCGACTGTAAGCTCGGTGACAGGCACGTTCTTCCACTCGACAGTTTCGGTGGTCGTGGCCCCGCGAACGCGTTCGATATCGAGGGTGAATGTTCCGGTTCCCGCCCCATCTACGACAATGGTATAGGCACGGCCATTCTCGGGAACGGTGACCGACGTATCGCAATCGATATCGCTCTCGCAGCCAAGAATGTCATATGTGCTTCCAGGGATTTTTTCTTCCTTCATTGAATAAAGCCCCTCCTCTGCTTGAGCCGCGATCTGCGGAGGCAACGGGATTTCACCCGTATGGTTCCCTGCGCCATCATATACGTGAAGCTTGACCGGCGAGTGAGTGCTCACGCGAAGCTGCCTGACCGAAGCATCGTATGCTGCATCCAGAGCATTCCAATCTTTATTCCCCACCTCTACAGCCGGAATGCTTGAGATCGCCTTGAGTGAGTTCGCTGTGCTTCCGACGGGAATTGAGAGAATGGAACCTATGATGCCCTTCGTGCTTGAAGCGGCAAGGATATTTGCATGGGCAATGCCTTTCTTTTCGAGCCTAGAAGCCTCGGCAAGATCAACAGATATGATGTGCCCTCCCTGATATGCAGCGCTTTGGGCTTTCACTGTCCCATCGCCATATATATTCCGTACAAGTGCATGACCCTTGTCCGAATACAGAATGTTTTTTGTCGTGGTCGAACCCCATCCTACGATAGCCCACCTGGTGATCGTCGCTGGCCATTCGAAAGGATCGAGAATGCTGTGGAGCACATCGGCGGCCGCCATAAGAAGCTGATTGCCCTTGAGCGGGAACTTCGTATTGGACGATGCGGGCGACTTTCGTGCATTCACCGCATCAGCAATAAAAGCCTGCTGTTCTTCAAATGACGATGCTGTCTGAGGATATGTTCCGTTATTTATTCCCGGAATGCTTGTGGATGCAAATGCGATCGTCGGACCGAATGCAGCCGAGAAGAATCTCCTGGATGGAAGAAGCGAATAAGCGCTCGGCATATTTGCACCCAAGCCACGCGCATGCTCCTGATTCAGAATGAGACCGCCCAAAATGGCCTGGTCATCGCCGTGAAGCAATCCTGCAATGGCTTCGGGCGTGCCGAGATACGGCACGCCAATGGATATGACCGAGTCGATAAGACCAGCCTTGCCGATGTCCGCCAAAACCTTCACCAGATATTTCGCCACTAGCCCTCCGTTTGAATGCGCAACGATGCTCACCTTCCCCGTCTTTGATCGGGCGGCAAGACCCTCCACTGTCCGGACCAGACTTTCTGTGGTTGTGGCTTTCTTCTCAGTCCCTAGGACCACTTGATCGATCGGCTTTCGCCAGTCATAGCCGAAGGCACGCCATTCATTCATGTTCCCCCTCCCCACCATGCCATCGAGGAATTTCATGAAGCTCCCATAGATATCAAAGATTCCGAACACCGAATCGATAGGACTCTCGGAATATACCGACACATCGTTGCTAGAACCTGAAGGATTTAGGAATAGCTTCGTCACATCGGCATTTCGATTAGGTTCCCAGAGCTGATTTGTCGTTGTGCCGCGGCCAAATAATCCGCCGAATGCGGCCGACTCCACGCGCGACAGCCTGCTCGCCTCGAGGCCGGGAATGAAGAGGACGCTTGAACAACAGACCGCAGGAATTGAAGGGTCGGAATCAAACGCAGGCTCCGATATAAGCCATGGCTCATATGTCACAGCGCCGCGAACGGAATTAGCCCCCTGCAGCGCCGGCCCGCTTGGGCTTCCCCACCAATTTCCGTCGGCCCTTACGGTAAGGTCTGAATTATTAAAGATCGCCTGAGTCGTATTGTCAGTTATGGCCGAATCCATGATGACCAAGGACGAGGATGCCGATAGATCGGGAGCGGCATCAAGGGCATTTCCGATTCCTCCCATTCCATACGAATTGGACGCATTGGAGCGGAATGGGCTCGGGCCAACTGAAAGAAAGACCTTATGGGGCTGGATATATATTCCGATATCGTTATTGCGTATCCGACTTCCCGCAATTGAGACGATGCTATCCTTCGTGTATACGCCTAGGCTGGCGCCTGCGATCGTAGTAGTCGCTATGGTCCCGCGCGAATTATCAAAGGACACATACGTTCCCCCTGAAAAATCCGTCTCTGAGATATCGGCGGATCCATTATTCACGGGGCCGCTCGCTACGAATATGCCGCTGATCCCTTGTACGAAAATATGATCCGCATGCGTGCCTTTCATATAGATCCTTCCGCCTGGCACAAAAATACCAGGTGCCTCGCTCACGTCACCAGTATCCGCTTCGGGAGCGATGCCGACATGCGCGCCCGGCTCGATAGTCAGATGCACGTCATCCGCCACGGTCACAGTATCCGTCAGCAGATAAGGGCTGGCGGCTTTAGTCCATACGGCATCTCCCGTGATTATCCCACTGATCCGCGTTTCCGCGTGGACAGGCACAGCATAAAAACCCATTGCCAGAAAAGCTTCAAGGATACCGAAACATATGATCACGCCCGCACGCTTGTAATGCAGATCCATACGATAAAATCGTTAATGTATAACGCGTTTATCGTAACAACGGAGGCCTCAAATCCCCTTCAAGAAAAGTTAAAATCCGCGTGAAGTTTTCCTCAAGTCTCAATGAATATACTTTCCGACAAAATAAAACACGGTAAAGCTCAGCAGAAGAATGCAGATGAACCCCAGAAGGAATTTGAAGAAACTGGAATCGAAAGGGTTTACCATGGAGTTGCTTAGCGATTTAATGCCGCACGAGTCCCGGGTCCGACGGCGCCTAGCTGTTCAAGCCCGAGCTTCGCCTGATATTTTTTCACGGCTGCCTCCGTCTGCGCACCGAATGTCCCCGTTACGGGGCCTGAATATACTCCAAGCGCCTTAAGCTTTGCTTGAAGGGCAGTGACTTGTGCGCCCGTTGAGCCTGAGTGCAGGTAGAGCGTGAACGTCGGAGTCGAGGCAGATGGTGGGACGGCGGGGGTAGCTTCTGGGACAGAAGCGGCGGAAGCTCCGTCGATCGTGAAGCGTGCCACCCTGTTGCCAAACCTAATCTCGATCGGGAGAGATGATCCCTCTGTGCCCTTCAGGGTATAGATAGCCGTATACGTTCCACTCCCGCTGCCATTTACCGGAGCACCCAAGCCCCCGATCGACACTGAGGGATTGGATACTGACTGATTGAAGCTGAAATTAACCGTTAGCGCCGTTCCGCCACCTATAAAGACGTTATTCACGTTATTCGAAGACACAGAGAATGAAGTCAGAGCTAGTGGCTTTGTTGAAGCAGGTGCAGAAGGAGTCGTCGCACCCGAACCATTCGGGACGAATGCATAGAAATTGCCGCATGTTCCCCCCAACTGACAGACGGTCACGTTCGCTCCCCCGACCTTGGAGCCAGTCACGGTTATAGTATTGCCCGAAAGGTTAGCACCTATAGCCTCTGCGTTGGAATTAGCAGAAATATAATATGATCCCAACCCTGAACCAGTGACCGTCACTACCTGACTCTGTCCTGTCGTCAAAGTAAGGTTGGTGGACGAGAATGTGATCGTACCCGAAGTCCCTGTATTTGACGTCGAGTCTGCGGCCGTCACCGTCACAACGAGCGTCGCACAGCTCACAGTGTTCGATCCGGAAGAACAGATGCTTATGTTATCGGTACCCACCAAGGATCCCGTCAGGCTGAGGACCGATCCGCTTATGCTGTTTGAAACCGTTCCAGGGCGAGAATGGGACGAGATGTAGTAGGAGCCTGAACCCGAGAGAGAAACCGTGCGAGACTCCCCCACCTTCAGACTGAGAGAGGTAGGATTAAAAGAAATAGTCTGGCTGGACGAGGACGGGACTGACGTATTTGAAGAGACCGCAGCCTGCTGGACAGTGACATATATCGTAGCGCAGCCGGCGCTTGATCCGCACACCGTCAGGACTGATGAGCCTGGAGTGGATCCATTCACGATCACCTGGGTGCCCGATATCGCCGCACCCGCGACCGAAGGATTGGTATTGCTCGGGATGGACAGCGTCCCGATCGCGCCCGAAGTAACGCTTGCCGCGATCGCGGTGGATTGGCCGGCAATTACAGTCACATTACTTTGGCTGAGAGATAGACCGGCAGAAGAATTGGACTGCGAAGAAGCAGTGTAGCTCGGCCACGTCTGCGTCTGGGATTGGGCGCCGTTGACCATAACATACGATGCCCCGCCGCTCGTCACGTTATAGGTAGTAGGATTGATCGTTGTCGTCAGACGGCCATTTGAATCTGTAGTGCCGATAGCGAGCGTCGAATATACCGATCCGACAGGATAGTAGAGAGTGACGGTGGCGCTCGGATCTGCATTCAGCACCGTTACTTGGGTCTGGGTAGCATTATTAGTCTGAGCCAAGAAAAAGCTCGGTACCGACGCGGCATGGGCGATCAGCACAGGCACCAAGGCCACAAAAATCCCCACAATCGAGAAGAACGTGTTCTTTTTTGTATTCATCATATCCACGAATTATAGCACTTCTGATGGCCTTCCTAATTTTGCGAGACACCTCCCTGACCCACGAAATCCCATACGATCTTGGACACCTTGCCGATTACCGCTCCCAAAGCATCGGCATTCGTTCCCCTGGTCATGACGCACAGCAGATACGGGTCATTCGGATAATAGACGACTCCGCAATCATGCAATTCATCGGTATTCTCTCCGAACTTATGCGCAACGACCACCGAACCCGGCACTCCGCCGACAAGGCCCTGCTTGAATGTGGTCTGAGAAAGCAGATTGAGCACCTGCTCCGAAAGATTCCATTCGAAGAAGCTGGAATTATAGAGGGTCCGGAAGACCGTTGAGAATGACTTCGGCGACATGAAATCTGTCGTGCTCCCCATAAGGCCGGCCTCAGGCAGCTTGAATAAGGAATACACCTGGGTGAATTCGGAGTTTATCCTTTTGTCGGCGACCAGGGCATTGAAGGCGTCATTATCAGAATACTTGATCATGAATCCGACCATATCCTGGAGCGAGTAATAGCCTGTAGCGATGGGGTCCTCGGAATTGAAATGATTCCCTGTCGAATAATCTGTCTTTTTGTACAAGAATTTTTCAGAAAGTATGGAGGGATTCTGCTCGGCGAGCTTCAAAGCGGCCATCATGACCACGACTTTCAGCATGCTTGAAGGCGTATATAAGTCGTTCTCGTCAACCCCTGTCCAGCGGCCGGTATTGAGATCGCGGAAATACACGGAAACAGAATCTACGGAATCGCTCTGCTTCACCGAAGAGATATATGATTTGAGGCTGGCCGAAAGCATCTGGAAGCGCGGATCAGCAGACTTCGAATTGTCGGAGAATAGAAGAGGATTGATGAATTTGTACTGGGGCAGGTTCGCACGGATCTGTCCGGATCCAGCAGGAACGGCTAAGGGCGCTGCGGGATCGGACACATATTCTTTTGCCGCCCAACCTACCGTCGCTCCTATAAGCAGAATGCACCCTGCGGCGATCGATAAGGTCCAGGTATTTTTCATCTGTAGATTATATCCCATGTAAACAAAAACCGCCCCTGCCCTTTTGGGGCGGAGCGGTTTTTGCTTAACCTAACTCAGATCGGTCGGAGACCGAAGCGAGGTTAGATTGAAGACGTCCTCCATGCTGGCTGATCCACCATGAAGTTCGAGAGGTTCGAACCATTCCAGTTGATGCCTTCGAGCTGAACCGAGTACGTGTGTGCACCCGGGTTCGTGATCGTGAAGGTATACGTGACCGGAACCGTAACGCTCTGGTTGCGAGCCACCGTGAAGGTGTTCGAAGTCAAAGTCGTGTTGGACGGCTGCGAGTAGGAAGCGATGATCGCTGTGCTCGAGTTCGTTGATGTAGCAACTCCATCCTGGTAGATGCGAGCGAGGTTTGCACCTGTCGTCGAAGTACCGAATGAGGCGCTGAACGCGTTCGTCGTGGAAGCCGGGAGGCCAATCAAGACGTTCGTTCCGATGGCCTGGATGTTCACGTTGAAGGTAGCCGAGTACTGGAAGAGCGTGTCAGTGCCGTTTCCGGAGCTGATGTTGCTCTTAGTGATCGTCGGGGTTCCTACGAGCGTGAAGAGAGGTCCAGCGGCGGCGACTGTCTGGGTGTTACCCTGAGCAGCACCGCTGATCGAGACTGTCGAGTCGTTCGAAGACAGGATTGTCTGCGTGAGCGACGTCGAAGCCGTGATGTTCGTGTTGCTTGTAACGCCTGTGACGTCAACCTTGACGGTGAACGGAACAGTCGTGTTTACCGGAATCGAAGCGCCAGCAGTTCCGTTGGAAATGTTGGTGAACGAAGCGGCATTGCCAGAGATGGAAGCTGAAGCAATCTGCGTGCTGCCCTGGTAGAGGTAAGCTGCGCCGACTGTTCCACCGCCGTTGACTGAGAAATTAACGTTCAAAGTGCGGAGATGGAGAGCATCATTCTGAGCATTCACATCGAAGACCAAGACCGGGAGGCCGAGATACTGACCGTTTGTCGTATCAGAGACCGGGATCGAAGCTACGAGAGGTGAAGACGGATCAAGCGAGATGTTCGCCTGAGCGTTATCAACCAAGCTCTGGTTGATCGTGAAGTTCTGACCAAGAGCCGAGGCCGGACCGTACAGGTTCAAACCTGCACCGTCAACAGCACGGAGGCCATTCTGAACTACACCGATGGCCCAACCTGATGTGGAACCTGCGCCACCGACTGAGTTAACGGCTGTGCCGCTGTAACCCGGGACGTGTGAGCTTGTGCCAATGTAGGTAGAGTCAATCGAAGAGTTCAAGGTACCCTTGATAACGAGGTCCTTATACGTACCCTTCGGGACGATGAAGTGGAAGCCAGCTACACCGAGGATGTAGTTGGTTCCGCTCTGAACGACTGTTGAGCTGTTCAAAGACTGTGTGGCAAGAACGTTCGTGCCATCAGTGACGTAGATCGTGCTGAAGAGCTTGTTGTAGAAGCCTGTGTTGTTACCGAGGTCGAGCGTGATGCTCTGAACATCGAGGTCAGAGTACTGAGCCTGGACGCGAACCGTCTGCAACGGAACCATCTGAGCACCGACATTCAAGACTGTGCTTGAAAGCGGTCCAGCTGAAACTGACATGATGCCTGGGACGCCAGGAGTGGTGATGCCACCCGTGACTGTTCCGCCAGTCGTGCCGCCTGTCGGCGTGCATACGTATCCAGCAGGGCACATTGCGCCCGTGCTAACTGAACCCGTAGCGCCGCTGTTCAAAGCTGCGCGTGTGAGCGGTCCGAAGAATCCTGTGCTCGGAATGCCGTGGGAAGCCTGGTACTGCTTAACTGCTGCCTGTGTCTGTGAGCCAAAGTATCCCTTGGCGGCTGCACCTGAGCTGATAGAAGGGATGCTGTAGCCGTTTGCTACGAGCCATGTCTGAAGGGCTACAACGGCCGGGCCAGTCGATCCAACCGTGAGGTTAGACGTGAACTGGTATCCCTGGGCCGACGCAACTGAAGCGAGGGCCACAATGGCGATGCCTGTTGCGAAGAGAACTTTTTTCATATAACTGATTTTTGTAATTAACGCCACACCCCCGGTCTTACTTTTTAATATGTCGGGGATATGTCGCCTAGTAAGACTAATAAAATCCACGTCCCTCCGCCCGTACTATCGACATGCGGACGAAGGAATTTAGTGGGAAACTAAAAAACGAACCGTGACAAACCATATCTATTTAGTTGTCAAAGTTCGTTAACCTCCCAGAGCCTACGCTTTGGGACGAACGCCTAACCTAGTGAAGATTGGGCGCTCGTTGCAAAGCATTATACCTTGAAACGAAAGAACGGCGCAAAATCACGGAATGTGGATAACTTTAGAGCATTATGCCCGAAAAGTCAATGTTTAGGCCTTAAGCGAGTATCTGCTCCAACGACGCTCTCCTTCCTTCTTGATTATGCCCTTTTGGACCAGCTCTATAAGCTCCCTTTGTATGGTCTTTTCACTGCAGTCCTTGATCACTCGGGAGAAATCCTTGATGGTCAGATTCGATTGATTCTTCAGCAGATTGAGGATATTTTCTTGCCGTTCGGCCTTCTTAGTATCAGACGTATCAGGCTTGATTTTATTGCTCTCCACTGCAGGAGACGGCTTTGCTGCAGAACCTTTGGTATCAGACTTGAATCCTGTCGTGAAGAGGCTGGGGGTCTTGAAGAAGGAATCCGAAAGGACGTAGCCGGCATTTTCGGCATTTTGAGCCAATTTATCGCGCAGGATGCTGACGATATTATCTATCTCGCGTACCAGAATAATATGGTTCATTTCCGAGATCAGATTGGATATGCGCGCGACATTCAATAGAGAGATCGTCTCCAACGCAGCTGTGAACAAGGACTGAATGACTATGTTCTTGTCCCCAGGGACTGCGCTTGAAGCGGTAAAGGACGAAGACATGAGATCCATGCCGCGATCGCGCAATTCCCACTTCAGAGGCTCCTCGTCCTTGAGCAGTCCGGATACGAGGTACAAAGCTGCAGTTATCTTCTCTGTCTTTTTGAAAACATACAAAAGATAATCTTCGGCCGAGAAAAAGCCAAGAGATTTCCAGTTTAATGGATCGTTAAATTGCGGCGAGTTATTGGTGTCTTTTATGTCCATATCTGTCCTTTATTGCTTTTTACTGTCCTTTATAGGAAAAGACGTTAAAAGTCTATAAGACACCGTAATTATATAGTAAATGTCCTCAATAAGGCAAGGTTCTTTATTTCGAGCGATCAGTGTTGTGTGGTATTATGAGCTGACAAAATATGGCGAAAAAGAAGACACCAGTCACTGAAAAGAAAAAGGGATTCTGGCATGACATGGATGACGGCGCTGTTCGGGCCATTCTGGCAGTCATCTGTTTTGCAGTAGCCTTTTTGGCGCTCCTTGCAGCCTTCGGAAAGGCCGGTTTCGGCAACAATCTATTCGAACTCCTCACAGAACTCCTCGGAGTCGGCTACTACCTCATACCCATCATCTTCGCACTGCTGGGCATATCCTTCCTTAAGGATGTGGAGCGGAGGATCGAAGCGCCCAAGATCATAGGCGCTGCCGTCTTTTTTGTTTCCAGCCTCGGCCTCATATATCTTGTCTCCCCGATCTCGAGCGGAGTCATCGGACGCTGGATAGCCGCTCCCCTTCTTACTCTTATCGATACCTGGGCCACCATCACCCTTCTCGTAGCATTCTTCCTCGTCTCTCTTATCATGATATTCGAATGGAAGCTCACGCTCTCATGGATGTTCTCTTGGATAAAGGCCTCCCGAGAAGCCAAGGAGCTGAAGAAGGCCGCAGCGATGGGCCAGGAAGAAGACGCAGCGATAGATGAGGCAGTAGCGGCAGCGGCAGAGGAACAGGACGCTCAGGAAGAGGCTCCTGAAGAAAAGAAAAAACCTGTCGAAGTGAAGAAGCCTATGAAGCGCGGCACTCTGGACTTCAGCGAGGAAGAGCAGGCCGGCTTCGCTTCTTCTGTCGTATTGCCGCACCTGAAGCCGTTCAACCCGCCTCCCCTCACGCTCCTTGAAAAAGACAAGGGCAAGCCGGAAACCGGCGACATCAAGGCGAATGCTAACATCATCAAGCGCACCCTCCAGAACTTCGGCATCACTGTCGAAATGGATGAGATCTCGATCGGCCCTTCAGTCACAAGATACGCACTGAAACCCGCAGAAGGCGTGAAGCTTTCGCGCATCATTGCTCTCAACAACGATCTTTCGCTCGCACTTGCTGCCCACCCGATCCGTATCGAAGCCCCGATTCCTGGAAAATCACTCGTCGGCATCGAGGTTCCGAACACAGCGAAGACGACTGTCGGTTTGGCTACCCTCTTGGCCGCATCTGACTACCAAGAATCAGAAAAGCCCCTCCTGGTATCTCTCGGCAAGGACATCGCCGGCCGCGCGCACTTCTCCAACCTGGCCAAAGCTCCCCATATGCTTATCGCCGGCGCTACAGGCTCAGGCAAGTCTGTGACCATTCACGCCCTCATTACTTCCCTCCTCTTCCGCAATTCGCCCGAGAACCTCAGGTTCATCATGATCGACCCGAAGCGCGTAGAGCTCACCCTTTATAACAAGATCCCCCACCTCCTGACCCCGGTCATCACCGATCCGAAGAAAGCCATTCTCGCCCTCAAGTGGGCAGCTAAGGAAATGAGCCGACGCTATGACGTGCTCGAGCAGAATGCGACCCGCGACATAGATTCATACCACAAGACTGTCCTGGCGCCCGCTGTAGCCAAGCTCAACGGCAAAGAGCCTACAGCCGAAGACAAGCTTCCCGAGACCATGCCATATATCGTGGTCATCATCGATGAGTTGGCTGATATCATGCAGACGTATCCGCGCGAGCTTGAGTCAGCAATCGTCCGCCTCGCACAGATGAGCCGCGCCATCGGCATCCATCTTGTGATCTCGACCCAGAGGCCGAGCGTGAACGTCATCACGGGCCTCATCAAAGCCAACATCCCGACCCGCGTGGCCCTTCAGGTGGCATCCCAGATCGATTCCCGCACCATTCTCGACCAATCGGGCGCCGAGAAGCTCTTGGGAGCCGGCGACATGCTCTATCTCGGCGGCGAGATGTCCAAGCCGGTCCGTCTCCAGTCAGCCTATATTTCCGAGACCGAAGTCAAAAAAGTCGCCCTGCACCTTCACGATGAATATAAGGATGAGATCATGAGCGAGATCAGCTTCGTTTCTCCCGAGGCTGGAGCCAGCGCCGCATTCGATGCCATGCTGGGCGGCGATTCACTGGAAGACGAGGATGAGATGTACGAACCTGCTCGTGAAGCAGTCATGGCCGCAGGCAAAGCCTCCACCTCATACATCCAGCGCAAGCTCGGCGTCGGCTACTCTCGCGCTGCCAAGCTCATGGACCTCCTGGAGCAGCACGGCGTCATAGGCCCAGCTAACGGATCGAAGCCCCGCGAAGTGATCGGCGTAGGGGCTGGAATGGAACAGGAAGGCCTCGGAATGGATCCTGAGCTGACTCAGAACGAATAACCTATGCCACTTACGCGCACGAAATTCAGGCGCCTTATGCGGACCGGCATTCTTGTGCTGGCTATCGCCATCATCGCCGGATATGCCAGCTGGCGCTCTCTCGCCTACGCTAAAGGGCCTTCCATCGAGATCAGTACCCCGCCAAGCGGAACCGTCACCTCATCCTCCACCATAGAGATCGCAGGCAAAGCATTACGCATCAATTCCCTCGCCATAAACGGCAATCCGCTTTCTGTTGATGAGACAGGCGGCTTCAAAGATACCCTGGCCATTTTTCCGGGCGTTAACATAGTCACTTTGAGCGCCACAGATCAGTTCGGCCGCTCGACCGAAGTGCAGATCCAGATAGTCGGAAAAGACCTCCGCTAAGGATGTTTATTTGCCTACGCGCTCCCTATACTCTCCCGTTTCAGTATTGAGCCTGATGATGTCGCCTTCGTTCACGAAGAGAGGCGCATTTATTTCCGCACCCGTTTCGAGAGTCACGACCTTGCTGCCACCAGTGGCCGTGTCGCCCTTGATGCCCGGAGGAGCATCTGTGACCTTGAGCTCGACAGTGATCGGAAAGCGGAATCCCATCGGCTGCTCCTTGAAGAGGAATTGTCCGAGGACTGTGTTCGGCTTGAGGAACTTGCCCTGGATGCCAACGACCTCTTCAGTCATCTTGAAGCGCTTGGACGGATCCTCGGCTTCACAGAACCACCACTCGCCGCGGCTATTGTAGAGATACTTCACCTGGCGCTCGTCGATCTCGGCCTCCTCTATCTTTTCTGACACGTGGAATGAGTGCTCGGCGACCTTGCCTGTCATAAGGTTCTTGAGCTTGGTCGCATTCACCGGCTTCCGCTGCTGCTTGCGGAAGACGTGCGACGAGATGACCTCGTACGGCTGGCCGTCCATGACGATGTATTTCTTTTCTGTGATTTCGCTATATTCTAGGAGTGCCATGAGATTTTTGGATATGTATAAAGAAGCCTTATCCTAGCCGAATTCCGGCCAAAAGGCAAAAACCCCGCGAGGGCGGGGCTTTGCGGAAAGCAATCCTAGATCTTTGAACTTTAGACCCCTTCGCTGAGCTTAGCGCGGATCTTGCCGAGGATCTCTTCGCGTACCGGCTGGTTCTCCTTAAGGAACTGGCGGGTGGCATCATAGCCGCGGCCCAGAGATTCGCCGTTATACTTATATGATGAGCCTGAATGTTCGAGGAAGCCGAACTTCTCGCCGAGAGCGATGATCTCGCCTTCCTGTGAGATTCCTTCGTTATACATGAGATCGAATTCGGTCTGCCTGAACGGCGCTGCGACCTTATTCTTGACGACCTTCACGCGCACGCGGCCGCCCATGACCTCTTCGCCCTTTTTGATCTGCGCGATGCGGCGGATATCGAGGCGCACCGAGGCGTAGAACTTGAGAGCCTTGCCGCCCGGAGTCGTTTCGGGGTTACCGAACATGACGCCGATCTGCATGCGTATCTGATTGATGAAAATGACCGTTGTCTTTGACCTGGCGACGATGGCTGTGAGCTTACGGAGGGCCTGGGACATGAGGCGGGCCTGGGTTCCGACGTGGTGAGCACCCATATCGCCTTCGATCTCGGCCTTCGGTGTGAGAGCCGCGACGGAGTCGATGACCACTACCGCCATATTGCCGGTGCGGATGAGGCTATCGACGATCTCGAGGGCCTGTTCGCCTGTGTCAGGCTGAGAGATGAGGAGATCCTCGATCTGAACGCCGAGACGCTTGGCGTACTCAGGATCCATGGCGTGCTCGGCGTCGATATACGCGCACATGCCTCCCATCTTCTGGGCTTCGGCTACGACATGAAGGGCGAGAGTGGTCTTGCCTGATGATTCTGGGCCGAAGACTTCGACGATGCGTCCCTGTGGGAGGCCGCCTATGCCAAGCGCTGCGTCGAGGCCGATAGAGCCTGTCGGAATCGCTCCGATATTGACCCGGGGCTTCTCGCCGAGGCGCATGATGGATTCGTCTCCGAACTTGGTGCGGATCGCATCAAGCGCTCCCTGGACATCTTTGAGAGACTTCCCTGACGGAACAGCCTTGCCGGCTGGCTTGCCGTTTTCGCCTGCAGTAAGGTCCTCCGCATCGTCTTCACGTTTGACTGCGGCTTTGTTTTTCTTGATAGGCATATGGGTAGAAAGATTATTTTGCTACGTACGGGAGGAGGGCCAGGAATCGGGCGCGCTTCACTGCTGTTGAGAGCTGGCGCTGATATTTGGCTGAGATCCCCGATCGCTTGCGGCTGATCATGCGGCCGTGCGGATTGATGAACTTGCGGAGGATCTCCGTGTCCTTGTAATCGATGTGCTTTATGTTGTGTTGGCTAAAATAGCATTGTTTCTTCATGGTGGTGATGTTTGGCTGTTATATGTCTTAAAACGGTATATCGTCGGGATTTATTTCGTCCTGTGGATATTCGATCGCTTCTCCTGCAGGTTCGTCCTTGGCCGGAGCTGCCCCTTTTGAGGCCGAGCGGGCCGGAGCGCCTGAGCTTTCGCCGCCTGATGACGGGCCCGAGGAGCCCTTAGCGCCGAACTGGACCGTATCCGCGATGACCTCGGTGCGGTACTTCTTAGAACCGTCCGCTGCATCCCATGAGCGCGTCTGCATGCGTCCTTCGACGTACGCCTGAGCTCCCTTCTTGAGATACTGGCCGCAGAGCTCAGCGAGCTTGGCGAAGGCCACGATGTTGTGGTATTCAACTGATTCCTTGCGGTTGCCATCCTTGTCTTTGAACGTGCGATTCGTTGCGAGGCTGAAGCTCACGACCTTTGAGCCGGAAGGCAGGGCCTTGAGCTCAGGGTCCCTGGTCAGATTGCCTATGATGAGTGCTTTGTTTAGATACATAGATACTAGTTTACTAGGGTTAAACCTCTTTGACCATATCGTCTATGCTTTTGTCCATTTCCTCAACAGTTGCAGGAATAGCGGCTGCAGCGTCCTTTTCCGGAGCAATCTCGGTTTCTGGAGCTTCAGCCAACGTGATTGGCCTTCGTGCGTACGGGGCTGCGGCAGTGACGGCCGGAGCGTGCTTTCCGAGATACGTAGCCTCCTTCACGGTCGTGATCATGAGCATACGCAATACCGAAGGCATCGCTTCGATGGTCTTCTTGAGCCCTTCCACCTTGTCGGTGACGGCCTCGAATTTTACCCAGCCGAAGTAAGCCTCATCGTGCTTTTCGTACGAGCCGCTTACGTTCTTCTTGCGGATCGTGTACGCGAGTCCCTCGCGGCGCGGTGCTTCATCGGCAATGACGGCAGCGCCGATGCCTGCGATAGCTCCCTTGATGGCGTCGACCTCGGCCGACACGCGCTCTTCAGGAACACCAGCTATGAGATACCCTATTTCGTACACAGACACGCGATCCTCTCGAATGTTTTCGTCCATATATTGTGCAGTCTGCGCTCCCTCGAATGATCTCGGGAACCCGTTTGGCCTTTGTTTAGGCCGTACGGGACATACTGCGATTATTGGTAATATGATTCGAGACTACCACGGAATGCGGCTCCGGGCAAGATATGGCCAAAGAGGCCCATATACCCTATCAGGCACGCATTAAAATCCCCTTCAAAAAAGCTTCAAATCCACATGAAGAAATGTTCAAATCCTGATAAAGGTGGTATGTTGGAACCAAATTGAACCTTGGGAGGAATACCTATGCAAACATGGCCAATATCTCTCAGCCTCCTCATCGGATTGATATTTCTGGAAAGAATGATGAATTGGCAGAGCGAACAGATGCGCAAGATCAAGCTTGAAGAGCAGTTGGAAGAGAACTGGAAGCAAGCTCGTATTGCCCGCGAAACATGGGAAAGAGAATACCGAAATTCATACGGCCTATTCCGCTATAAGGAATACCACAGACTGTGGCAAGAAGAGATCGAAGCCGAGTCGCTACTTTTACATCACGTAACTCGACCCCGTCTTACTACGAGCTGGATTGAATACTGGGGCAGGAAAGAAAAATCCAAATACACAGCATAAGCATTCGAACGGCGCCTTACGAGCGCCGTTTTTTTAATTTACAATCTCACCCAAAGAGTGGTATCGTTGATTCGAACAGAAGAACCCCAAAAAATCTAAATATGAAGCTTTCCCCGCTACATTATTTAATGGGCCTAGCCTTACTAGGCATTGCGGTACGCGAAATCAGGATGTACATACAAAATCGCAAATCTGCAAAGATCTTGAGAAAAGAATCCTAAGTCAAAAATAGGATTCCTGTGGTCCCCCAGCACTCGCTTTTGAGTGCTGTTTTTATTTACCTTCTAGCAAAAAGCGGCGCGGCAGGCATCTTATTTTCACGCAGATGCTCCTGGATCTTGGCCGCCGTTTCAGGAATGATCGGCTCGAGAAGCTGGGCGATGGTATACAGCTGGCCTCCCAGTGTAGCGATCATCTCCTTCCCCTTCTCCGGATCAGTCTTCACGACCTTGAATGGCTGCTGATCCTGAATGGATTTGTCGGCCTCCTGGATGAGCTTCCATATCTCATCGCATGCGGCCTTGATGTTATAGCCGTCGATCGCGATCGGTTTGACCGGTTTGAATTCGATCTTCACGCCATTGTCTACGACCATCTTGAGGACGCGGCTGGTCAGGTTCCCTATCCCGTTCGCCAATCCGGCGTTGAACGTCTCCTTGAATTTCTCTTTGGTGAATGGGCTGTCCTCGAACGGAGAAAGCTCGCGCGCGACATAATAGCGGAGCGCGTCGGTGCCGTATTCTTTTACGATCTCGAGAGGATCGACTGTATTGCCGAGGGATTTGGACATCTTGATGCCGCCCTCGCCTGTCACGAAGCCATTGATGACGATCTGCCTCGAAGGCTCTAGCCCCGCCGCCATGAGCATGGCCTGCCACATCGCTGACTGCTGGCGGAGATTGTCCTTGCCGCAGTATTGCACGACGCCGCCGGTCTCCATCCACCATTTCTTGAATGCCCCCTTCTCATTCTTGCCCTGGACTTCATCGTCAGGCCAGCCAATGGCGGAAATATAATCTACGAGAGCATCGAACCAGACGTACATGACTTGGTCCTCGTCGCCCGGAACCGGAATACCCCACGGCATCTTGGACTTGATGCGCGAAATGCTGAAGTCCTCCAGTCCGCGCTCGACGAAGGCCTTGATCTCATTGAATCTGAAGTCGGGAATGACGAAATCCGGCCGTTCTGCATACAGGTCGAGCAATTTCTGCTGGAACGCGCTCCATTTGAAGAAGTAGTTCTCTTCCTGGATGATCTCGAGCTCGGTGAGCGGATGAAGCGGGCAGCGTCCATTCACGAGCTCCGAATCAGTCTTCTCCAATTCGCAGCCGACGCAATACTTCACTGAGTAATTCTTCTTGTATATATAGCCGTTCTTATCGACAAGCTTCCAGAATTCCTGGGCCGCGGCGACGTGATGCGGATCCGTCGTGCGGATGAAGTTTATCTCGGGCATGATGCCGAGCGCAGGCAGGATCGCCTTGAATTTCAGCGCCATCTTGTCGCAATATTCCTGGGGCTCGATATTCTGCTCTTTCGCCTTGCGGTAGATCTTGATGCCATGCTCGTCCGTGCCCGTGTTGAAAAATACGTCATGACCGGCAGCTTTCTTCGAGCGGGCGATGATATCAGCGCGGATTATCTCCATGGCAAAGCCGATATGCGGCTCCGCATTCACGTACGGCAATGTTGTTGTGATATAAAAAGGCTTCATTGTGTTTTGCTAGCGTGCAGCTGCTCGGCGATCTCGCTCTTCTTGCGCTTGTCGATGTCGTGCACGTATTCCATGAGCACCGCTGAGAGCGGCACGGCGATGAGCGCTCCGAGTATGCCTGCGAGCTTGGCGCCGATGACGAGAGCGAGCATGACCACGATCGGCGATATGCCCACGATCTTCTTCACGACCAGCGGATAGAAGAGCTGGCTCTCGAACTGATAGATGATGATATAGAGGCCGACCAGAAGAAAGCCTGTGCCCACTCCCTTATCGGCGAACGCGATAAGTATGGCCGGCACGGAAGATATGATGGGACCGAAGACCGGGATGATCTCGAATATCCCAGCAAGAAGGGCCAGGATGAGTGCGTGCGGAATGCCGACGATGAGGAGCACGAGATAGACAAGAATACCCACGACAAGGCCGAGAAGGAGCTGACCCTGAAGCCAGAAGCCGATCTTCTGCTGGGAACGCTTCCAGAGATCGATGATGTAGGTGTGATGCCTAACCGGCGTCACGATGCGGAGAAAATCCGCGACTCCCTCTTCCTGCACGGCAAGATAGAACGAGAGGACCGCGATGAGGATGAGGCCGAGAAGGCCGCCGAACACGAAGCTCGCCGTCTGGATGGCGCCATCGGAGCTTCCGGTGATGAAGGCCTGGAGGCTGTTCACGAGATCGGACAGCGCGAGCGAGCCCGGGCCGATCTGAGTCGAACCGAGATGCACGCCCATGCTCTGGATCGGGCTCCACAGCGTCTCGAGCGAGATCGTCTTCGGCACGTTGGTCAGGAATGAGATGAGGTCGTTCGCGGCGACCGGCACGAAGAACACGAGAAGCGTCCCAAGAAGGGCCGCGATGCCGACGTATATGAGGATCACCGCGATGACGCGATGAAGGCGGTATTTGCGGAGCCAGCGGATGCCCGGCTCGATGGATGAAGCAAAAATGATGGCTGCCACCACGAGAAGGAATATATCCGCCGTATAGTAGAGGGCAAAAATAAGGATCGCGATGATGAATGTCCGAATGATCGTGCCCGTGCTTATCGAAATCCGGGAGCTATGGTTGGTGGAAGGATGGGGGTGCGGATGGTCGGACATAGAAGAATTGTATCATACGGGCTACGCGAACCTGACAATCGGCTCCAGCGCCTCTTTTTTTGCTCGTCCTATGAGGGCCAGGTTGAGGCCTTCATTCACAAAGATGCTTTTTGCCAGATCCAGCACGTCTTCTGCGGTCACGGCATTGACCTTGCGGATGACTTCTTCCGGCGAATCGATGGATCCCTTGATGGCCTCGTCGAAGCCGGCGAATTCCGCCCGGGCATCCGACGTCTCGAGTTCGAGCATGGTCGTGCCGGCGATGTAGTCCTTGGCCTTCTGAAGCTCGGTCGCGCCGACAGGCTCCGTCGTGAGGCGCGCGCATTCTGCCAGGATCTCCTTCACCGCGATCTCCACCCTGCTGTTGTCGACGCCGGCGGAAATTGAAAGATCTCCATGGTCTGTGAACGCATCATGCGACGCGCGCACGTAGTAGCATATGCCGAGCTCATCGCGCATCTTGCTGAAGAGACGCGAGCTCATGCCTCCGCCGAGGATCGCAGAGAGGACGCTCATGACCGGAATCTTCGGGTCCTTGACCGGGAATGTCCGGACCGCGATGACGAGATGTGTCTGATCGGTCTCCTTGGCTTCCACCGCTATGGCCGGAGCCTTTTGCGATTCGCGCACGGCGGGCTTCCCTTTTTTCGCGCCGGTCTGGATATTCGCAAAAGCCTTTTCGATCTGATCAGCGATGGTCTTCTCGTCGAATGAGCCCGAAACGATGACAGTGGTGGCTGAAGAGACATAATGATCCGCACGATACTTCACGAAGGAATCGCGCGTGAATGACTTGATGGTGTCTTCGGTGCCGATGATGCTCCACCCTGCCGGCTGATCGCCATAAAGGAGGCGCGACATGACGTCATGTACATGGCGCTGGGGCAGATCGAGGTACATGCGCAGTTCTTCGATGATGACACCCTTTTCCTTGGCGATCTCCTTCTCGTCGAACAGCGGGTTCTGGCACATGTCCGATACGACATCGATGACCTTGCCTATGTGCCGCGCGTCTGCCTTGGCGTAGTAGCCGGTGACTTCCTGGGAAGTGAATGCGTTATATTGCGAACCTATGGAGTCGAGCTCGCGGGAGATATCGCTTGCAGTAGGCCTTTCCGGCGTGCCCTTGAAGATCATGTGCTCCAGAAAGTGCGATATGCCGCTCGTTTCTTTGGTCTCATATTTCGATCCGGCTTCGACCATGACGAGGACCGTGACCGAGGGATTGTCGGCCATGGGAACAGTGACGAGCCTGAGGCCATTAGAAAGGGTCTGCTTATTGAATTTCATGAAGGTAATGTATCAGATAGTCCTGTTATTTCAAATCTATTTCACATTGATCGATCCTCCATCTTCTATACTCATGAATTCGATGCCATTCTGGCCGAGGACTTTGCCGCACAGCACGTGCGCGAAGGAGCCGCCGGCCATGCCGTCGTGGACCGGGAATGCGATCCGCGGCTTGACCTCGAGCGCGTAGTCGATGGCTTCGGCGACCTTCATCCATGGGCCCGCGACCGGCAAGGCAAGGACATCGACTGATCCTCCCGGGGTCGTAAAAGCGTCTCCGGGATAGAAAAACCTCTTCTCGATGAAGAAGCCGACATTGGAGCTCTGCGGGATCGAGCGGTGCATGAGCGCATGCTTCTCGCCGAATGCTTCTATGTGGACCCCCTTCACGTCTACGGCGTCGCCGTGCCTCATGACGTGATGCTCGATGCCCTCCTTGGCCAGAAGCTCGGCGACAGTATCGTTCGCGATGATGGATGCGCCGGGGATGCGCTTGTGCATCGCCTTCACCGATTCTATATGGAAATGATCGGCGTGCTCATGAGTGATGAGGATGATATCGGCATGCTGGATCTTGTCATGCTCCTCGACCGAGAATACGCCCGGATCAGTGACGATCGTAGCTTCTCCCGTATGTATGACCATGCAGCAGTGCTTGAGTTTCTTGATATTCATAGGCTCAGTATACAAGACGTGCCGGAATATAAAAAATGACCCTCGATCCGCTGAACGGAAAGAGGGCCATTGATGTGACGCTGCCTGGATCTGGACTAGGCTGCGACAGCCGAAGGGGCTTCTTGGATCTCGGGAAGATAGATGAGGCAATCACCCTTTATGGGCGTCTCATCATGAAGAGAGGTGGTATGCAGCTCGCATAGTCTCTCTTCTCCGATGAAAACCATGAAGGCCATGATCACCCGAAGCCCGCCTGCACGATCTCGGACAAAGAAGAAGCGGGTGGCTTCATCCTTGCACGTCGTCATTACGCAATGCATTGATGCAAGCGAAGTCTCAATCTTAGCTTCGCCGCCGAGCTGACCAATGAGCTGACTGGGCCTCATGGTCTTCATCAGCTTTATGACTTTAAGCGGCTGTATGCCGGAGGGATGTTCGATCTTCCCTCCTCCCAAAATGAACCAGGAATCGAAGTGCTCGTCGCGATCAAAGAGGTCGTCAGGGAATTCGTCCCGGGCAACGAAATTCGATGTGCGGGCCGGGACCTCGACGCGCGAGGCAAGCTGCCGCATATCTTTTTTCCACTCCTGATTCACGAACCATTCGGTCAGAGGCTGCACGAGCTCATTCTCGTTGGCGGCACTGACGATCATCGGTTTCAGCATATCGAGCCAAGGATTATTCCAATCGATCGAACGTTCAATGGCCATCATGATGGCGTGCTTATCTGATTCATTTACCATATCGCGATGCTCACAGAATATCTTCCGTCCCATTCCGCACACGCTTCCATTCACATGGAACGCGCATCCGGTGTATTGGGCGGTAGAGATCCAGTTGTAAAAGAGCTCCTTATTGGAAACTATTATGACATCTTTTTGGTCAAGAAGTCAAGGAGATTGGCCTCGGATACCCTTTCCTGCGTGCCCGTATCGCGGTGGCGTATCGTAACGCCTTCGCCTTTTTCTATGGTATCGAAATCGATGGTGACGCAGAACGGCGTGCCGATCTCATCCTGGCGGCGGTAGCGCTTGCCGATGTTGCCGTTGTCGTCGAACTCGACTGCGCCGAATTCTTTTTTGAGCGAAGCATATATCTCGCGGGCCTTCTTGATGAGCTCTGGCTTGTTCTTAAGAAGCGGAAAGACGGCGATCTTCACGGGCGCGACGGCTGGTGCGAACTTCATGAATACGCGCTTCTCGCCGCCCATGTCATCTTCGGTATACGCATTAGATAATACTGCCAGAATCAAACGATCGAGTCCGAAGGTCGGCTCTATGCAATGAGGAATGAAACGAGTCTTAGTCTCTTCATCAAAATATGAAAGATCGACGCCGCTCATCGTTGTGTGAGCTTTCAGGTCGAAGTCGGTCCTATAAGCTATGCCGAGCAACTCTTTCTGTCCGAACGGAAAATCATACTCTGTGTCAACGCTTCGTTTTGAGTAGTGTGCCCTGTCCGAAGCTGGCACCTCAATCTTGTGGATCTTTTTTGGATCCAAGCCCAGGACAGTCAAGAACTTTTGCTGCTCCTCAAATAAAGCATCGAAGGTCTCATTCACTTTTTTTTCATCGCGCGGATCAACGAAATACTCGATCTCCATCTGCTCAAACTCACGGGCACGGAAGATGAAATCCCGCGGAGCGATCTCGTTCCTGAATGCCTTGCCTATCTGCGCCATGCCGAACGGGAGCTTGGGGTGCTGGGAGTCGAGGATGTTCTTGAAATTGACGAACATGCCCTGAGCAGTCTCGGGGCGGAGATATGAGACGGCTGCGCTGTCTTCCCCGGCGCCGATCTGGGTCTTGAACATCATGTTGAACTGCTTCACGTCGCCAAGAGCTCCGCCGCAGTCAGGGCACTTCTTTGCGGCAGCGAGCTCGGGATCGAGCTGGTCTGCGCGGAAGCGGTGGTGGCACTTCTTGCATTCGACGAGGGGGTCGGAGAAGCCTGCGACGTGGCCGCTCGCTTCCCACGTGCGCTGGTTCATGAGGATGGCGGCATCGACGCCGTACATGTCTTCGCGGCCGTCGACGAAGCGCTGCCACCAGATCTTCTTGACGTTGTTCTTGAGGGCGACGCCGAGAGGGCCGTAATCCCATGTGCCAGCGAGGCCGCCGTATATCTCAGATCCCTGGAAAATGAAGCCGCGGCGCTTGGAGAGGCCGATAAGTGTTTCCATCAATGATTCTTGGTTGGACTCGGGTTTTGACATAGCGGCATTCTATAGATAAAG
>JAQBQT010000025.1 GCA_028286835.1 Candidatus Parcubacteria bacterium
CACTCCTACCTCGCGAATTCCACGGATCTCATTTCACGGATGATGGTCACTTTGATTTCACCAGGGTATTTGAGGTCCTTTTCGATCTTGAGGGCGATATCGCGGGCCAGGTTCTTGGCCTCCATGTCCCCGATCTCTTCAGGCCGTACGAATATGCGTATTTCACGGCCTGCTTGAAGAGCGTAGGACTTCTCGATGCCTTTGAAGGAATTGGCCAGTGCTTCGAGGTCTCCCAAACGCTTGAGATAGTTCTCTACATTGTCGCGGCGTGCTCCTGGACGGGCGCCGGAGATTGCGTCAGCTGTCTGAACGATGCGTGATTCAGCTGTTTCATACGGATATTCCTCGTGGTGAGCCTGCATAGCTTTCACGACTTCTTCAGGGGCGCCGAACTTCTGGAGGATGCGGCGGCCTATCTCGACGTGCGTACCGGCGACTTCGTGGTCGAGAGCCTTGCCTAAGTCATGAAGGAGGGCTCCTGCCTTGGCGACCTGAACGTTCGCTCCTATCTCTTCGGCGATCATGCCGGCGATATGAGCCATTTCTATGGAGTGCTGGAGCACATTCTGGCCATAGCTGGTGCGGAAATGGAGGCGTCCAAGAATGAGGAGTATGCGCGGATCAAGTCCGACGACTCCGCATTCGTATGCGGCCTGTTCGCCCTTTTCCTTGATGGTCTTATTGATGTCCTGGCGGGCTTTTTCAACGACCTGCTCGATGCGGGCCGGCTGGATGCGGCCATCCTTGATGAGCTCGCGAAGAGCCATCCCTGCGACGTGGCGGCGGACCGGGTCAAAGGAAGATATCGTAATGGCGCCGGGAGAATCATCCACGAGGACTTCCACACCGGTGGCTCGTTCGAAAGCCTTGATGTTGCGGCCTTCTTTGCCGATGATCTTGCCTTTGACGTCATCGCTCGGGATCTCTATGGTCGAGGACATGAAGTCTGACGCGACGGATGAGGCCAGACGCTGAATGGAGATAGCCAGGATGTCCTTGGCTTTCTGTTCGAGCATTTCTTCGCCCTGCATCTCGAGCTTCCTCATTCGGACCGTGAAATCTTCCTCGTTCTGCTTCTCGAGCATGCGGATTATCTCGGCCTTGGCGTCTTCTGCAGATAGTCGGGCTGCTTTTTCGAGCGCAGCAAGCCTGTCGTGCTCGAGTTTGTCGGCTTTGTCGCGGATAACCCGTATCTCATTGGCTTTTTCCTTGATGAGATCGACTTCCTTGTCTATGTCTAACTGGCGCTTGTCGAGGAGGTCCTCTTTCTTGATGAGGCGGTCTTCGGTCTGGCGGATTTTGTTCTCTTTCTCCTTTATTTCTATCGTTGCTGCATTGAGGGTTTGGGAGGCCTTAGCCTCTGCGTCAGCGGTGATCTTCTTGGCATCTTCTCTGGCGGCCAAAAGCATCTCTTTGACTTCGAGCTCCATGGACCCTTTCTTGCCCAAGGTGATGAGATAGCGGAGGTAATATCCGATCGCTATCCCGACAACCCCTGCAATCGAGAGGAATAGGGCTACTTCTTTTAATGGCATATGCGGTGGCGACCCGCTCTTCGGGAGCTATGGTGATATCAAGATATGATCGTGTCGGGGGTTGGAATATTTCATACGTTGGGTGTCACGAACTTCAGGAAGGCGGGTCGGAATTTAATATTTGGTAACGCCTCCATGATATACCGCTCTTTACTTTTCCGCAACTCCACGATATATTTTTAACCTAATCAACACTACTATATATGCTTATTCCCACAGTTATTGAAAAATCGAGCTTTGGCGAGCGTGCATATGACATATATTCACGCCTTTTGAAGGATAATGTCATCTTTTTGGGCGGCCAGATCGATGATCATATGGCTAACCTTATCATCGCCCAGCTCCTTTTCCTCCAGTCCGAGGATCCGAAAAAGGACATCAGCATGTACATAAACTCTCCGGGTGGCTCAGTTACTTCAACATTGGCCATCGTAGATACCATGCAGCACGTCAAGAATGACATTTCTACTGTATGCGTAGGCATGGCAGCTTCCGGCGCGGCCATGGTTCTCTCCGCAGGAACCAAGGGCAAGCGCATGGCCCTTCCGACTTCCGAAGTGATGATCCATCAGCCTCTCGGCGGCGCAGAAGGACAGGCCTCCGATATCGAGATCAGCGCCCGCCACATCCTCAAAATGCGAGCCACGCTCAACAAGATGCTCGCCAAGAATACCGGCCAGACCCTCGCCAAGATCGAAAAGGACGTCGATCGCGATTTCTTCATGGATGCCGAAGAGGCAAAGAAGTACGGCATCATCGACCAGGTCGTCGCCTCAAAGAAATAATCCCTGCGCCATATGCGCCTGCATAGATTTTTTATAGCGGAAACTATCGGCGGCAAGGCCGAGATTTCTGTTTCCTCTGCAGAGCTCGCTCATCAGATGAGTCATGTTTTTCGCTTGGGGAAAGGGGACCACATCATTTTGTTCGATGGTTCAGGCTCGGACAGTGAATGCGAGATCCTAGAAATCGGAAAAGAGACATTGAAGTTTCGCGTCGTCTCATCCGAAGCTAGCCGGTATATGCCTTCGCGAAAGGTGTATCTCTATGCCGCTATCGTGAAAAAGGGTAATTTCGAATTTATTGTCGAGAAGGCTACCGAGCTCGGCGTAACCGATATCATTCCCGTCATGGCCGAGCGGAGCGAAAAGAAATCACTGAATGAAGAGAGGCTCACAAAGATCGCCGTAGAGGCAAGCGAACAGAGCGGTCGGGGCAGTGTGCCCAAGATCCACGGGATCACGTCTCTGGGAGACTCGATCAACCACGCGAAAAAAGAAACGGATACCCAGGAGGCATTTCATACTGAAGGGGAGCCTTTTGACTCTGCAGTCGTTTCAAAGACTGGGGCAGTCGCTATTTTTATAGGTCCGGAGGGTGGCTGGTCGCCATCTGAATTGGAGCTGTTTCATGCTCAATGTATCGACGTGGCTTGTCTTGGCGCACAGGTTCTCCGAGCTGAGACAGCAGTTATTGCAGCACTTTCAGTTGTCGTATTCTAAAAAGAGCCGATTTACAAGCTCTTTTATGTCATATATAAAAATGACGACCATATGATCGTCATCGTTGTCTCTGAATGATTACTTATCCTTCGCCCAGCAGATTTTTACCGTCGCGGGTTAATGGGTCAATGAAGCCAATTCCATGAATATGAGTCATTCGTGGACGGGAATCGAGATACTCCTTTATCGCTATTCCCGCAACTGCAATTGATGCTTTCCATCGAGCATCGCATTCTGGACACCTGGGCCCTGCTCTCAGAAAAGGATCGCCGCATGTAGGACAGTGAATTTCCCGCCAAAGTCTATCTTGTTCTGGACTACCAACGCTTGTAATCAAAATTGCATATCCTTGCACAGTATTTTCGTACGCCATAGTTTTTGTCTCCTTCTAAGAAAGATACTAGCATTAAGGCATGCAAATGCAATTCAGAGCCAAATAATGCCTTATTTCCCCGCCTGCGCTTCCAGAAACTCAAAAACCTTCTCGTTCGTGAGGACCGTCTCTGCGTAGACTGCTGCGCGTTCACGATCGGCGTCCTTATAGTGCTCGACGATGTGATTGACTTCGGCTTCGATCTCTTCGGGTTTCGGAGCGATCATTTCAGCCTTTGAGATGGCGTTCAGGATGAGCTGAAGCTTGGCTTTCTTCTCGGCGCTGGGCTTCCATTCTGCGCGCAGGTCCTCGATAGTTTTCTTGGCATGCTTGAGATAGTCCTCGAGGGTGAGGCCCATGCGCTCGATGTCGGCGCGGAATTGGGCTTCGGTTCGGCTGAGTTCGCTTTCTATCATGATGTCAGGCAATTCGAGTTTCACAGCTGCGGACAAGGAGTCGGCTATCTGAATGCGGCGCTTCTCACGAGCCGCGGACTTCTTGTCTTCGGCGAGCATCTCCGACAGCTTATTCCGGAAATCAGGCACGTCATTGAATGTTCCGATCTTCTGTACGAACTCGTCGGTCAGTTCGGGGAGGTTCTCCATGACTGACTTCTCGTGCTCTTCCGGAGTCATCTTGTCGTGATCGTGGCCTTCATGCGATGCGTGCGTCTTGCGGATGCGCAGGATTGCGTCCTCGATATCCTTGTCTGTGACGGCCTCTTCTTTCTTCGTGTCAGATTCAGCGAGGGCTTTGGCGGCTAGCTTCTTATAGTCGGGAAGTTCCAGAGAGGGGACTACGGCGGTGACGGCCTTGAATTCAAGCGCGTTGCCTGCGGCGAGCTTCATCACCTGGATCATCGGCTTGCCGATCGCATCTATATTCTTGGCCACGAGAACCTCTACATATGCTTTTGGCACGGCCAATTCTGCCATCTCTTCAAGGATAGCCATCTCGCCGACTTTGGCGATAAGGACTTTTTCAGGGATGTTGCCTTTGCGGAATCCATCTATCGAAACTGAGTCGTTGATGTTCTTCAGGGCCTTGGCACGGAACTTTTCCCATACGGCGGTGGGAATTGATGCGGTGATCTCGACGCGGGAGCCGTCGAGCGCTTTCACCGAGGCTTCGGAGGGTGTTTTGTTTTCCATAAATCGCAGTCTACCTTAGAAATTCTGATTGTCCAGGCCGTTTGTAGAAGCGTCTAGGTCTGCCTGCATTGATTTCACGTCAGTCGAAGTGCTTGTGATGGTTTTGACTGTTGTCGAAGCGGCCTGATCGTCAGTGGAAGATGCTGTGTCATCGGGAATGACAGGGGAAGTGATGCGAGCCGCAAATAGATAGAGCGCGACGAAAATGAGAACAAGGACGATGATCAGGCTGGCGATGATGGGACCGACCTTCTTGTCGCCCTGCGGTTCTGGAGCTGGGGAAGGAGTAGGCGTATACGGGGTGTTTATCGGTGGCTGGTTGCTTGGTTCCATGAGGCTAGTGATTTAGTTTTTATAGTATGACAATAATACTATACATTATTCGTGAAGAGAAACTCCGAGGGCTTTTGCGATGGCGATGACGACCTCGTTGAGGGCTCGGCGCGCATCAGAGACAGCCTTGATCGCATTGCCTCCGATCTCGCGCGGCTTGCCGAGGTCGATCGTGGTAGTGGCGCTAACGCCGGCTGTAGTAGTTGCTGCAGGTGCAAAAGATTTTAGATCCTGAATGGCCTTGTCGGCGAGGGATATTTTGTCATCGGCGGCTGAAAGGAGGGTTTTTGCCGAGGTCATATCCTTGCCGTTGCCTGTTTCGAGGGAGATGCGGGCTGAGATGCGGCCGCGGATCTGCTTCAGGTTGTTGAGAGCGTGCGTGAGCTCATCGGTGAGATGGGTGAGCATCCGAGCGAATACTTCCTTGTGCACCTGCTCAGAGCGTCCGCGATTTTCATGCTCTTCCGTCGAAGAAGCGAGCTTTCGCATAAAGGCTGGAGGAGCGAAATGAGTGCTCGTGCCTTCTTCGTGGCGTATCTCGCCTTCTATCTTTGCCTTGAGCAAAAGGGGATGGCTTGGCGCGCCGTCTTGGCCGTCACGAGGCGTGGTCGAAGCATGCTCTGAGCGCTTTTCCAAGATAGCGTTGCGATAATCCTCGTTATTGTGCACGTTCTCAGCGTATGTCTGGTAGTTCAGCTGCAGTTTCTGCTTGACTGTTTCGGCGTTGGCGATAAGCGGCAGAGCCATGCTTATGGCAACGGCTGCATATGCGGCAATAAAGGGATATTTTTTCATAAATGGATTATATCATGGCGGCAGTGGGCCGCCGGGAGGCTATTTTTTAGCCTTTTTATAGAGGGCGATGCCTTCCGCGAAGGCTGCTTTGGCTGCCGCGGCGCCTTTGAAGCCTGATACGGCTACTTTTTTGTTCTGAAGATGCTTGTAGGTCACGTAGAAGTGCTCGATCTCGCGAAGGGTGTGCTCATTCACGTCCGAAATGTCCTGTACTTTGTTCCAACGCGGGTCCGAGACGGGAACGGCGATGATCTTGTCGTCTTCGTCACCGGAATCATTCATGCTCATGATGGCGACAGGACGAACCTCGACGAGAATGCCAGCGAGAAGAGGGTGAGTGGTCAGAACGATGACATCGAGCGCGTCTCCGTCATGCCAGAGGGTCTGGGGCACGAAGCCGTAGTCGAACGGGAAATGCTGGGCGGTATGCATGACGCGGTCCAGCTTGATGAGGCCGGAAGCCTTGTCTATCTCGTATTTGTTCGCAGAACCCTTGGGGATCTCAATGATGACATTGATAGCTTCAGGGGTGCCTGGCTCCATATCGTGAAGTAGATGCATATGATTGTGTGATTAGCGGATAGAATAGGGAAAGTTTAGCAGATTTATGCGGCTGCTGGAGCGGTTTCTGTCTTTGTTTCATCCGCATCCTCGTCTTCTTTGTCCTCTTCCTTGTCGCCGCTCGCGGACTTGATGTCGATCTTCCAGCCGGTGAGCTTGGCTGCGAGGCGCACGTTCTGGCCGCCCTTACCGATGGCAAGAGACTGTTCGTCTTCGGTGACGATGACGATGGCGCGGTGCTGCTCGTCTATAAGCTCGAGGGAAACCACTTCGGCAGGAGAGAGAGCCTCTTCGATGAAGAGAGCCGGATCCTCATTCCATTCGACGATATCTATCTTCTCGCCTGAGAGCTCGCTCGTGACTGTCGAAACGCGAACACCGCGCTGTCCGACGAGGGAACCGATCGGATCGATGTGGGAATCATGAGAGATGACGGCCACCTTGGAGCGTGAGCCGGCTTCGCGGGCGATAGCCTTGATCTCGACTGTGCCTGCCGCGATCTCCGGTGCTTCGGTCTCGAAGAGCTTGGCCAGGAATTTAGGATGGGCGCGTGAGAGCTTGAGGACGATGCCGCGAGGAGTTTCCTCCACTGCATAGAGATATGCGCGGATGCGGTCGCCGGTTTTCCAGCGCTCGCTCGGGATCTGCTCTTCGTACGGGATGACGCCGACTGCGCGGCCCATATCGATATGGACGACGCCGCGTTCGACACGCTCTACGATGCCCGCGACGATCTCGCCCTCTTTCTGGCCGTATTCTCCCATGACGGAGACTTTTTCGGCTTCGCGGATCTTTTGGATGATGATCTGCTTTGCTGTCTGGGCTGCGATGCGGCCGAAATCAGCCTTCATTTCGAGGGGGAATACGAGCTCGTCGCCGATGGCGGCGTCTTTCTTGATGCGGCGGGCGTCTTCTATGAGCATGTGCTGTTCCGGGTTGAAGCGGATCTTGATGTCTTCGACGGCCGTATCCTTGAGATCGGTCTCGGGCTCCTCGTCGCCTTCCATGATGACCTGGTTGCGGTCTACGACGATCTTCACCTGCCAGAACTCTACTGAGCCGCTATTCTGGTCGAATGATGCGCGGACTATCTGGCCTTTTTTGCCGTATTCCTTCTTATAGGCTGTGGCGAAAGCCATGGCGATGGCCTCGAGGGTCTTGTCGCGGGGGATGCCGCGTTCCTCTTCGAGCTGCTGCACTACTGAATTGATTGTTTTGAGATCAAACATGATATTACGTTGTTATTCTGCTGTTATTAAGTTGTACGGCCTGGGCCGTTTAACGGACAAATTCGCCTTTCGGGCGAATGTACTAATGGCATAAATATACCAGAATCGTATGAAAAAGCAATGTCCACATTGGACACCCTCTTCAGAACGTGGTATTTATTATGTGGATCAAAAACTCGTTACAACCCAAAAAATCAACATTTAGGATCACACATGTCCGATGAAATTAAAGGAAAAGAGGCCACTGTCATGCTCGTGTCGAGAGTTTTCTCTCTTTTTTCCGGAGTCACCACATTCAGGGCGCTGGTTGAAAAATATGTACTGAATGACCGGGCGCTTCATGCGCAAGGAAAATGGGATCCTCGTAATCCCAATCTGATAGTTAATAAGATCAAGTCCTGCCTCATTGATATGGACCCTGTATATCTTCCAGAGGTGCATTCCGATTATCGAGCAGATATCCTCTGGTCTTGGTACCGCAAGGCTATACCATCCGTTTGGATGATGCATGAGTCGATTGCCGGCGAAAAACACGAGCTCGCCTGCATGTATCTGTCTGAATTGATGCAGATGGAGTGGTCTGCTGATCAAAAGCGCCAACTCGAGCACGCCCAGCTCGCTCGCATCTGGTTGTTCCTTCATCATGGGGATCATGAAGAAGCAGAGCAGTGGATACCGACCCTGAAGTCCTTGGACCATCAGAAGATGGCACGCGAAGTCCTTAATTCATCGAATAGGTCGTGCGCAGCTTAGTCATCAGCTGAATTTTCTCAGTCTCGCCCCTCGGTTTCAAACCGGAGGGGCTTTTTTATTGGTTCAAGCAAGTTTTCCTCATCTTCGTTGGGCTGCTGCCGTGTTACAATTACCTTAATATGCTCGTCGAAGACACCCAGCTCTATAAGTTCATTCTCGATTCTGGCCTCGTGTCCAAGACCGACCTCGAGGATGCCAAGAAAGATGCCGAAAATAAGGGCAAGCGCATCGGCGAGATCCTTGTCACTGCCGGCAAAATGACGCCGGACAACCTCCGCCGCATGCAGGCCTACATGCTCGGCATCCCATTCGTGGACCTCAAGGGCAAAAAGATCCCGTTCGAGACCTTGTCGCTCATTCCTGAGCCGATTGCCCGCACCCACAACATCGTCGCATTCAAGAAGAACGACGTGTCGCTCGAAGTAGCCATGCTCGATGTGGACGACCTATCCGCCATAGAATTCATAAAGAAGAAGGTTAACCTGAAGATCCTGCCGCGCCTCACCAATGCAGATTCCATCAAGGACTGCCTCATCCAATATCAGAAATCGCTCAAGGCCGAATTCGGCGACATCATCCAGAAGGAAACTGAGACCCTGAAGATGATCTCGGACGAGAAGGGTGAGGCCGTGACCGAAGCCGATCTCAAGAAGATCGCCGAGGATCTGCCGGTGGTGCGCATCGTGGACACGCTTATCAAGCATGCCATCATCCAGGACGCGTCCGACATCCATATAGAGCCGATGGAGGAGCAGGTTCTCGTACGCTACCGCATCGACGGTCTTCTTCATGACGCAATGGTCTTACCGCGTCAGGCCGGACCTTCGATTTCCGCACGCATCAAAGTTCTGTCCAACCTCAAGCTCGACGAAAAGCGCCTGCCGCAGGACGGCCGCTTCAAGGTGGATATGAATAGCGAAAAGGTTTCGTTCCGCGTATCTCTTCTGCCGACATACTACGGCGAGAAGATCGTCATGCGTCTCCTCCGAGAGAGCATTTCTGGTTTCACGCTGGAATATCTGCACTTTCACGGCTCAGGCCTCGAGCGCATCCATAAGGCGCTTAATCTTACGACGGGCATGATCCTTACGACCGGACCGACTGGTTCCGGAAAAACGACATCGCTCTATACAATGCTTGATATCTTGAACCAGCCGGACGTGAATATTTCGACCATTGAGGACCCGATCGAGTATCAGATGGCCCGCATCAATCAGACGGCTGTGCGCCCTGAGATCGGTTTCACGTTCGCGAGCGGCATCCGCACGCTCGTTCGTCAGGATCCTGACATCATCATGGTGGGAGAGATCCGCGACGGAGAAACTGCTGCGCTTGCCGTGAATGCAGCCCTCACAGGCCACTTGGTGCTGTCGACGTTGCATACCAACTCGGCTGCCGGTGCCATTCCGCGCCTTATGGACATGAAGGTCGAGCCGTTCCTCCTTGTTTCGACGCTCGACATCGTCATTGGCCAGCGCCTCGTCCGCGCCCTCACTGATACCAAGACGCCATATTTCCTCACGAAGGATGAGATCGCCCAGCTCGAGCGCCTGGCCGACATGGATCGCGTGCTCGAGGCTCTTAAGGCTGAGAAGATAGTAAAGCCAGGCGACACGTGGCCGAAGATCCAATTCTGGAAGCCGACACCCGGTAATGACGACGATGGATATAAGGGCCGCGTTGGCATCCATGAGGTCCTGAAGATGAGCCCGGCCATCCGCGATCTCATCATGAAGAGCTCGACAACAGGCGATATCGAGCAGCAGGCACGCAAGGAAGGCATGCTGACTATGCTCGAAGACGGCATCTTCATGTGCGTGCAGGGGCTCACCACCATCGAAGAGGTTTTGCGCGTCGTGTCCGAATAGCCGGAAGATTTCCATACATTCATGTCTCACTTCATTTTCAAAGCAAAAAAGCCATCGGGCGAAATATACAAAGGCGAAAAAGACGCCGCTGATCGTTTCGAGCTCTATAAGATGCTCCGTGAGGCAGGGGAGGAGGTGGTTTCCGTCGAGGAGAAGGCGGCTTCGAAGGGGCTTCATGTCGAGATCAACTTCGGCGGCCTCTTCGGCAGGGTGAAGACCATCGACAAGATCAACTTCGCCCGCAATCTCGGTCTCATGCTGGAGGCAGGCCTCGCTTTGTCACGAGCCCTTGCCGTTCTCGAGCGCCAATCCAAGAGCCAGGCTCTGAAGAAGGTCGTGCTCGACGTGGCTGCAAGCGTGAACACAGGCATGACGTTTTCGGATGCGCTGGCAAAGCACTCCAAGGTCTTTCCGCCCATCTTCATATCCATGGTCCATGCCGGCGAGCAGTCAGGCACCCTCGCAGACTCGCTCAAATCCGTCGGTGATCAGATGGACGCGAGCTTCACCCTTACTCGCCGCATCAAGGGGGCGATGATATATCCGGGAGTCATCATGGCTGTGATGGTAATCATCGGGATCCTCATGATGATATTCGTGGTGCCGACCCTCCTGAAGACGTTCACCGAGCTCAATGTGGCCCTACCGCCTGCGACGCAGTTCGTGCTCAACGTGAGCAATCTGTTCCAGCATGACGGCCTGCTCGTTCTTGCAGTCGTGCTCGTGGTCTCGATCTCGCTCTGGTATTGGGCCAAGCGCGACTCGGGCAAGAAGTTTTTCCATATGCTGACCCTTAAGCTTCCCATTGTCGGACCTCTTTCGCATGAAGTGAATGCAGCGCGCACGGCTCGGACCCTTTCGTCGCTCCTTTCCTCTGGCGTCGAAGTGGTCGAGTCAGTGAGCATCACAGCCGCCGTTGTCCAGAACGTCTATTTCCGTGCCGTCCTGAAACAGGCCGAAGAGGCCATCAAGAAGGGCGAGCTCATGTCGAAGACATTCTCAGCGCACGAGAACCTCTATCCGGCATTCTTCGCAGAGATGCTCTCGGTCGGCGAAGAAACGGGCCGAATCGGCGACATGCTCCTCAACGTCGCGAAATATTATGAGAGCGATATCGAACAGAAGACCAAGGATATGTCGACCATCGTCGAGCCGGTCCTCATCGTCATCATCGGCGCGGCCGTCGGCTTCTTTGCGATCGCCATGATCCAGCCTATGTATTCGCTCGTCGATGCCGTCCATTAATTCATGAATATAAGCCTGAAAAAGAAAGGCTTCACTCTCGTCGAAATCGTCGTCGGCACGGCGGTCTTCCTTGTCGTAGCGATATCAGCATATAACGCATATGTGGCGCTCATCAGGCTCGCCAATGCGAGCCAGGCCCGCATCCTCGGCGTTGAGCTCGCCGACGAGCAGTTCGAGATCATCCGCAATATGCCGTACGTGAATGTAGGCCTCACCGACGGCATCCCGCTCGGGGTATTGCCTCGGAATCAGACGGTGACTCGCGGCGGCTTCACCTTCAATATCGGATTGGTCGTGCGCAGCCTGGATCTTTCCACGAGCACAGTCCAAGCGTCGACCAAGCAGGTGGAAGTAGATATAGATTGCACGAGCTGCACGAATTTCACGACCATCGCCCTTACGGGACAAGTCTCGCCGGCGAATCTCGCCTCTGCGGCAAGCGGGGGAGCTCTCGTGGTCCAGGTCTTCGATTCTTCAGGCGTGCCCATTCAGGGTGCGACTGTCGTCGTTCAGAGCACGGCTACTTCTTCGGTGACAGATACTGACACCACAAACAAAGAAGGCCTTCTCGATATCGTGGGAGTGCCGCCGGGCGCTAACGTATACCGCGTCACGGTGACCAAGGCGGGATACTCGACCGCACGCACGTATCCTTTGGGCGGAGCGGGAAATCCCAATCCGACATTGCCTGACGTGACCGTCGCTTCCGGCACCGTTACCCAAGTGAGCCTTTCCATAGACAAGCTGTCGACCCTGAATTTTTCCTCGGTGAATCTTTTATGCGCGGTGGTGCCGAACTTGCATTTTCATATGACAGGCGCGAAGCAGATCGGTGCGAGCGTGCCGAAATATTCCCAGGACCTGGTGACGGGTGCGAGCGGCGCCCTCAGCCTGCCGTCCATGGAATGGGATACATACACCATCACTCCAACTGATTCGGCATATGACGTGAGCGGCATCACGCCGTTCAATCCGTTCGCCCTGAATGCTGGTAACACGCAGAGACTGCAATTCATCGCCACGCCGAATAATCCGAGGACGCTCCAGATCGCCGTCGCGGATAGCGTCACCAAGCTGCCGCTTTCCGGCGCTATCGTCCAGCTTTCCAACGGGGCAGGGTACGACGAGACAAACATCACCGGTCAAGGCTATGTGAGCCAGACGGACTGGTCGGGCGGATCGGGGCAGACTGACTATTCTGTGGCCAACAGGTATTATTTCGGCGATGGAAATGTGGATACCTCTACTTCTTCGGGCAGCATCGTCATGTCACAGGCATTCGGGCTCTATAACACGTCAGCCACGGCGACTCTCGAGTCATCGACGTTCGACACGGGTACGACAAGCAATTTCTATGCCCTGAACTGGAAGCCCCTGAGTCAGCCAGCTCTTGCCGGTCCGGCGCCGCTCAAATTCCAATTCGCCACTAACCCCACCTCGACTTCGACAGTGTGGACCTACCTCGGACCTGACGGCACTCCGAATACATATTTTACCGTGCCGGGAACCCAGGTGAGCGCAACCCATAACGGCAATGAATTTGCGCGCTACGCCGCATATCTCACGACAGACACGGCAACCATAACGCCGAGCGTGAATGATGTCTCCTTTACCTATACTTCCGGATGCACGCCGCCCGGCCAGGTGATATTCCAGGGCCTTTCCAGCGGGGCATATACTCTTACGGTCTCTAAGGCGGGATACACGACCTCTGTTACGCCGGTCACTATAAGCGGCAATTGGCAGAATCAGACGGTGCTGTTGGGGCTGTAGTTTTTATCCATGCTAAAATATTCCTGTGAATAGAACTTCTCATTCCGGCATGACACTGGTGGAAACGATGATCGCCCTCGCCCTCTTCGCGGTCGTGATCGTGGCGGTCGGCTCATTCCAGGTCAGCCTCTTCACGAATCAGAAAGTCGTCTCGGGCTCGCTCCAGACCGCGCAGGATTCCCAGATCATCCTGAAGACCATGCTCACCGAGCTGCGTTCGGCCGCTCCCGGCATGAATGGGGCATACCCTATAGTGTCCGCGGCCACATCGAGCATCATTTTCTTTTCCGATGCGAACAACGACGGCAAGACCGAACAGATAACCTACAAGCTGGCGAGCACTACTATATATAGAAGCGTCATTCCGCCTACGGGATCCCCGGCGGTCTATAGCGGCGCGAATCAGTCGACGTCGACCATTCTATATAATGTGCGCAACTCGACATCCACGGCCATATTCCAGTACTTCGATCAGAATTATACGGGGACGAGCACGCCGCTTGCATATCCCATTAGCCTCGCATCCGTGCGGCTGGTGCAGATCAGCCTCACGCTCGACGTGAATCCGAACCTCTCCCCGATACCGCGCACGTATACCGTTCAGGCCAGCCTGAGGAATCTCAAGACCAATCTATAATCCATGAAGCATTTCGGCCTAAAAAATCGCGGCGTGAAAAATAGGGGTGACATTCTCATTTCTGTCGTGGTCTTTGCAGCGATCACCGTTACGGTCACGATAGGGCTCGTGAATTGGGGAGCGGCCATGCTCGCGGGCATACGCACGACGCAGGCAAAAGAACAGGCGTTCCAGATCGCCGAGGCAGGAATAGATTATTATCGCTGGCACTTGGCGCAATTCCCGACTGACTACACCGATGGCACAACCGGGCCCTCGCCGTATTATCACGCGGTCACAGACAAGAACGACGTTGTCATCGGCGGATACGCGCTGACCATCACACCTCCGCCTCTCGGCTCGACAAAGGTCGTCATCACTTCGACAGGAACCACCACGGCCAATCCGAATGTATCCAGGACTGTCCAGGCGACTCTGGCCCAGCCTTCCTTGGCCCAATATGCAGTCATCGCGAACGACAACCTTCGCTTCGGAGCGGGCACGACCATTTATGGCCCAGTCTCGTCCAATCAGGGCATTCATTTCGACGGTGTCGCATTCAATGTCGTCTCGAGCGCGCTCGCAACAGATACTGATCCCGACAATTCCTGCACTCCTCAGCCTGCATGCGCGGTCGAATGGGGCGTTTTCACCCAATCCGGCACTGATGATCCTTCGCCGCCGACGGCCGCGAACAATCGGCCCGATGTCTTTGCGGCAGGAAGGCAATACCCGGTGCCCGCATTCCCGTTCGCCACGCTTGCCGTGAATCTGTCGAGCCTCCTTACGCTTTCAACGCCGGGCGGCGTGTGCTCGGCTCCGCGCTGCTGGGTATCTTCCGGGGCGCAGGGATACTACATGCATCTCAATACCAACAATACGTACGATATGTATACCGTGAATACGCTCAAGGCTGCTCCGAGCGGCTGCACGAGCGTCGCCAGCCAATCGCAGTGGGGGACATGGAGCATCAATACCAAGACCCTCATCGGCGCCGGATATGCGATACCGACGAACGGGATAGTCTTTGTGAAGGATAACCTCTGGATCGACGGACAGATAAATGGCAGCCGCCTGACCGTCGCTGCAGCGGACATCGGCCAGACGGATCCGACAAAATATCTCAATATCACCGTAAATAACGACCTTCTCTACACTAATTTTGACGGCACCGACGTCATCGGCCTCATAGCCCAGAACAATGTGAATGTCGGGCTCTTCAGCGCCGACAGCTTCACCATCGATGCCGCGCTCGTGGCTGAGATCGGCAGGGTGGGGCGCTTCTATTACAACTCGAACTGCAGGAGCGGCGGCGTGAGCTACTATGACCGCTCGTCGCTTACATTGAATGGCATGATCGCAACTGCGATCCGCTACGGCTTCGCCTATACTGATGGCACGGGATATACCACGCGCAATATCAATTATGACGGCAATCTCCTCTATAGCCCGCCGCCGTCATTCCCGCTCGCCTCGACGCAGTATCAGACGATCTCCTGGAAACAGCTGAAGTAGGGCCGGAATCCAGATTCCCGGGCATGCGCCGCTCGGCATGTGCTAGAATTATTCCATGCCATCGAAATATCTCGTAGTAGGAAACTGGAAGATGCATCCCGCCACCGTGGATGAGGCCAAGGTCATCGCAAAAAAGAGCCGGCTCATCGCCGGGAAGCTCGTGCGCACCGAAGTGGTGGCATGTCCGCCCTTCGCATTCATCCCGGCCAGCGTTTCGCGTACGCAAGCGGAAAATTTCTCCATCGGAGCCCAGTCGGTCTCGGGCGATGAGGGCGGCGCACATACCGGGGAAGTGGGAGCCGCCATGCTGAAGAGCCTGGGTGTTTCATATGTCATTGCCGGCCATTCTGAACAGCGCGCTGCGGGAGATACGGACGAGATGATCTCGAGAAGGATCGGCCGCGCCCTCGATGCGGGCTTGTCTGTGATCGCCTGCGTTGGCGAGAAGGTCCGCGAAGAGAGCGGCTCGCACTTTGCATTCATCAAGGAGCAGATCAAGAACAGCCTCGCTAATGTGTCGGAAGACAAGAGAAGCCGCATCATCCTGGCTTACGAGCCTGTCTGGGCCATCGGCGCACAGGATGCCATGGCTCCCGAGCAGATATATGAGATGTCTCTTTTTGTGAAGAAAGCTTTTGCTGACGCATTCGGCCCGGAAGCTGGGCTCAAGGTGAAAGTCCTGTACGGGGGCTCGGTCAATTTCAGGAATGCAGCCGATATCATCGTGCGCGGCAAAGTCGACGGGCTCCTTGTCGGCCGCGAGAGCGTGAATATGCCGGGATTCAGCGAGCTTCTGAAGGCGGTGGATGGGATCGGAACAGGGCAGGCTCAGACCGCATAGTTATCCATATACGCCTTACATATGCCCATGAAATCAATCCGCGACATAGAACATCTTGAAGGCGTGCGCATCCTCGTGCGCGTCGATTTCAATGTGCCCATCAAGAATGGGGCCATCGCGGACGATATCCGCATCCGCTCGGCGTTGCCGACCATCAACTTCTTGCGCGAAAAGGGGGCGAAGCTCATCCTGATAAGCCATCTCGAAGTCATCGAGGGAGAGAGGGCTACCCTCGAACCCGTCGCACGCAAACTGGGGGAGCTCGGCATACCGGTCGCTTTCGTGAAGGACTACGCGAAAGTCGTACAGATGCTCGAGCATGAAGTCGGGAACGGCAGCGTCATCCTCCTAGAAAATCTGCGCACATACGAAGGGGAGAAGGAAAATGACCCGAAATTCGCCAAGGAGCTCGCCTCGCTTGCCGACGTATACGTGAATGACGCTTTTTCCGTGTCGCATCGCGAGCACGCTTCCATCGTCGGGGTACCCAAGCTTTTGCCAGGCTATGCGGGCTTCCAGCTAGAAAAGGAAGTCACGAATATCGCAAAGGCGTTCGACCCCGACCATCCATTCCTTTTTATTCTGGGCGGCTCGAAGTTCGCCACCAAGCTCCCGCTCCTCCTCAAATTCATGGAAAAGGCCGATGCCGTTTTCGTGGGAGGCGCTTTGGCGAACGATTTCTTCAAGGCCAAAGGGTATGAAGTCGGCACCTCGCTTCTGTCCGAGGGCTCATTTGATTTCAATGTCTTTCTCAATAATCCAAAACTGCTTTTGCCTATAGATGTCGTAACCGAAAAGCACGAGACCAAGCCGGCGGACGGCGTGGCTGCTGGTGACAAGATACTCGATGTCGGGCCGAAGACTATAGAGATGCTCCGCGAAAAGATTTCCTCAATGAAGTTCATTCTTTGGAATGGCCCGCTGGGAATGTATGAGGACGGATACACCGGACCGACCCTGGAGCTTGCCCGCATGATCGGCGACGCGACGAGCGCAGATACCGCTACTATCGTCGGGGGAGGCGACACCTTGGCTGCAATAGCAGCGCTCGGCATCGAGGATAAATTCACTTTCGTTTCTACGGCTGGCGGAGCGATGCTCGACTTCTTGTCCAAGGGAACATTGCCGGGAATAGAGGCTCTGGAAAAGTCGGAATAAGCAAGCCGGGAATAGCTACTTCAGATTCGCAAGGATCTTTTCCTTGTTGCCGGCGAAGTCGTTCTTCTCGCCCTTCGTTTCGTTGAGGGGGTACACCCAGATATGGGCGTGCGGCACTTCGTCGCCGAAGATCTTGCTCACCACCCATTCCGTGCCGAAGGCTTTGCGCTGGGCGAGCGCGATCGTGCGCGCGATCTCGAAATATGCGCCGGCATCCGGCACATCCCATACCCAGCGATGATGCTCCTTGGGTATGACTTGGACATGTCCTGTCGAAAGCGGATGGATATCGAGGAAGGCCATGAAGTCATCGTCCTCGTATACGATGTGAGCAGGGATTTCCTTAGCGACGATTTTGCAGAAGATGCAGTCGGCTGGGGCGTTTTTCATATGGCCATTGTACTACATGATATACTGCATTTCATGCCTGCGTACGCCACCCGCAAACCTCTGACAGTCGATGAGAAGAACAATCTTTCTTCGCATTCTGACCTTCTTGCACACCTTTTATTTCACCGCGGGATCACTGATTCCGAAGCCGCCGGGAGATTCCTTGCGCCAGAATATGACCGCGACACTCACGACCCGTTCCTCTTGAAGGATGCAGACAAGGCGGCTGCGCGCATCATCCAGGCCGTCCAGAGCGGCGAGAAGATCGCCGTGTATGCCGACTATGACGCCGACGGCATCCCTGGCGCCGCGCTTTTCAATGATCTTTTTTCCCGCATAGGCTATACGAATTTCGTCGTGTACATTCCGCATCGCCACAACGAGGGCTTCGGCCTCCATGAGGGGGCCATCGATGAGCTCGCCGCTTCAGGCGTGAAGCTCCTCATCACAGTCGACTGCGGGATCTCTGACAGGGCCGCGGCCGAGCATGCGCGCGAGAAAGGCATCGAAGTCATCATCACCGATCACCACGAGCCGCCAGGAGAATTGCCGCACGCGGTCGCAGTCATCGACCCCAAGCAGCCGGGTTGTGTATATCCTGACAAGAATCTCTGCGGCACAGGCGTCGCCTTCAAGCTCATTCAGGCCATCCTCGCCAAGAACCGATTCGGCCTCAAGGATGGAATGGAAAAGTGGCTGCTCGATCTCGTGGGCATCGCGACGCTTTCCGACATGGTGCCGCTCACGGGGGAGAACCGCGTCTTCGCCCACTATGGCATGACCGTCCTCAGGAAAACCCAGCGCCTTGGCCTGAAGAGGCTTTTCACTAAGCTCAAGATCGCGCAGGCGCATCTCACTGAGGACGACATCACCTTCATGATCACGCCGCGCATAAACGCAGCGTCTCGCATGGGGGTGCCTATGGATGCATTCCGTCTGCTCGCCGCCCAGGACGAAGCGACCGCAAAAGAGTGCGCCGATCATTTGGATGAGATCAATAATGAGCGCAAAGGCGTCGTAGCCGCGCTCGTAAAGGACGTCAAAAAGAAAGTGCGCGAACGCCACGCCGGTATCATCCCGAGCGTCATCGTGTTGGGCAATCCGGAATGGCGTCCGTCCCTCCTCGGACTTGCTGCCAATTCATGCGCGGAAGAATTCCGTCGGCCAGTATTTCTCTGGGGACGCGATGGCGAGAATGCGCTCAAGGGATCATGTCGCTCTGAGGGCACGACGAATGTCGTCGAGCTCATGCGCGCGGTCCCTGCCGGAGTGTTCATGGAATTCGGCGGGCACAAGCACTCGGGCGGATTCAGTGTCGAGAGCGAGGCTGTGCATTTTCTGGAGAAGCATCTGAATGATGCAGCCGGTGTCGCGAGCGCGGAGAGTGCGAACAGTGCGCCGGACATGGTTGATGCGGAACTGTCGCTCGATGCGATCACGTCGCGCCTCCATGATGACATCGCCCGCCTTGCGCCCTTCGGCCTCGGCAACCCGAAGCCCCTCTTCGTGTTCAGGAATGTGAAACCCGTTTCTGTGCGGCGATTCGGCAAGGGCAATGATCACGTCGAGCTCACGTTCGCGAAGGGGAACGGGTACAAAGTCTCCGCCATTTCTTTTTTCGGAGTGACCGAGGAATGGGCCGCCACGACCGAAGCCGGCATGAATATCGATCTCATCGCGTCGGTGGAGAAGTCGATGTTCCGCGGCCGGCCGGAATTGCGCCTGCGCGTCGTCGACGTCGTGCGTGCGTAGGTCCGGTATGATTATTTTATCCCGCTTTATTTTTTTATCTTACTTCCATGAAAGAATTCCAGACAACTATTTTCACTGACGGATCGTCGCGCGGGAATCCAGGACCAGGTGGATGGGGCGCGCTCGTCATCGCTGAGGATACAGTTCCTTGCGTGAAGGAGCTCGGCGGCGGAGAGGCTGACACGACGAACAACCGCATGGAGATCAAGGCCGCCATCGAAGGCCTCCGGCATTCGGATAAGAATTCAAAAATTATCGTGAACACGGATTCGTCATACCTTATAAATGGCATCACGAAGTGGGTGAAGGGTTGGAAGCGGAACGGCTGGAAAACGAAAACAAAAGACGAGGTGCTCAATCGCGATCTCTGGGAGGAGCTTCACGACCTAGCCGAGGGTCGCACGATCACGTGGTCGTATGTCGGAGGTCATGTCGGCGTTCTAGGCAACGAACGATGCGATCATATTGCAACGGCCTTTGCTGATGGCCGCGAATTGAAGCTCTACGACGGCCCGCTCGCCGGCTATGACCTTCCGAATGTACTCGATGTTTCACGCAATGAAATGAAGGCGGTCACAAAAAAATCCAGCTCGTCCCATTCGCGCGCACCGGCTCATTCATATGTGAGCTCTGTCGGGGGAGTGATAGAGACTCACCGCACATGGGCTGAATGCGAGAAGCGCGTAAAAGGTGCGCGGGGAGCCAGATACAAAAAATCCACGAGTGCAGAAAATGAAGCGAGCATCATCGAAGAGTTCGGGGCGTTCGGAAATGAAATTGGGTAGCGCGTTTATTTTTCTTCACGAAAAATTGAATATTTTTTGAAGCGGATTTGAACCGCTTTCGGATAGTATGTGCCCATGCGAAAGGGCACATTTATTTTTTGGAGTCTGTTTGTTGCGGCTGCGGCGGTGCGCATCGGCATGTCGTTCACGAGGTCGCTTCCGGATGCGGGTGCGTGCCTGATGCATGTCGACTTTGGAACGGGCACCGTTGCTGAAGATCCTGAACGCAAAGATTCAGGACAGGTATTCGTCGTGGCTGCGGAAAAAATTTTTGTGATGCCGCAGGATCTGTGCGCGCACGATATCCTCATCCGTATCAAGACGAAGCTCTATCCGCGGTTCGCGTATGGTGATCGCATCGTTTTCACGGGCAAGCTCTTAGCACCAAGGAATTTTTCTAGTGACAGCGGCCGGGTCTTCGACTATCAGGGATACCTCGCGAAGGACGACGTGTTCTATGAGATGAAAAGCGCGGTCGCGGTCATGGCTACAAGCTCAGGAAAGTTTTCTCTGCCGTCATCATTGTTCACTATCAAGCGACGCTTTGTCGCGCACCTCGAGCGCGCGCTTGGTGAGCCGCATGCGGCTCTGGCAGCGGGGCTTGTCGTGGGGGAGAAGAGCGCGCTCGGCAAAGATCTTCTTGATGACTTCCGCATCGTCGGGCTCATCCATGTCGTCGTCTTGTCCGGTTTCAATATCACCATCGTCGGCATCGCGCTCCGTCGGCTTTTGTCGCGGCTGCCACGGGTGTGGGGCATCGCAGTGGGCGGCATCGGGATCATGCTCTTCGGCATCCTCGTAGGAGGAGGCGCGACAGTGGTGCGCTCATGTTTCATGGCAGGCATCGCTCTCGTCGCCGATCTGATCCGCCGCGACTACAGCGTCCATCGGGCGCTCGCGTTCGCGGCCCTCATCATGCTCATCCAGAATCCCTTCATCCTGCTTCACGATCCTTCTTTCCAGCTCTCATTCCTGGCGACCGTCGGGCTCCTCCTCTTGGCCGGACCTGTCGAGTCCAAGCTCGGCTGGATCCCGGATGCGTTCGGCATGAGGGGCACTGTCGCTTCGTGCTTGGCAACGCAGATCTTTGTCTCGCCCTTCATTCTCTATATGATGGGGCAGATCTCTCTTATCGGTATTCTGGTCAACATCATTGTTCTCCCATTCATTCCCGCCACGATGCTTCTCGTGTTCCTCACTGGCGCGCTCGGCTTTGTTTCATATCCGCTGTCGCTCGCCGCCGGATGGGGAGCGCATCTTCTGCTGCAGTACGAATTATTCACTGTGACCCATTTCGCCAGGCTCCCGTTCGCCGCAATGCACATACCACCCTTCTCGGGGTGGTATGTGGGCGCATTCTATATTTTGTTTTGTGCCGCGTATCTTTTTAGAGGGAAGCCCCGCTCGCTTTTTGAAAATTCTGCTCGATCACGGACCAGTTCAGATTATTGAAGAAGTCCTCGATGTAATTCTTCTTGCCGGAAGGCTGGTAGTCTGCGACATACGAATGCTCCCACATATCCATGCCGAGGATCATCGTGCAGTTCTGCAGCTGGCCGAGGTGCTGCTCGTCCACCCATGAATTGAGGAGGCGCTTGTCAGCATTGTCATACCAGAGGACCGCCCAGCCGATGCCGCGCGTGAGGCCGAGCGCTTTGAATTCCATGAGCCACGCATCGAATGAGCCCCATGTTCCGGCGATGAGCTTCCTGAGTTGGCTTGAATCGGACAAGGCAGCAGCCCCGCCCTGCAGGGAAGCGAAATACGCTTCATGATTGCGCATGCCGTTGAATTCGAAGCTGAAGCGGCGCATCAGCTCTCCGAGCGCGTACGCATTTTTTTCGGAGTCCTTCTTGCATTCGTCGATCTTCTCGAAGATAGTATTGGCGTTCTTCACATAGCCCTGATAGAGCTTGAGATGCTCCTCTATGGTCTTTGCCGAGATGCCCTTGAGGGCGGGGATCGTAAACGTCTGCGCGGTGAATGGTTTCATGGTTGTATTGGTTATGAATTTAACTTTTCTTCATGAAGATTTGAATCTTTTTTGAACACGCCTTGAACTGCTATTTATTATACTCGATTTGTAATGATAAAAGGCGCATCAAAACAAGTCTTCGTACTTGCCGCCGGAGCAGCTGCTCTGGCCGGGGCGGGAGGCTACGCCTGGTATGAATCGCGCCGTCCGGCTGTCTTTGAGGCATATATCTTCAATACTCCTGGCTCGCTCTCTGCTTTCATCCGCACGCCAGATGATTCGAGGATCCTTATCGGAGGGGGATCCAATGCGGATATCGTCAGGCGCCTTACCGGCGTTCTACCTTTCTACTCCCGCCGCATCGATGCGCTTATCGTCCCCAACACCGATACCAGGAGCGTCACCGGTCTTGCGGAAGTGGTAGGCCGATATGATGTCAGAAAAGTCCTTATTCCGAGTTTGACTCTCTTCAGTCTTGGCCTAGTCAGCACACGTGATCCGGCCTACGCCGCTTTTCTGGAAACGGTAGCCGCTCGCCATATTCCCGTTGAAGAATATTCGGCTGGCACGCATCTTTCATTCGGGACTGTGAATGCGTCAGTTCTATTTCCGATCTCAGAAGATTCATTCAGGTATTCAAAAGCCAGCAGTCCGGAATTATGCCTGCGCGTATCATATGGAGAGGCGTCACTCCTCTTCATAGGCGCGGCGACTCCCAAGGTTCAGAAGTTTGTCGCAGCCTCCAGTACCGAAAGCAACGCCCTTATCGTCTCGCAGAGCACTGGTCAAGGAAATATTTCCAGGGAATTATTGGAAGCCGTTCGCCCTGGCTATCTCGTGTATTCCCAGGCGCTCTCAAAATCCTCTTCGAAGCCGAAGCTCAAATCCGCAGCCAAGACAAATAAAAAAGCGGCGAACAAAAAAGCCGACTCGCTGGCCGGCATTCTTTTGGATCATCATTTCAATATCAGAGAAAGGGGAGAGGTCAAGATCACCTCGGACGGAACGAGCGTAGAGATTATTTGATAATGCCTGCTGTGCGAAGGGCGCTGAAGGCTCCATTCTTCTCGATGGTGCGGAGGCCGCGAGCGGAAACCGTGAGGACGAATGTCTTCTTCAATTCCGGCACGTAGATGCGCTTCTTCTGAAGGTTCGGATAGCGGCGTATCTTTCCGCATGGGTTGAACTGGGTAGCACGCGTGCGGTTGGAGTACCGTCCGCCGTTCATTGAGCCCCTCTTTGTTATGTCGCAGACTTTAGCCATAAATATAGTTAGAATCGTATGCTATCATAGGCTTATTCCAAGTTCAAGCCTCATCCGCACGCCATGCTCACCATTCTTTCCATAGCCATCCTCATAGTCTCGGTCATCCTCCATGAAGTCTCACATGGCTATATGGCTGATTTCCTAGGCGATCCGACGGCCAGGCTTTCGGGAAGGCTCACTCTGAATCCTATAAAACACATAGATCCCATGGGCTCCATTATCGTGCCCTTCATCACCTCTCTGGCAGGTTTCACCTTCGGCTGGGCCAAGCCTGTTCCATATAATCCATATAACCTGAAGAACAAGCGGACGGGCGAGTTTCTCATTGCCGCAGCCGGCCCGGCTTCCAATCTGCTCATCGCCCTCATATTCGGCACCGTCCTCCGTTTCACTGTCACCGATGCAGCGTCCATCACACCGTTCATCACCATCGTTTCATATATAGTCATCATCAATATCGTCCTCGCCGTCTTCAATCTTATCCCTCTCCCGCCGCTCGATGGCTCCAAGCTCCTATTCTCGATCCTGCCTGCGCAGTACGGCCGTGTCAGATATTTCCTGGAATCATACGAGTCTATCTTTGCCCTCATTGTGGTTATCTTCCTCTGGCAGTTCGTTTCACCTGTCGTTCCTTATATATTCCAGCTTTTTACGGGCCTGAGGTAGTTATTCACCGGGGTTCTTTACATTTTGGTTCGTCTGCACTATTCTTTACCACCGTATGCGCGTTATGTTCTTTGTCGGGGCCATGGCGGTTGTTCAGACATACCTGACCTGTCTCATCCTTGAGAACTTTTGGGGTTTAATGCACTCTCAGGTTGAGATTGGTCAGCTACCGAACAAAGTATCGGCTGAACAGCTGGCACTGTTAGGTCATAGTCGCGCCGAGTCAGCGTACGTATATTGGTATCCGTACGACTGGCTCGACGAACCGGCTATTTATTGATGGTTTGTGGGGAACTTAAATAAAAGTCCATTTGGGTTTATTGCATAAAATGCGCCGCAGTATCCAGGAAAAGGATTCTGCGGCTTTTTTATTAAAACACCCACTTGTGTTAAAAGTGGGTGGGCAAAAGAAATCAACCGTGATTCGATAAGGGCTATGCTAAGCCGGCTCTCTCTAGAATAATACTCGCGTATGGGCTAAGTACATTAGGGTGAGTATAGACGTAAGTCGTTTGATACATTTTTGGGTTTTCAATGTGATTCACCGTAAGGGAAAGCTGGGTCTTCATTCCTTCCAGCATATCAATAAGACTTTTAGAGAAGCTTTTTTTATTTAAATCCAAACAAAAATCAAAACAATCAGAATTTTCTCTTAGGTCAAGTCCTAAAGGCCTTAGTTTGTTCCACAGGATACCCCTCAGAGTCAGTATTTCCTCTTTGTTTAATTCTCTGTGAAAATTATAAAGGATATATTTGTATATCCATGAATGAGGGCACTCGGCTACTAGTTCAAACCTACAGAAGGCATCCGGATCATTTTCCCGATGTTCCAAATACAGAGATACGATTTGATAGGTGATTTTGTTGGGAAACATCGCAGGAAGTTCCAGGGGGAGCCGTTTAATCCCGCATTTGAATGCGGTTGATCTTTTAGTTTTCATTATGTTAACGAGTATCCATAGACTTCCAGCGTTATGCTAGAAGTGGTCGATATCATATCGATCCTTTTGGATATTCTAGGGCCTAGATTAGACTTAAGTATGACTTAAGTCAATTAGTGCGATTCAAAACTTGGACAGGGCAATTTAGGTATGATAAGGTACTGCCACGGCCCACAGGGGCAAAAATTACATTATCAGGCAAGAATGAGTAATCATTCAGGTCCGCTCGGACCGAAAATGGTGAAAACAGTCAGTCTTGCGGCCAATTAAGCATTACAAATGCCTACAATCAACCAGCTTACAAAATCATCAAGGAAGCGCTTCAAGAGGAAGTCAAAGTCCATCGCCCTCACGCGCACCTTCAATTCGATCGCGAACCGACCGATCTTCTTTCCGGCTCCGTTCAAGCGCGGCGTATGCGTCAAAGTGACGACGAAGACCCCGAAGAAGCCGAACTCAGCCATCCGCAAGATCGCTCGTGTCCGCCTCACCAACGGCCTTGAAGTCACAGCATATGTTCCAGGCATGGGTCACAACCTCCAGGAACACTCAGTGGTCCTCCTCCGCGGCGGCCGCGTCAAAGACGTAGGTCTCCGCTATTCAGTCGTGCGCGGCGTTTTGGACTGCGCAGGCGTCGAAGCTCGCAGAAAAGGTCGCAGCCAATACGGTAACAAGCGTCCGAAGGCCGCTAAGACCGCCTAACTCAGGTAATTTTCATCTACTACTATGCGACGCAAACTCAACATCAAAAGGGAATTGAAGCCTGACGCGAACTACGATTCGCTCAAGCTCGCCAAATTTACGAACTACGTCATGGAATCCGGCAAGAAGACGACGGCCCGTGCCATCGTTGCCGACTGTATGACTGCTATCAAGGAGAAGGCCAAAGTTGAAAATCCGATGGAAGTCTTCGAGACAGCCCTCAAGAACACGTCGCCTGCCATGGAAGTCCGCTCACGCCGCGTTGGCGGTGCCAACTACCAGGTTCCACGCGAAGTCCGCCCGGAGCGCAAGAATGCCATGTCCATGAAGTGGATCATCGAGGCAGCCCGCGCCAAGAAGGGAGCTCCTATGCACCTCAAGCTCGCCGACGAGATCATCGCCGCCTCCAAGAATGAAGGCGAAGCAGTGAAGAAGCGCGAGAATGTCCACAAGATGGCCGAAGCCAACAAGGCTTTCGCTCACTTTGCCTGGTAGCCTCCGCCGAGGATCCTATAGCAGAAAACCGACCCTTATCTGGGCCGGTTTTTGTTTATGTCAGTTTTTGCCCCCCCATGTTGCTACTTGCTGTCTTTCTTTTCCTTAAACTCCTTGGCTTTGCCTTCGACATCCTTCTTGGCCTTGGAGATGGTCTCTTCGATGTCATCGCCGATCTCTTCCCAGCGCTCACGGAGGCGGTCTGCCAATGCTGCCATTTCATCCTTGCTCACTCCTTCGAGGTCAGCATATTTCTCTTTGAGCAGGGCAGACATGTCGGCGTAGACTTCCTTGCTCGCTTCCGTAAGCTCGTTGCCGCGTTCCATCGCCTTGTCTTTGAGGTCCATAGCCTTATCCATGGCACGGTCTTTCATGTCGAGAGCCTTATCCTTGGCGTTGCCTGCAGCCTTCTTTATCTTTTCGCGCGTTTTGGCTCCGTCCTTCGTGCCATATAGATAGTAGGTGGCTACGGCTGCCGCAGCTGCTGCAGCGATGCCGACTCCTACGGCTGCGCCCTTTCCTGAAGATTTCTTTTCGAAAAGATGATTTTTGCTCATGGTATTGGTTGGTTATTAGTTTTAGTTATAGCGCGAGATCAATCGACGGACAAACCTGAACAATGCCCGGGCGCCGAACGATTGCGTATGCAGGCGTTCCCGGAGATCGCCCAACTCTTCTATGATGAATTCACCCTCTATCCGGGCCTTATCCGTGAGCTTTTTGACATTGGCGAGGATCTTGATGATGTATATCCAGGCGACAATGGCCAGAATCGTAAGGACTACGATGCAGATGGTCGTTATAAAGAAGAAGATGTCCGCGTGTATAAGGGTATTCATTCAATTGGTGATGACGTTTTGATAAGGGTGGTCTTACAGTGCCTACTGATAGTATACTACACAGACATTCATGGTAACCCCGGAACTCGTCTCCTATATCTACGCCGAACGCAAAAAGGGCGTGGCGGACCATATCATCAAAGCTTATCTCGCCACCCAGAATTGGAGCGAGGCGGATTTTTATGAAGCCGTACGAACCCTGCCTCCCCGGGGGAGTACTCCTGTAGGAAAGCCTGATGAGGCGGCCGAAGGCAAGATAAAAGGCGCCGACCTTCGGACCCTTGATCAGAATGCGGTCTGGCGGACGCCCGACGGCAAGGCAGATATGCCTGCTCGACCGGTCATCAAGGAACATAAGGGCCTCATTAAGGCCATAGTGCTTATTCTTCTTATTGTTATTTTAGGAGCTCTCATCTACCTATATAAGGACATCCTCTGGCCCATGATCCTCGGCTATTACGCTGAAGCCAAGCCCTTTCTGGATCAGGCCGTGACCGTCATCAGGATGGCGACCGACTTCAGCCATTAGAAGCCTGCTTATTTGATTATTTAGGCAATTTCCTGTATCTTACCCCTTACCTAAAGCAATCTCTGCTTTTTTAGTTTAGAGCGAGCGTTTGACCAAATTAATAGCAGCATATAACAGTATTTAATCATTTTATGAACCGCGATTATCCGCTTGAACGAGTCCGAAACTTCGGCATCATTGCCCACATCGATGCAGGCAAGACGACTACGTCTGAACGCATCCTTTACTACACCGGCATGATCCACAAGATCGGCGAGGTGCACGAAGGCGAGACCACGACCGACTGGATGGAACAGGAGCGCGAGCGCGGCATCACCATCACGGCCGCCGCTATCACATGCTTCTGGAATCCGACCTATATGCCGGCGACAGATCTCTCCAAGAAAGTCCGTTTCAACATCATCGATACTCCGGGCCATATCGACTTCACTGTGGAAGTGAAGCGCTCCCTCCGCGTCTTGGACGGCGCAGTCGTCGTATTCGACGGCGTTGCCGGCGTTGAGCCTCAGTCAGAGACAAACTGGCGCTATGCAGACGAAAGCAATGTGCCTCGCCTCTGCTTCATCAACAAGATGGACCGAATGGGTGCCTCATTCGAGCGCTCATACGCTTCCATTCTCGACCGCCTCAACAAGAGGGCAGTCCGCTTCCAGCTCCCGATCGGTACCGAGAGCTCTCATGAAGGCGTCGTTGACCTCATGCGCATGAAGGCTTTCTTCTTCGAAGGCGAGAAGGGTATCAATATCATAGAGAAGGAGATCCCGGCAGACATGATGGATGACGCCAAGAAATACCGCGCAGAGATGGTCGAGAAGATCGTCGAGACAGACGATGCAGCTATGAGCGAGTTCCTCGAAGGCAAGGAGTTCACCATGGACGAGCTCAAGAAGCTCTGCCGCGCCGCAGTCATCGCCAACAAGATCTTCCCGGTCTTCACCGGCTCAGCCCTCAAGAACGTCGGCGTTCAGCTCGTGCTCGATGCCGTCGTCGACTATCTCCCGTCTCCTCTCGATCTTCCTCCGGTCAAAGGCATCAACCCGAACACGGGCGAAGAGATCCTCCGCCATGCGTCCGATGAAGAGCCGTTCGCGGCGCTTGCCTTCAAGCTCCAGAACGACCCATTCGTCGGTCAGCTGACATTCTTCCGCGTCTACTCAGGCACCATCGAAGCAGGCACATATATATACAACGTCACGACAGGCAAGAAGGAACGCCTCGGCCGCATCGTGCGCCTTCAGGCCGACAAGCGTGAAGAGGTCAAGAAGGTCTTCGCCGGCGAGATTGCCGCAGCCGTAGGCCTCAAGGACGCCCTCACATCTCACACATTCTGCGACGAAGCCAATCCTATCGTCCTCGAAGTCATCAAATTCATGGCACCGGTCGTCTCGCTCCGCATCGAGCCGAAGACAAAGGCCGACCAGGAGAAAATGGGTATGGCTCTCCGCAAGCTCGGCATGGAAGATCCGACGTTCCATATCTCTTCGAACCAGGAAACAGGCGAGACCATCATCTCAGGCATGGGAGAACTCCACCTCGAGATCATGGTTGACCGCATGAAGCGCGAGTTCGGCGTTGAAGCCAATGTCGGCGCGCCTCAGGTGGCATATCGCGAAACCATCCTCAACGAAGCCGAGGCCGAATACAAATATATCAAGCAGACAGGCGGTAAGGGTCAGTACGGCCACGTGCGTCTCTCAGTCCGTCCGATGGTCCCTCTCGTAGAAGGAGAGAAAGTCCCTAAGAACGTCAAGCGCTACGATGATTTCGAATTCATCAACTCCATCAAGGGTGGCGTCATTCCGAACGAATTCATTCCGGCCGTCGAAAAGGGCGTCCGCGAAGCTCTCGATCGCGGTATCGTCGCTGGCTACAAGCTGGTGAATGTTTCCTGCGAGCTCACATTCGGTTCATATCACGACGTCGACTCGTCCGAGATCGCCTATAAGATCGCCGCGTCCCAGGCTTTCCAAGATGCAGCCAAGCGCGCCAAGCCGGTCATCCTTGAGCCGATCATGAGGCTCGAAGTGGTCGCCCCTGAAAAATACATGGGTGATGTGAACGGCTCCGTCGCTTCCAAGCGCGGCCAGGTCGAGGGTTCCGAACCTCGCGGTCAGGCTATCGCCATTCATGCCAAGGTTCCGCTCTCAGAGATGTTCGGATATACGACACAGCTCCGCTCTATGACCTCAGGTCAGGGAAGCGCGATGATGGAATTCGATCACTACGAAGTGGTTCCGGCCAACGTGGCTCTCGAGATCGCAGAGAAAAGGAAATAATCTCAGCACCCTATAGCGCCTCAAAAGAAAAGCCGGCTTCTGCCGGTTTTTTTGCACAGAAACTTTCCACTTGCGCGTACGTCATATAAGCATCACACTATATACCATATGAAAAAATATCTCATAGCCATCGCCGCAGTGCTCGTCGTCTCAGTCTCGTATGCCCACGCCCAGAATTACTCATATTCCCGTGATCTCTATATAGGATCATCAGGTCCTGACGTTGCTGCGCTGCAGAATTGGCTTCTCTCTAACGGATACGACATTCCTGCCTTGCGCGCAGGGATCACGCCTCAAGGCTATTTTGGTTTCCAGACGCAGGCGGCTCTCGCCCGCTATCAGGCATCAGTCGGCCTGCCTCCTAACGGATATTTCGGTGCGCTCACCCGCGCGCGCATGAATGGCTCTGTCGGGGGTTATCCCGGTACACCAACTCCAGTCCCTGTTCCCACCGCTTTTATAAGGGTAATGTCACCCAACGGAGGTGAAACCCTTCAGAGGGGAACTTCATATATGATCACTTGGACGAGTACAGGACTCTCACAGCAATGGCCAGGAACAGGCACCATAGAGCTCCAGCCTGCGCTTCCGGCCTGTGCCGAACCGACCCAGCCCATCCGCTGCATGATCATGGTGCGCGCTCCGTATCCTATCGCTCAGAATGTGAATCTCGCCTCTCAATCGTATTCATGGAGCGTTCCCGATGTTCTATCTTTGGGTGATCAGCCCCTGGGCAATCAGCCCATCCAGGCAGCTCCGGATGGCTCGTACAAGATAAAGATCTGTCAGACATCTACGAACATATGTGATACGAGCGATGCGTACTTCACGGTGACATCATCTTCTGTTGGCGGAACAACGGGAGGTGCCGGCCCTCTCGCCATCGTCTCACCGAATGGCGGGGAATCATGGCAGAAAGGCAGCATCCAAACTATCCGCTGGACCTCGCCGTATTATTTCCAGGCCGCCTATGGCGATATCAGGCTCGTCCGCTATATGCCTCCATGCTCCGGCATATGTCCTATGTATATGGTCGCTCCCTATACTATCGCAAGCAATATCAGCATAAATCAGAATTCTTACGCATGGACTGTTGGAGATGCGGCTCAGCAGGGCAGCACGAATGGTCAGCGCATCACCGTGCCTGATGGTCAGTACACAGTTCAGATCTGCCAGACAGGCTCAGGATCATGTGTTTCAAGCACTGGCCCCTTCACTATATGTGGGGACACGACAGTGAATCCTGGCGGACAGTCGCCTGTGATCTCAGGTGTCACCGCCCCTACCAGTCTTTCAATAGGGCAAACCAGTACATGGACTGTACGTGCATATGATCCACTGAATGGCTCCCTTACATATTCTGTCGACTGGGGCGATCAGCCCCAGAACAATCCTTATTATCTGAGCGCCGCATCTTCTCCTCAGTTTGCCCAGACAAGCTCATTCACGCATTCATATGCCAATCCCGGCACGTATCAGATCACGTTTACGGTCAGAAATGCGAGCGGCATGACCGCTCAGGCCAAAACGACCGTGAATGTAGGCGGGGTGAATTGCCCTCCAGGATACATGTGCGCCACTCGGTCGCCGTACATGACGCCGTACATATAGGCCCGTTCGTTCTCCCCAAAAGGGTAATAATTTGCACGTTTCTTTCGCGTATGCTAACCTGAGCTTTACGCGCTTCCTAAGCGTTTTTATTAGTCCCCATTAATAATTTATCTTTGACTCTCGCTGCTTGGCATCACGCCCAGACAATGCGAGTCAAAGCACTAAATCAATAATCATATGGCAGCAGAATTCAATCGCACAAAGCCGCACGTTAACGTCGGTACCATCGGTCACATCGACCACGGAAAGTCGACGCTCACGGCAGCTATCGTCGCAGTTCAGGCCCGCAAAGGCATGGCCAAAGAGAAGGCTTACGCCGAAATTACAAAGGGTGGTACCGTCCGCGATGCTTCAAAGACAGTCACTATCTCTCTTTCTCATGTTGAGTACGAGAGTAACAAGCGCCACTACGCTCACATCGACGCTCCAGGCCACGCCGACTATATCAAGAACATGATCACAGGTGCCGCCCAGATGGACGGAGCCATTCTCGTGGTTTCCGCTCTCGACGGCGTTATGCCTCAGACGCGTGAGCACATCCTTCTCGCCGAGCAGATCGGTGTTCCGAAGGTAGTTATCTTCCTCAACAAGTGCGATGCAGTCGAGGAAAAGGACCTTATCGACCTCGTGGAGGAAGAAGTGCGTGACCTCCTTACGAAGTATCACTTTGACGGCAAGAATGTCCCGGTCATCCGCGGCTCAGCCCTCAAGGCCCTCGAGAACGATCCAGCATGGAATGCAAAGATCGACGAGCTTATGGATGCTCTCGATAGCTACATCCCTGATCCGATCCGTGAAGTAGATAAGCCGTTCCTCATGCCGATCGAAGACATCTTCTCGATCGAAGGCCGTGGAACAGTGGTCACAGGCCGCATCGAGCGCGGTGTTATCAAGGTAGGTGAAGAAGTCGAGATCGTCGGCTTCCGCGACACCGTCAAGACGACCATCACTGGCATCGAGATGTTCAACAAGTCCCTCAAGGAGGGTATGGCAGGCGACAACGCAGGTCTTCTTCTCCGCGGCACAGCCAAGGACGACGTATCCCGCGGTCAGGTTCTCGCCAAGACTGGCTCAGTCAAGCCTCACACAGAGTTCGAGGCCGAAGTATATATCTTGAAGAAAGAAGAGGGAGGCCGCCACACGCCGTTCTTCACAGGATATAAGCCTCAGTTCTATATCCGCACGACAGACGTTACAGGTGAAGTGACTCTCGCCGAAAAGGTTGAGATGGTCATGCCGGGTGACACAGTGACCTTCAAGGTGAAGCTCGTCGCTCCGGTCGCTCTCGAAGCCCCTCAGCGCTTTGCAGTCCGCGAAGGAGGCAAGACAGTAGGTTCAGGCGTCATTACTAAAGTAGTCGCATAAAGCACGCTTTACCGCACGCATAATCATATGGCAGCCGCAAAGGAAACAACAAAGAAAGCAGCAGCAAAGCCGGTCCGCGCCAAAAAGGCAAAGGCTGAAGGAGCTGCTCCGCACCTCAGGATCCGAGTGCGCGCCTATGAGCACAAGATTCTCGACGCATCCCTCCGCCAGATCATGGACACTGCCGCCCGCTACGATGCAGAGATCAACGGCCCTGTTCCGCTTCCGACAGAGATCAAGAAGTACACAGTCAACCGTTCCTCATTCATCGACAAGAATGCCCGCGAGCAGTTCGAGATGCGCGTACACAAGCGTCTCATCGACATTGTGAACCCGAATCCGAAGGTCATCGAGGCGTTGACGAACCTCAGCTTGCCTTCAGGCGTGAATATAGACGTAAAAATGATGTAGACGAGAGTCTCTCCCCACCGACATGAAATTCATTACCGGACGAAAACTGAATATGACTCAGATCTATAGCGAGAAGGGCGAAGCCATTCCTGTCACGGCTGTTGTCGTCCGCGGCAACGTCGTCACCCAGATCCGCACGAAGGACGTAGATGGCTACGAAGCAGTGCAGATCGGCGAAGGCTCCCGCAATCCGAACCGCATCGCCAAGCCGCAGAAAGGCCAGTTCAAGGATCTCGGCAGCTTCGCCTTCGTCAAGGAATTCCGCATGGAATCCCCGAGCATGAAGGTCGGCGACAAGATCGAGCTCTCCCAGTTCAAGGCAGGGGACATGGTCGAGGTGAGCGCCATCTCCAAGGGCAAGGGCTTCCAGGGCGTGGTCAAGCGCCACGGCTTCCATGGCGGTCCCCGCACTCACGGTCAGAAGCACTCCGAGCGCGAACCGGGCTCCATCGGCGGAGGTCTCCGCAACCGCGTGCCGGTCGGCATGCGCATGGCCGGCCGCATGGGCTCAGACCGCATCACGGTGAGGAATCTCAAGGTCGTTCATATTGACCAAGACGACAGCATCCTGTATGTTTCTGGAGCGATTCCAGGACGCCGCGGCACTCTCGTAGAGATCGTCGCCGAAAAATAATCCCTATCATCCTTACTCCCACTATCATGGACGCCCCTATTTATAATCAGCAAGGCCAGTCAGCAGGCAAAATAACCCTTCCTAAGGGGATCTTCGACCTGAACTGGAATGCCGACCTTGTCCACGAGATCATCCGTCTCATGAACTCGAATTCGCGTTCTCCGGTCGCTCATGCCAAGACTCGCGGAGAAGTCCGCGGTGGCGGTAAGAAGCCATGGCAGCAGAAGGGTACAGGCCGCGCCCGTCACGGTTCCTCACGTTCGCCTATCTGGGTCGGTGGTGGTACGACCCACGGTCCGCGCAACGAAAAGAATTTCGAGCGCAAGATCAACAAGAAGGCCCGCTCCAAGGCTCTCCTCACGATCCTTTCACGCAAGTTCAAGGATGGCGAAGTACTTTTCATCGATTCGTTCAGCTTCAATGCGCCAAAGGCAAAGGAGGCAAAGACGATCCTCACTTCGCTTTCCAAGATCAAAGGCTATGAGAAGCTCGCCACCAAGAAGGTGAACACGGCCATGATCACGATGGACAAGAAGTCCGACTCCGTCTCCAAGAGTTTCCGCAATTTCGGAAACATCTCGGTCGAGGAGTTCCGCAACATCAACCCGGTATCGCTCATGAACCATACGTACCTCATCATTTCCAATCCAGCCGAGTCCCTTAAGACCCTTGCTAAATAAAACTACCATGCCGATGTTCTGGTCAAAAAAATCAAAAGCCGACAAAAACTACAGCGAAGCCGCAGCGCCCGCCAAGGCTAAGAACGTAGGTTCTAAGAACGCTCCGGCAAAGGCTCGCGTAGCCAAGTCGACTGCCGCCAAGGCGGTCAAAGCCCCAAAGAAGTCCCAAGGACGATCTGGGGGATCGGAAGTCGTCCTTTCGACAGGCACTCCTTCCGCCTCGTTCATCGGCGCAGATGCCATTCTCCGCCCACATATCACCGAGAAGGCCGGACAGCTCGCCCAGAACAACGTGTATACATTCCAGGTCTCCAAGGATGCAAACAAGCCGACTATCGCCAAGGCCATCTTCAGCCTCTATAAGGTCAAGCCGACGAAGATCGCGGTCATCAACCTTCCGTCCAAGAATGTCTTCGTGAAGGGCCGCTGGGGCGTTGTCTCAGGAACCCGCAAGGCCATGGTCACCCTGAAGAAAGGGGACAAGATAGATTTTGTATAATCCCGCATCCATTTAATTATCATGAAAACCTACCGACCTACAACAAAGTCCCGCCGCAATATGACGACACTCCCGTTCAAGGAGTATCTCACTGCTTCAGAGCCGTACAAGCCTTTGACGCTCGGCTTCAAGCGCGACATGGGACGCAATGCGCACGGCCGCATCACGGTCCGCCACAAGGGAGGAGGCCATAAGAAGCTCTATCGCATCATCGATTTCTTGTACGAGAAGAAAGATATCATCGCCACGATCAAGACCGTCGAATACGATCCGTTCCGCACCGGCTACATCGGCCTCGTCTCCTATAAGGACGGCGCAAAGCGCTACATCCTCCTTCCGAAGACAATGAAGGTCGGCAATTCCTTCATCGTTTCCGAGAAAGCTCCGATCGAGACAGGCAACCGCCTTCCTCTCAAGAATATCCCGGTCGGTACGTTCGTATACAACGTCGAGATCAAGCCAGGCTCAGGGGCCAAGCTCGTACGCTCTGCCGGGTCCTTCGGCCAGGTCATCGCTAACGACGCAGGCTACACCCACATCAAGATGCCTTCGACGGAAGTCCGCAAAGTCCACCAGGACGCATGGGCATCAATCGGAGCTGTTTCCAACGAAGAGAATCGCCTCGTCAATATCGGCAAAGCCGGACGCTCGCGCTGGATGGGTATCCGCCCGACAGTCCGCGGTACCGCCCAGAACCCGGTAGACCACCCATACGGTGGTGGTGAACAGCGCCAGGGCCGCGGTCTCCGCCGCCTCAAGACCCGCTGGGGTAAGCCAGCCGGCAAGGGCCAGAAGACCCGCACTCCGAAGAAGTACTCCAACGTATTCGTGGTGTCCCGCCGCCAGCCTGGCCGCCTCATGAGGAGCGGTTCGTAGTCTCTCCGCAGGCCTTTTCGCCTGATCTCCGTCGCGACGCCTATGAGCGATCCGAAACCACAACAGAAAAAACTCCGGGAGCACTCGCCTATGATCGGCTTCTTCGTCAAAAGGGTGAAGGCATTCGTCGAATTCCTGATATATTCCATCGTAGGGAAGAAGTAGCTCTTTCCATGAAGAGATTCAACATCAATTACGCGCATCTAGTCGCCGCCCTGCTTGGCGGGCTTTATTTTTTCTCATGCGCGGTCAATCCCACATTCGGCCACCTCATCGACTATGTCGATCTCGTCATCCATGAAGCAGGACATGTGTTCATGGCCCCGTTCGGCATGTTTATATATATTCTTGGCGGTTCAGCTTTCCAGGTCGTCGTCCCGAGCCTTTTTGTCGGCTATTTTTACTTCAGGCGTGAATATTTTTCGGCCTCGATGATCCTGTTGTGGGTCGGATACAACATCGTGAACATCTCGGCATACATGGGCGACGCAGTATCGACGCAGATGCTCCTATTGGGAGGGGAGGGAGTCATCCATGACTGGAATTATCTTCTGTCGGCACTAGGAGTGCTCGACTATACGCATGACCTGGCCTCGATAACGCACGGGTTCGGCATGGCCGTTATGATAGCCGCAGCCGCCTTCTGCCTCAAATTCAGCTTCAGCAACGAAGCGCATAAGGTATAATATCTTTCAATGAAGTATTTTCGCCTCGAGAAGGCCGGCTCGTTCACTACATGGAGGATATTGGTGAATTTCTGGAGCGTCGTCCTCTTTGCTGCGATAATCTACGATTTCTTTACGACCAATAGCCTTTCCGAGCACGAGATCCTGTTGGCGATCTCAGCCATCTACGGCGCAGCCCTGGCGATATATAGTGCGGAAAAGGAATTCCGCCGATGGCACCGCATGCATACGTCGCTCCATCCGGGAGAGCTATACGCGGTATTGTGGACGATCCTTATCGTCGCTCTCATCGTCGGGACCATTGCATATAATCCTTCATACCATCTTCCGGCTGAAGTCAGCGCCGCTTATATCGGCGTGATCGGTATACTCGCTATCACGCGCGAATCGAAGAACTTCTACAGAAGGCGCGAGAAAAAATAAAACCAAATAAAACCAGCGGAGTAAGGCCGACCGTATCTGCTAATTTGCGAGGGGAAGTATGAGGCTGAATGTGGATCCTTTGCCAACTCCTTCCGAATAGGCCTGGATGCTTCCGCCGTGCCGTTTCATAACACTCTGTGCCAGGAATAGCCCTACGCCAAGGCCTTCCGTGTCCATGGACTGAGCATCCTTGGTCCGATAGAACTTGCTGAACATGTGCGACAAGTTGTGCGGGTCGATACCTATTCCATTGTCCGTGACGGACAGGATGGCCTTGCGCTTGTTCACGGTTATATCTACCGAGATGTTGCGGCCCGGAGGGGTATAGGAGCAGGCGTTCTCCATGAGCGTGCCGATGACGAAATCCAAACGCGGCCGGTCTGCTTTGACCATGACTTCAGGCTGAACGCTGGTGAGGGACATGAAGAGGTTCTTTTCATGGAATGCGGTCTTTGATGTTTCCATGATGCTGCGGGCAAGATCGCAGAGATTGAGGACCTCGAAATTATATGTCGAGTGGCCCTTGCCCGCGGCGTCCGTGAGCTCGACCAGCGTGCCGGTGAGCTTGATGAGATTCTCATTGGATTTTCTCAGGTCATCGAGCTGCTGCTTCTTATATTGGTCCTGCTCTTCAGTGATAAGCCCTTCAGTGGTCCACTTGATCTGGGTGAGGGGAGTGCGGAATTTATGAGCGATGATGGTGATGAACTCATACTTCAGGCTCTCGTTCTCGCGCAGCTTGCGGTATATGATGACTCCGACAAGGCTCGTGACCGCTACGATGACGATTGCTGCGAGAGAAATAAGGATGAGTGTGTCCATGGAAGATAATGTGAGAAATATATCATTCAGTATATCACTAGTAGCAGGGAGGACATACCTAAATTTGACGGCCTAAAACCGCTATGCTACGATAGCCCAACAAGCTCTTCGGAGCTGTTTTAATTCACTATGCCTAGGTCACTCAAAAAAGGGCCATACGTCGAGGAGATCCTCCTCAAGAAAATTGCCGGCAAAAAGCCAGGCAGTTTGCCTGCGATCAAAACGTGGGCACGCCGCTCTCAGATTTCACCGGAAATGGTGGGATTCACATTTGGCGTTCACAACGGCAGGCAGCATCTGGATGTATTGGTCACCGAGGATATGGTTGGACACCGCCTCGGTGAATTTGCGCTTACCCGCAAGTTCGTCCGCCACGGTGGCAAGATGCAGAAGGAGATCGAAATGAAGGCCAAGGAGGCCGAGATCGCATCTGCACAGGCCGCCAAGGGAGCCGCTGCTGACGCCTCAGCCAAGAAATAACATACTCCCATGATCACCGCCTCACTTCAGAACTACAGGATCTCGCCGCGAAAAGTACGCCTCGTTGCGGATATGATCCGCGGCAAGACCGTTGCTGAGGCCAAGATCATCCTTACGCACGCTTCCAAGAAGGCGCGTCACCCTATCCATGACCTCATAGACTCAGCTGTAGCCAACGCCTCGCACAATTTCAAGATCGACAACACAGCCTTGTTCGTGAAGGAGATCCGCGTAGATCAGGGATATGTCCTCAAGCGCTCGATCCCGATGGCCCGCGGTTCAGCATTCCCGATGAAGAAGCGCACAAGCCACGTCAAAGTGGTCCTTGCTCCGGTCGTCGAGAAGGCCTCCAAGAAGAAGGCTGTCGCAGCCCCAAAGACCAAATAATTTTATGTCACACACCGTACATCCATATTCACACCGCTTGGGCATCATCCGCGATTGGCGCAGCCGCTGGTTCTCCATGCACAAGAGCTACCGCACGTCTCTCAAGACGGACGTCCTCATCCGCGAATTCCTTCAGGTCGAGCTCCGACCGTTCTATCTCGGCGGCATCGAAATAGAGCGCACCCAGAAGACGCTCCGTGTCGTCATCAAGACTTCGCGCCCAGGCATGCTCATCGGCAAGACCGGTGACGGCGTCGTCAAGCTCCGCGCAAAGATCCTCAAGCTTCTCCGCAAGGAAAAGATCGACCTCGGCACCCAGGAGCTCAAGCTCGACATCGAAGAGATCCGCAACCCGGAGGGAAGCGCCGCCATCATAGGCCTTATGATCGCCGAATCTCTCGAGAAGCGCCTCCCGTTCCGCCGTGTCATGAAGCAGACGATCGAGAAGATCATCGCCAACAAGGAAGTGAAGGGTGTCCGCATCTATCTCGGCGGTCGCTTGGGCGGCGCTGAGATCGCCCGCTCCGAAGAGATGAAGAGGGGACGCGTTCCGCTTCAGACCCTTCGCGCCGACATCGATTTCGCCCGCGAAAAGGCCCACATGACGTATGGCGACATCGGCATCAAGGTCTGGATCTACAAGGGTCAGGTCTTCAAGAAGGACCAGAAGGATGGCGCCAAATAATTTTCATATACTCCCATGATTTTCCCCAAAAAAGTTAAATACAGGAAGTGGTTCACCATGCGCCAGCATCCTGATAAGGAGGCTTCCCATGCAGATACCCGCGGAACGACATTGGCGTTCGGCTCATACGGCCTCAAGGCTGTGAAGTACGCCCGTATCACGTCGAACCAGCTTGAAGCTGCCCGCAAGGTCATCGCCCACTCCGCAACGAAATCCGGTAAGATCTGGATCCGCGTCTTCCCGGACCATCCGTATACTCAGAAGCCTGCCGAAGTAAAAATGGGAAAAGGAAAGGGTGATCCTCAGGGCTTCATCGCCGAGGTCAAGCCGGGCCGCATCATGTTCGAGATCGACGGCGTCGAGCCGAAGGTCGCCGCAGAGGCGCTCCGCAAGGCTGGAACCAAGCTTCCGGTCAAGACCAAGATCATCAGCCGCGCATAATACATACCTTTATGAAGATGAAAGAAATCACAACTAAGACCTCCACTGACCTGCAGAAGATGCTCGGCGACAAGCGCGAAGCCCTCCGCGTATTCCGCTTCGGCGCCGCCGGTGCCAAGAGCAAGAACGTCAGGGAAGGCAGGGCTATCCGCAAGGATATCGCACGCATGCTTACGGCTATGACCGCGCAGAAGGCTGCGGCCAAGAGCGCCCCGGCGAAGAAATAAAGTAGACAAAGCATCAATATTCACGTAGACTCCAAATTCACATGGCCAACAACACCGTACAAGAGAATAAGACCGAAGTTCGCCGCCAGACATTCACTGGTACGGTGGTTTCTGCGAAGATGAAGGATACCTGCGTCGTCGAGGTCAAGCGCTACATCAAGCACTCCGTGTACGGCAAGTTCATGAACAAGAGCACCAAGCTCATGGCTCACGATCCAGGCAACACAAAGAAAGAAGGGGACAAGGCCACGGTCGAAGCATGCCGCCCACTATCCAAGCGTAAGAACTTCAAAGTCATCGCCTAATACGCGATCCATTTCAATACCATGATACAGCCACGTTCTATCGTAAATATCGCAGATAACTCAGGAGCCAAGATCGGCCGCATCTTCAAGGTGCTCGGAGCTTCCAAGAAGCGCTATGCCGAGCTCGGCGAGATCGTCGTGCTTTCAGTGCAGAAGGCGGAGCCTCGCAAAGCCGTGAAGAAGAAAGACGTTCTCCATGCCGTCGTCGTCCGCCAGGTCAAGGCTACCCGCAGAAAGGATGGCTCATACGTGCGCTTCGATGAGAACGCAGTCGTCATCATCGAGAAAGGCAAGAAGGAGCCGATCGCCGGACGTATCTTCGGCCCGATCCCGCGCGAGATCCAGGAAGCAGGTTTCAAGACCATCGCTTCTCGCGCAGCCGAAATAGTGTAACCTCCAATTTTAATTACTACCATGCATATCAAGAAAGGAGATCTCGTGACCGTTCGCTCAGGCGATGACAAAGGCAAGACAGCCAAGGTCATCATGGCTCTTCCGCGCGAGAACAAAGTCGTCGTCGAAGGCGTTAACGTCATGAAGAAGCACCAGCGTCCGATGGGCCAGGGCAAGAAGGGATCTCTTGTCGAGGTCGCCATGCCTATGTCGGTCTCCAACCTCATCAAGGCTGACGAGGCTAAGAAAGAGGCCAAGGAATCCAAGGCCGAGGCCAAAAAAGAGCCTAAGAAGGACTCTAAGAAGAAATAAATACCACCATGACCACCGCATATAAAACAACGCAGGAGCTCAACAAGACTTCATTCAAGGCATTGAAGGATACGCTCGCGCTCGCGAATCCGATGCAGGCTCCGCGCCTCATGAAGATCGTCGTTTCGAGCGGTTTCGGTTCCATCAAGGACAAGAAGAAGATCGAGATCATCGCTGACCGCCTTGCCAGGATCACTGGCCAGAAGCCTGCTACCCGCGTCACCAAGAAGGCTATCGCTACATTCAAGACCCGCGTAGGCGATCCTGTCGGCTACCAGATCACTCTCAGGGGGAACCGCATGAATGAATTCTTCGACCGCTTGGTCCATATCGCCTTGCCTCGCACAAAGGACTTCCGCGGCCTCTCGAGGACTGCCATCGATGATATGGGCAACTACACGCTCGGCATCCGCGAACACACGATTTTCCCTGAAACGGCCGACGAAGACCTCAAGGACGTATTCGGCCTTTCCATCACCCTCGTCACCTCATCCCGAGACAAGAAAGCCACATTGGCCTTCCTGGAATACCTCGGTTTGCCCCTCAAGCGCGAAGAAAGCACCAAAAGCTCAAAATAGGGTATAGTATAAATACAGGGCAGCGCCTTTCTTATTCATGTAAGAAACCGCCCGTCCGACCGTCATTTATGTCGAACCACGATTCGCTGCAATTAACCTTCGACAAGCTGTTCCAGTCCGAAGCAGACGCTATATTCAGGTTCTGCGTCTTAAGGGTATCGGATAGGGAACAGGCGCGGGATCTCGTTCAGGAGACGTTCGTACGTCTCTGGCAGACGCTTCAGAAAGGGACGGAAATGACCAACGCACGGGCATTTCTCTTCACTGTAGCTCACAGGCTCATCATTGACTGGTACCGCAAGAAAAAGGCGGTTTCAATGGAAAGCCTATCGGACGAGGCCACCGATGAATCATATGATCCGGCAGATGAAGGAACTCTCCCGGACAATCTCGAATTGGGGTCAGAAGGCCGCTTTCTTATGAGCAAGATCAAAGAATTGAATGACTCCTATCGTCAGGCGGTATTTTTAAGATATGCGGAGGGGCTTTCTCCACCGGAGATAGGCAAAGTCCTGGGCATATCGGCGAACGCCGCATCAGTGAGGGTCAACCGCGGGATCCAGGAATTGCGGCAATTGACCGGGTACGATATCATGGAGTCCGAACAACCATCTCCTTCGAATACATAATTTAATATATGAACAACTCACGTTTTACAACGGCAATCAAGCAATTGCAGTCTATAAGGATGAATCCGGAAGAGAAGAGCGCGCTTCATGCAAGCATTCTCTCCAAGATACAGAACAAGCAGGCCGGGGGAGCCGCTGAGCCTTTTGTCATAGGCGAAGCAGCGCAGCCGGTTTTGAGCCCATGGTCCATCCAGTCATTCAGGGAGTGGGGATCAAAGCATCGCATCGCTTCCATAGTGGTTATTGTTCTCGCTGTCGCGACGCTCGATGGAGCGCGCGCCTTTATCACTCATGGCACCTTGGACGAGTCAGCGCCGAGGGAGATCCAAGCTTTGGCCGCGCCCGCTACTACTGCCGGGATCAAGTCGGTCAAAACGATCATCAAGGAAACGGGAGCAGCTGTAACTGCGGTGAGCAGCGTGCCGACTGCCGACGCAGCCACCACGAGCAAGGCGACTTCAGTGCATTCTCCGTCAAAGGCTCGCTAACGCTTGACGCCTTCGCGCGCCTTTGCTAGTATCACCACACCTCTCAATACCCTGTATTTTCGAGGATGAGCGATTGGAAGCCATGTCCCGCAAGGGCAAGCTAACCAATCCCCTTTATTTTTGAAGGAGCAGGGAACGAGGAACTTAGCATGGCGAAAACATCAGTAATAGCGCGATCGAAGAAAAAGCCGAAATTCAAGTCGCGCGTTGTTCGGCGCTGTTTCCGCTGTGGTAGGAAGCACGGCTATATGAGAGATTTCGATCTCTGCCGCATTTGCTTCCGCGAATTCGCCAACGAAGGCGTCATTCCCGGCATCAGAAAATCATCATGGTAACCGACCTCATAGCAGACCTCATCATCCGCCTCAAGAACGCTTCTGACGCAAAGAAGCCGGTTGTTGATATGCCGTATTCGAAGTTCGCAGAGAATGTGGCCCACGCCCTCAAGAAGGCGGGCTATGTCGATTCAGTCGCCACTTCGGGCAAGCTCTTCAGCCGCAGCCTCCAGATAGGCCTCATGTACTACGAGGGAACAGGCGCCCGCATCCACGGAGTCGATCGCATCTCGAAGCCGTCCCGCCGCGTGTACCAGAAGTCGAGCGACATCAGGACGTACCGCAGCGGTTTCGGAAATACATTCCTTTCAACCCCGAAGGGAGTCATGGCAGACGAGGAAGCCCGCAAGCTCAAGGTCGGCGGGGAAGTCCTCTTCAAAATCTGGTAATCATTTTTATACTACTATCATGTCACGCCTCGCAAAAAAGCCCATCACTCTCCCGCCGAAAACTGAAGTTTCATACTCAGGCGGCATTGTGACAGTCAAAGGCCCTCTCGGCACTCTCACGAAGGCTTTCAAGCCTAATGTGAATATCGTCGTCGAGAAGGACGGAACCATCCAGGTCTCTCCGGCCAACGAAGCTCCTGAGACAGGGGTCCTCCTCGGCACGTATGTCGCTCATCTCAAGAACATGATCTCCGGCGTCAACAAGCCGTTCGAGAAGAAGCTCATCGTCGAAGGCATCGGCTTCAAGGCAGACGTGAAGGGCACGACCCTCGCTCTCGCTCTCGGTTTCTCTCACCCGATCAATATGACGATCCCAGCCGATCTCAAAGTCGTCTCCGAAAAGAACGTCGTCACCATCTCGGGCATAGACCGCGAGAAGGTCGGCCAGTTCGCCGCGAACGTGCGCGCTTTCAAGAAGCCTGAACCATACCTCGGCAAAGGCGTCCGCTACTCCGACGAAGTCGTGAGAAGGAAGGAAGGCAAGAAGGCTGCATAAACCATCATGAACATCCTACAGAAAAAACAAGCAATATTCGCCCGCAGGAAAGCCCGCATTCGTGCCAAGATCACTGGTACGGCAGAACGCCCGCGCCTTACGATCTTCAAGTCGCACAAATACATCTACGCCCAGATCATCGATGACACCAAGGGCCACACTCTTCTCTCGACGGATACCAAGAATGCCAAGGGCAAGACTCCTGTCGATCGCGCCAAGGAGGTCGGCATCGAGGTTGCCAAGAAGGCAAAAGCGGCTAATATAACCAAGGTCGTCTTCGATCGCAACGGATACCTGTACGCAGGTAAGATCAAGACGGTCGCCGACGCAGCCCGCGAAGGAGGCCTGGAATTTTAAATATATATGAACGAACAAGAAACAAAGCCGAATACAGCCGCAGCAGCCCCGACAGAGGCAGCTGTTTCTGCTCCTGCCGCAGCTCCGGCCGGCAAGGTCACTCCAGGTCGCAGGATGCGCGACTCAGCAGCAGGCGCCAGCTCCCGCGGTCCTCGCACAGGCGGAGCACCGGGCCAGCGCTCTGGAGGCAGGGATAGCAGGGGAGGCGGCCGTGGCGGAGAAAACCGCGAGCGCGTCAAGCCTGAGTTCGATTCCAAGATCATCGATATCCGCCGCGTTACCCGCGTCACATCAGGAGGCCGCCGCATGAACTTCAGCGTTGCTGTCGTCGTAGGCGACCATAAGGGCCGCGTAGGCGTCGGCTTGGGCAAGGCTACCGATACGGCCCTTGCCGTCGAGAAGGCGACCCGCGAAGGAAGGAAGCACCTCATCAAGGTCCCTCTTTCTGCTCAGATGACCATCCCTCACGCCGTCGAAGCCAAGTGGGGCAGCGCCAAGATCAAGATCTTCCCGGCACGCGGTTCAGGCGTTGTCGCTGGATCCTCGGCCCGCGCCGTCATCGAGCTTGCAGGCATCAAAGATGTCTGCGCCAAGTACCTTTCAGGCAGCAAGAACAAGCTTAACAACGCCCGCGTAGCCATTGCCGCCCTTCAGAAACTGATCACGATGCCTCGCGCAACCCTCAAACTCAAGAAATAACATGCAGATCAACTCCCTTACACGCGTCCACCCGAACAAGAAGCGAATGACTGTCGCCCGCGGCGGCAAGCGCGGCAAGACCTCCGGTCGCGGAGGCAAAGGCCAGAGCGCCCGTGCCGGTAACAAGCGCCGCCCAGAATGGCGCGATATCATCAAGAAGCTTCCGAAGCTTCGCGGCCGCGGCAAGAACTCCAACAAGACCGTCGTCACGAACGTGCAGAAGCCTGCGATCGTCAACCTCGGCGCTTTGCAGGGAGCCTTCAAGGCAGGTGCTTCGATCACCCCAGCCATCCTCGTCGAGAGCGGAGTCGTCTCGATCTGGTCCGGCAAGATCCCTCGCATCAAGATCCTCGGCGACGGGGAACTCACGATCGCCCTCAAGATCTCAGGCTGCGATGTTTCCGAAACAGCCAAAGCCCAGATCATGAAGGCCGGCGGCACCATCGAGCCTGTCCGTCCTGAAGTAGAAGAGAAAGTCTTCGTTCAGGCTCCGAAGCCAGCAGCGAAAGCGGCTGAGCCGAAGGCTCCAAAGGCCAAGGCTCCGAAGGCAGCCTCTGAAAAGAAGCCCGCCCCAAAGAAATAAGCATCCATGCAAAACTTTTTCGGAAAAATCATCATCGCCTTCAAAGACCCGGTCCTCCGGAAGAGGATAGGCTTTACGATAGGCGCTCTGATCGTATTCCGCCTTCTCGCCACCATTCCGATACCGAGCGTCAATCCAGCCACGCTTGCCCAGCTTCTCACGACAAGCCAGTTCTTCGGCTTCCTTAATATATTTTCCGGTGGCGGTCTTTCAAATCTTTCCATTGTCATGCTGGGCGTCGGTCCTTTTATCACGGCATCCATCATCATCCAGGTCTTCACCATGGTCTTCCCGAAGTGGAAGGCTCTCATGCATGAAGAAGGGGAGGCTGGCCGCTTGAAGCTTTCTCAATACTCACGCCTCCTCGCCGCACCGCTCGCCATCCTCCAGGGTATCGGCTATATCGTCCTTTTCCAGTCCCAGAACGTCATCCCGCATCTGGCGCCTTTCGCATATGCTCTCACGCTCATCGTCATCGCCGCGGGATCCATGCTCCTCATGTGGATCGGCGAGCTCATCTCTGAATTCGGCATCGGCAACGGCGTATCCCTCATCATCTTCGCAGGCATCATCTCGCGCCTGCCGATCTCGATCGTGCAGAACTACCAGAAGCTCGTCGCCAGCGGCTTCGCCAATCTGCCGTTCTACATATTTGTGCTCGCTCTCGCCATCCTAGCTGTCGCCGGCGTCATCTATGTGACTGAGGCTGAACGCTCGGTTCCAGTCACATATGCCAAGCAGGTCCGCGGCAATAAGGTATATGGAGGCGCTTCCACATACATCCCGCTCCGCCTCAACCAGAGCGGCGTCATTCCGATAATCTTCGCCCTTTCCATCCTTTTGTTCCCTCAGATCATCTTCAACGCTCTCGCTAAGTGGGCAGCACATCCGTCCCTCGCCGCCTGGTCGCAGTCGGCTGCGGTTCTCCTTACTCCTCCGTCCTGGATCTACGGCGCGCTCTACTTCGTCATGGTGGTCCTCTTCACGTATTTCTACACGGCAGTCACGTTCGATCCTCAGATGATCTCCGAGAACCTTCAGCGCTCAGGCGCGTTCATCCCAGGCGTGCGCCCAGGCGAACATACCCGCGATCATCTCGGCAACATCGTCACCCGCATCACGCTCATCGGCGCTCTCTTCCTCGGTTTCGTCGCCATCCTCCCGCTCATCATCCAGGCCTTCTCGCCGGACAATACCCAGTCCTTCGCAGTCGGCGGTACAGCCCTCCTCATCGTCGTGTCAGTCATGCTCGATCTCCTGAAGAAGATAGACGCCCAGGTAGCGATGCGCGAATACTAATAGATGTATCCCAGGTGTGGCGAATAAAAAACAGCTTCCTAAGCTGTTTTTTTGTGCTAGTATCCGAACAGGTTATTTAACAAAAGGACAT
>JAQBQT010000027.1 GCA_028286835.1 Candidatus Parcubacteria bacterium
CACGGCGTTCGCGGAGCGGTTTGATGAATGCATCTATGTCCTCGATGAGGGCTTCCTTGAGAGCCTTGTACTTCCCTTTGTTGGCATCATAGAGGGGCTTGAGCTCGGCGTCCGATCTGAAAAGAAGATGGATATTGTGGACATTGAGCGGGATGCCCTCCGAGCCTTCTGCCGATGAATCCGTGACGATGCCCATGACGGCCTTCTCTATCTCGGCGCGCTCGGCAAAGAGTGGGATGGTATTGCCATAGCTCTTGGACATCTTGCGGCCATCCGTGCCCGGCACTATGGCGACATTTTCGATGATGACCGGCTGAGGCAGTTTGAATGTCTCGGTCTTGAATATATGGTTGAACTTCTCCACTATGTCGCGGGCGTATTCGATGTGCTGCTTCTGGTCCTGCCCTACCGGCACGAGGTCGGTGTCATACAGAAGGACGTCCGCGGCCATGAGGACGGGATAGTTGAATGTCCCTACGCTGATCTCCTTGCTCTTGGCTTCAGCGTCCTTGAATGCATGCGCTCGCATGAGATACGGCATGGAGATGATGGTGTCGAAGATCCACGCGAGCTCGGTATGAGCCGGCACGTCTGATTGTTTGAATATGACCGAACGTTCAGGGTCGATGCCGATGGCGAGATAATCAAGGGCCAGATCAAGTGTGAGGCGGCGCATCTCCTCCGCATTCTGTATGAAGTTGAGACCATGATAGTCGGCGATCATAAAGAGGCGCTCGGCATCGGCATGCATAGCTTGCACGCCTGTGAACTGCTTCATCGCCCCGAAATAGTTTCCTATGTGCGGCCGGCCAGTCGGTTTGACGCCTGAGAGTAGGGTTTGTTTGGACATGCCTGAATGATATCAGGAATTAGCTGAAAAAACAGGTCTTTTGATGGCTAATTGACAGCAGTTATTTTATTCAGCATACTCATGCCAGAATAGCTGCCGAACTATTCCGGACATGAAGTACTGACATAGGCCAGAAGCTTATGAAGGTGGGCCAAAATCCCATGTTCCGCAACAAGGCATTGAAAAATGAGTATGCACGAGATTCGCCAGAGAGAAGAAGTAAAACAATGGGCTTTATTTCTAAACTCGATTCCAGATAAGTGGAAAGCAGTATGGGAAAGAAAACACCTCCCGGGCACCACCCTTCAAAAAAGCTATGAGGATTGGGAGACAGCAGACAATGAGCTTCAAAAAAAGCCAATAAAGGAAAAGGCATTTAAGGTATTCATTGAGGTGATTTATGCTCTAGTGCCAGCACTTGGGATAGCATTTACTGTTCCTTTTGATGGTTACCGTGGCATCACAGAGTTTGTCTTACTCTTTGTTGCTAATCATTGGTTGTTTACAAGACTGTCAAAGCGTTTACGCGACCGGCATGAAGAGCTCAAGACAACCATGGAAAGAGGCAGGCGGAATTTGGAAGATTTCAAGACTGCGCTAGGCTACATCTTCCCTATTGAGAACCTATGTATTGATCCGATACACCTAAGTGATGATGGTGTTACCGAACTGCTCATTAGGCAAGGGGCAGCTGTTCTTGAGGCTCAGCAGGAGTTCAAAAGCCTATGCCTTAATCTAAATATGCTCGACAGAGTATCGATCGTACAGGCTGCTCATAATGAAGGTTTCGCCCAAGCACGATTCAAGTGCATGTTCGATAGTGTCGCTGATCTTGAGATCTTTGATGAAAAAGGAATCACTAAAAAAGACGTCTTCGATTTGGCTCAGAAAAGGATCCAGAAGTTGCGTTCGTCGAATTGGAGATCCTGATCCTTCCCCTGTTACACAAAGGCCCCGCATAACTGCGAGGCCTTTTTATATTCGAACCTTCTATATCCGCAACCTACCCTTTTGCCTTTGCTTACGCTTCCTTGGTCTCATCCTTCACCATCATGAGATAGAAGGCTGGCACTATATAGAGCGTCAGGAATGATGAGAGCGTTAGGCCGAAGATAACGGCGGAGCCGAGGGCGCGCCAGAACTCATCGGAGAGCGTGACCGGCAGGATGCCGAAGATGGTGCAGATGGATGTGATGAAGATAGCCTCGAGACGAGCCTTGCCTGCATCTGCGACAGCTTCTTCGAACGGTATACCGCTCTTGATGTTTATATTGATCTTGTCCACGAGGATGATTGAGTTTTTGACCACGATGCCGAAGAGGGCCAGGATGCCGATGAGTCCCGGTAGGCCGAGCGACACATCGAACACGGCCATGCCTACGAACACGCCGATAAGGGCCATAGGGATCGGCACGAGCACGATGAGCGCCTTCCTGAACGAGTTGAATTGGATGACCAAGGTCGCGACGATGAGGATGAGGGCGATGAGCATGGCCTGGATGATGGATGCGAACGATTCGGCGTTCTGCTCATTCTCGCCTCCATACGATATGCCGTATCCGGCAGGCATATGATAATCCGCCAGTTTCTTGTTGAACGCGGCCAGGATGGTTGGGCCGTTCGTCGAGGTGTCAGCTCCGGCGGAGAGCAGGATAGTGCGCTTCTGGTCGATGCGGGTGATGACGTCGACGGCGGGCTTGAGCTCGATGGTCGCGACATCCTTGAGAAAGACGGGCTGGCCGAGCGTATTGAGGACCTGCAGGTTTTGGATGGCAGTGAGGTCAGGAATGGAAGCCGGGTCGAACGTGGCGCGCAGGACGATCTCGCTGTCATCCTTGATGACTTTGGTGATCTCGGTGCCTGAGACCGCAGTACGGAGGACCGAGCCGACCATGAGGGCGCTCAGGTTGTTCTGTTCCAGGCGCACCGGGTCGAGGCGGAATGTATATTCAGGGACGGAATCCTTGAGGGATACGTTCACATTGATGACGCCAGGAATCGAGGCGAGCATCGGTCGCAGGTCGCCCACTATCTTCTTCAAGGTATCGAGGTCGTCGCCAGTGACGCGGCCTTCGAAGGCGCTGCCTGCAGGAGGCCCGCCGGCCGGGGTCGAGACGCTGATCTCAGTGCCCGCTATCGGAGCCGCTTCCAGGTCGGCGCGGATCTTGTCGGCGAGCTCGTATGACTTCATGGTGCGGTCCTTCTTGTCCTTCAGGGTGAGATTGATGGAGGAAACATTCGATGAGCCTGCCCCGCCGCCGAATGACCCTGAGTTGGCGCTCGGGCTGCCGATCTCGGTCGTGAAGCTTGTGACGTCGGAATATACATGGAGCCTCTTCTCGACTTCTGCGGTTTTGGCGTCGGTCGCGTCGAGGTTGGAGCCTGTCGGTGTGCGGATGTCTATATACACGTAGTCGGAATCGGACACCGGGAAGAATTCATTCCTGACGACGCCGAAGGCGACGAGCATGATGGATGCTATGAAAAGGGCGACAACGCTAGCTACAACCCAGCGGCGGCGCTTCTTGTTCAGGATGTAGTGCTTGAATGAGCGCTCGTACCATGGGAGCACTTTGTGGAAGTTCAGGATGCCGTGGACGAGGCGCATGCCGAAGCTCTCGTGCTCTGCCCTGTTGCCCTGCTCGCGGAGCTTGCGCTTGATCACTTCGTCATCCTTCCATTCCTGGTCCATGAGAGCTGCATTCTCAATGACTGTGCGCTTACCGCCCTTTTCATACCACCAGATGAGCCAGATCTCGACGATGACGGCGATGGTTCCAAGTGTGTATAGGATGGCTCCGCCTGAATAGAACATCCATCCTGCAAAAAGGATAAGAGCCGCTTCGGTTATGAAGAAGAATGTGCGGTTGAGACGGATGCGCTCGAGGACGGCCGCGAGCGGATGGTTGATCATGAGCGCGATGAGGAGGGACGATATGAGAGTGATCGAGACCGTGACGGGAATGGACTTGAGGTATTCGCCTACGATGCCTGTCGCGAAAAGGAGCGGCAGGAATGCCCAGACGGTGGCGAGGGTCGTCGTGGTGAGCACCCATTTGAAGTCGTTCAAGACGAGGAGCACCGCTTCTTCCGGCGTGAATTTGCCCGTATTCAGGTACTGCTTGGTAGCCGAAACAACCACGATGGCGTCATCGACAATGAGGCCGAGCGAAAGGATGAGCGAGAAGAGAGACAGGAAGTTGAGCGTCATGCCCATGAGGTGGAGGACGCCGAATGACACGAAGAATACGAGCGGGATGGCCATGCCTGCCACGAACGCCTCCTTGAGCCCGACGATGATGAAAAGGATGAGAGATACGAGAAGAACAGTGATGAGAAAGTCGTGCGTGAGCTGGTCGAAGCTCGTATGGATCTCCTTGGCCTGGTCCATGGTGACGTCATACGTGATGCCCGGCGGGAACGTGGCGATCACGCGGTCGACGGTGGCGCGGGCCTGATCGACCGTATCGAGTACTGATGCGCCCTGACGCTTCACCAGTGAGAGGCTGACCGAATCCTTCGGCTCTGCTCCGCCGATCGAGAGGCGCGCATACGAGGTCTTCTTGACCGCATGCTCGCTTACGTTCGCAACGTCCTTGAGAAGCACAACGCCGCCCGCTTCGGTATGCCCTACCGGAATGGATGCGATGGCCTGTATTTCGGTCACCCGCGCGTCCGCGCGTATCGGGAAGATGAGGCCTCCCTGTTCGAAGTTGCCTGCAGGAACAGCCGTGTTAGTCGAAAGAATCGCCTGATTGGCCGCGTTTATATTTATGCCGTAAAAAATGAGCCGGTCCGGGATGTATGCTACCTGGTATTCGACCTCGTCGCCGCCAGAAATGCCGATCTCGCGTACGCCCGATATCTTCTCGAGCTCATCTTGGATCTTTTTCGCATAGGTATGCAGGGTGAAGCCGTCATAGGGGCCGGAAATGGAGATGGACCAGATCGGCGCATCATCGAGCGAGATCTGGGTGACGATGGGATCCTTTGCGTCCGCAGAGATATCCGCCTTCGAGTCGCTCACCTTGTCGCGGAGCTGACGGATGGCGTCATCGAGGTTCTGACTGGCCTGAAATTCGACGGTGATCGATGAAAGAGAGTTATACGAGTTCGACGTGAGCTTCGAGAGGCCCTTGAGGCCTGAGAGGTTGCTCTCGATCTTCTTGGTCACGAATTCCTCCACGTCTGATGGCGAAGCGCCCGGATACACGGTCGTGACTATGCCGATCGGGATCTTGACCTCCGGGTTCGATTCGCGCGGCAGGGCCAGGAATGAATATATGCCCCATGCCGTTATGACCAGGATAAGGAGCACGACCACGCGGAAATTGGTCACGAAAAAGTTGAGCCACATCTTACGCAGCTCCGGCCTGAATGTCAGGCGGTCCAGATATCGACTGTCGGATGAATGTTCAGGAGGTGTAGCCATATATGTTATTCGACGCGCAATTCCTGGCCCTCTTCTATCTCGTATATCGGCGAGACGATCTTCATGTCATCGGTGAGGCCGGCAGTGACTTCGAGGAAGTCGCCGCGGATTGGACCGAGCGTGACAGGATGCTTCACAGCCTTCGAGTCCGCTCCGACGGTGAATACGTACGCTTCGCCTGGAATGATCTTCACGTCCTGAATCGGGAGCGTATAGGCAGTAGGGTTCGCTGTTGATGCAACCGGACGATCGGCTTGGATGCGGGCCTGGACATTCTGACCGACAACGAGGTTCGCTGTTGAGGGGTTGCTGATCTTGATATTGATCTCCACTTTCCTGTTCACCGTGCTCACGCTCGGTGCGACGCTTGTGACGACGCCCGGAATAGTATTCTGGATGAGAGCCGGCGCGCCGACTTTGAGCCTTGAGAGGTCTTCACCGCTTGCGTACGCCTTGACCTGAATGCCCGAGCCCCCGACGACTGTCGCAAGAAGGGTGCCTGGTCCGGCGAATTCGCCGGTGCGGAGCGGTAGCGCGGCGATCTTGCCTGATATCGGAGAGCGGATGATGGTCTTGTCGAGCTGGGCCTGGAGATTCTGAACGCCGGCCTGGGCGATTCCCACCGTTGCGGATGAGAGGCTCTGCTTCGCGCCGCTTATGGAGCTTCTGGCGGACGTGACGATGGCGAGCATGCTGTTCACTGTAGGAAGATCTGAAGACGTCACGACGTTGGCGGCATCCGAAAGCACCTTGGTCATGTCATTGAGGAGGACGGTTATCTTGTCGAGGCTTGTCTGCGAACGCGAGAGCGCGACCTGTATGTCTGCGTCGCTCGAAGTCGCGGACAATCCGTTTGTTGATGCGCTCCATGCACGGAATACGTTGTCGAGATCGGCGCGGTTGTCGCGGATGCGGTTGCCAAGCGCGGGGTCGAAGACGTAGGTATAAAACTTCGGACGAGGGTTCACTGTATTCAATATGAGCTGGTCTATCTGAGTATGGACGGCGTCGTCTGCTTTGAGATACGCGTCACGTATCTTTTCGATGGTCGACTCGCGCGTCGAACCGTACTGGCCCTGGACCTGGGAAAGCTGGGCCTTGATGTCGGAGTTCTCCAATTCAAGTATGACCTGGCCGGCGGCTACGGAGTCGCCTATCGAGACATTGATGCGCGATATCGGAGCGCCTACCTGGCTCTTGAGATCAGCCTGCGATTGAGCCTCAACGACCCCGTCTGCCGAGATCGTAGAGGTGCCGGAGCGGAAGCTCGCGACCTCGACGAGGGAGACCCTCTTGATATTGCTTCCGGATGAGTCCGTGGCAGCTTTCTGACCGGCCATTCGGCCCGCGATCGCCGTCGTCGCAACGGCTACGAGCAAGATTGCGCCAGCCGCGACAGCGTGGCTTCGTACAAAGGTTGATATTGACATAGTTGGATATTACAGGTTTTGGTGATCTTATGCAATTTTGCGGCCTATATGGGACTGTGCCGGCTGCTTTAGAGACCCTCTGCTTTGAGCGCTTCGATCGCCTTCTGGGCTTCCTTGGAGAGCTTGCGCGGCATGATGACGCTCGTCACGATGAGGAGGTCGCCCCGCTTTCCGCTGCCGCTCCAGACGCCTTGGGTCTCATATGGAACGCCCTTGCCTTTGACCCTGAGGATCTCTCCATGGGATGTGCCTGCAGGGATCTTCACTTCGAGCTTGCCATCGAGCGTATCTATTTCAACTGTTCCTCCGGCGAGAGCCGTCGTGAGCTTCACCGGCAATTCCATGACGAGATTGAATCCTTCCTTGCGGAAGAGCTCGTGCTCCTTGACCCAGACGCGGATGATAAGGTCGCCCTTGCCTGCAGGTCCCTCCTCGCCCTTGCCCGGAACGCGGAGCCCCTGGTTGTTCTCTATGCCCGGAGGGATCTTCACTGAAAGGCGCTCTTTATTGACGGCGACTTCTTTTTCTACGCCAAAGATAGATTCCTTGAATGATATCTCCACGTCGACTGTGATGTTCCTGCCGCGGCGTGGCTTTCGCTGTCCGCCGAAGAATTCCCCGAAGAGATCGCCGAGGTCGAACTCGATGCCGCCCTGGCCGTTGAAGCCGCCTTGCGTGAACTGGGAGAAGTCAAAGCCTCCGAATCCTCCTTGTCCGCCGAAGCCTCCCTGCCCTGCCCCAGGATTGAATCCAGGTCCGGCCGAGCCGTATGTGTCGTACTGCTGGCGCTTTCCTGCATCGGAGAGCACTGAATACGCCTCGCTCGCCTCCTTGAATTTCTGGGCGGCAGCCGGATCGTTCTTTGTCTTGTCGGGATGATACTGATGGGCCATCTTGCGGAAGGCTTTCTTTATCTCATCCTGAGAGGCGGTCTTTTCGACGCCGAGGGTTTTGTAATAGTCTTTCATGGTTGACTTTATTAATAAATTGTGTTATCATTCAACTAGGCTTCAATCACACATAAATAACCGCTCCCATACAACTCCATACCGTTATGTTCCTTAATGATCTCGTTGACCATCTCCTCAAACATCCCACTGCCCTCGTCTTCGTTGCCATGATCTTCTGTTTGGTTTGCTGGCTCATGGCTCGAAATCCCTGTCCGCATATACATGTTTCCAGCATCGAAAGAGACGGAAGCATGTATGTCTGCGAGGATTGCGACCAGCAGATCTCCGCAGAGGACCTCAAAAAAGTAGGCTGAATGCGTCGAGTGATGCTTCTCACAAAGGCCCCCGTACGTTCCCCCGAGTTTTGCTCGCGCATCACTCAGGAGAACGGCGGAGGTCTTTTTTTGTAACGAACTATTGCCTGCCTATTTCTTTTCCTTGAATTCTGCGTCCTTCACATTGTCAGCACCTCCTTCAGGTCCGGCGCCTGGGCCGCCGGCATTCGGAGGGGTCTGTCCTCCTGGCTGCTGATTCATGAACTGGCCGATCTTCTGGATCTCCGTTGAGAGAGCTTCGGTCGCCGTCTTAAGAGCCGCAGCGTCTATCGGACTGGCATCTTTGGCGCGCTTGAGGTCAGCGATCTTGTCCTCGACGCCTTTCCTAATGTCTGCCGGCACTTTGTCTCCTGCATCCTTGAGGGCTTTCTCGGATGTATATACGAGCTGCTCGGCCACGTTCTTGGCTTCGATAGACTCGCGCTTCAGCTTGTCCTCAGCCTCATGCGTGGCGGCTTCTGCCTTCATCTTCTCGACCTCGTCCTTGGAGAGGCCCGAAGAAGCGGTGATCTTGATGGAGTTGGCCTTGCCGGACGCCTTGTCCTTGGCCGTGACGTTCAGGATGCCGTTCGCATCGACGTCGAAGGTCACTTCGACCTGCGGCATGCCGCGAGGCGCCGGCGGAATGCCATCGAGGATGAACTTGCCGAGCGACTTATTGTCGGCCGACAATGCGCGCTCGCCCTGGGTGATGTGGATCTCCACGGATGTCTGATTGTCTGAAGCGGTCGAGAATATCTGCGACTTCTGCGTAGGGACGGTGGTGTTCTTCTCGATGAGCTTCGTCGCGACGCCGCCCATGGTCTCGATGCCGAGAGAGAGCGGGATGACGTCCAAGAGGAGCACGTCCTTCACGTCCCCGCCGAGGATGCCTCCCTGGATGGCCGCGCCGATGGCGACGACCTCGTCAGGATTGACTCCCATGTGCGGATCCTTGCCGAAGAATGCCTTCACAGCGTTCTGAAGGGCCGGCATGCGCGTCTGTCCGCCGACAAGCACGACTTCGTTGATGTCAGCGAGCTTGAACGGCGATGCGTCCATGGCGCGCTTGGTGATCATGAGGGCGCGGTCAATGAATTCGCGGCAGAGCTCTTCGAGCTGGGCGCGGGTCATGGTGACGGCGAGGTGCTTCGGCCCGTCTGCACCCGATGTCACGAATGGGATGTTGATCTCGGTCTGCATGGCTGTCGAGAGCTCGATCTTTGCCTTCTCTGCTGCTTCATCGAGGCGCTGGAGGGCCATGACGTCGGTCTTGAGGTCGATGCCATTCTCTTTCTTGAATGTGTCTGCGAGCCAGTTCACGATCTTGGCGTCGATATCGCGGCCGCCGAGGTGGCTGTCGCCGTCGGTCGACTTCACTTCGATGACATCATCGCCCACTTCGAGGACAGAGACGTCGAATGTTCCGCCGCCAAAGTCGAATACGGCGATCTTCTCATCCTTCTTCTTGTTGAAGCCGTATGCGAGGGCCGCAGCTGTCGGCTCGTTGATGATGCGCTTCACGTCGAGGCCTGCGATGGCACCGGCGTCCTTTGTGGCCTGGCGCTGGGCGTCGTTAAAGTATGCCGGAACCGTGATGACGGCTTCGGTTATCTTCTCGCCGAGACGGGTCTCAGCGTCGGTCTTCAGCTTTGCGAGGATCATTCCCGAGACTTCCTCAGGGCGCATCCATTTGTCGCCGAGCTTCACTTCGATGCCGCCGTTCGTGGACTTGCGGACGTCGAACGAGACGTTCTTGATGTCTTTCTGCACATCAGGCTCGTCGAAGTTGTGGCCCATGAAGCGCTTGATCTGGAAGATGGTGTTCTTCGGATTGGTAACGGCCTGGCGGCGCGCGAGGAGGCCGACGAGGCGCTCGCCCGTCTTCGACTGGGCGACGATGGACGCAGTGGTGCGCTGGCCTTCTGCATTCTCGAGTACGCGCGGCGAGCCCGCTTCCATGACGGCTACTGCCGAGAATGTCGTACCGAGGTCTATTCCGATTATTTTGGACATGATTAGTTTAGATTACAAGATAAATAATAAGCACAAATACAAATAGCACCTACATTAAGAAACTTAATGAAGTGAATGGTAAAGATTATTTACTTGCGAGAAGGCGCGCGGGTAGGTTGCGTATTTATAAGATATTCGTGCGAGAAGTATGGAGAAACGACGGGCCTGAATGCAGAAATGCGAACAGGGGCGAGTGAAGGGGTATGAGCGCCGCCGAGGCAAAGCGGAGCAGTTGCGGCCTGAACTTCGCCAGCGAGCCTAAGGGCTGAGATCTCCGTAGCGGAAACGATGCGGCCTCGCGCTTCCCCATTCACGAAAGAGACCGCGAATACGACGCGGAACCGGCGGCCGGCTGCGTCTGTAAGGATCTTCTCTATGAATTGAGGGCGATACGGAGTTAACATGTTTTTATTATAACGACCAGAGGGGACGCGTCAAGCCCCGAGCGGTGCCCGGGGCTGACATTCCTGCTAAGGAAGTGGAAAGCTTATTGCGTGCTGCTGTCGGAGTTGCTGGAGCCGCCGATGTCGAGATGAAGGCCGGCGCTATTATCGTCGGTAGTGCCCACTTTCTTGTTGGCCGTGAAGTACCAGACGACGAGGCCGACGACTATGACGAGAAGGATGATAAGGATGGTATTGGTCGTAGAATTGCTCTTTTCCATGGCGATAAAAAATGATTATTTTTTAAACTCCCCTACCTTCACCTTCGGGGGGCGAAGGCTTTTCCCATTAAGTATATACCCTTTCTGGACCACCGCAAGAATCTTGTGGTGGTCTTTTTCGCCCTCCACGGGCACGTATTCCGAGGCCTCATCGCGGTTATGGTCGAAAGCCAGGCCTACCGGGTTGACCTCCTCAAGCCCGGAATCGCCGAGGGCTTTCTTGAGCTGAGAATAGATGTATTCGACCCCGATGCGCCAGTTCTTGTCGACTTTCTCCCAGGCCTCTTTGTTGCCCATGGCCATATCGAAGCTCTCCATGACGGGAATAAGGCTCTCGATGAGGCGCTCGTTGGCGAACTTCATGAACTCCCCACGATCAGCTTCGTCGCGCTTGCGGGCGTTGATGAGATCGGCTTTGGCCCTCTGCCAGCCTGTCAGGTATTCCTGCTTCTCCTCGGTAGCCTTCTTGAGCTTCTCGCGGAGCTTCTTCACGGTCTCGGCAGTGTTCTCTTCGGCCACTACGGAATCATCCAGGTTTTCCTGGACTACGTCGCTCTCTTCTATATCGTCTCCTTTGTATTGCATATGACATACAGTATAGCGAAGGTTCGTCAGGTATCAAGTCATGCGCAATCAATATAAAAAACAAGACCGAACTTTGTGGGTTCGGTCTCGGTGAGGATATGTGGATCAATCGGTCTCCAGTGTATCGTCGAGTGGCGTGAGGGCGGCAAATACTGTCAGAGCAAGACTGATAACATATGCCGTTCCAACCACTACCGCAACTGAGTAATATGGGTGGCTGATGATGTATTGCATGAGAACAGAGGTTCATATATATGATATCATATATAGTATATATTGTCAATATAGGTACAAAAAACCGCCACAGAGGCGGGTTTTCGAGGCAATCGACCGGAGGGGTCGTATTAACGCTTGCTCCACTGAGGAGACTTGCGGGCCTTCTTGAAACCGAACTTGCGGCGTTCCTTGGCGCGGGCGTCTCGTTTGAGGAAGCCTGCCTTCTTGAGCTTGCCGCGGAGCTGGACATCGTATACGAGAAGCGCGCGGGCGATGCCGTGGCGGAGGGCTTCGGACTGGGCGACGATGCCTCCCCCGACGAGCTTGGCTGAGACGCGGAACGCTTCGGCCGGCTTTGCATTCACGAATGCCTCGTTGGCTGTCATCTGCATCTCCTTAGTCGGGAAATATTCAGCGAGGGACATGTCATTCACGATGAATCCCGTCTCCTTGGCTGGGAAAAGGCGTACGCGGGCAATGGCGGTCTTGCGGCGGCCTACGGCTTCGAAATATTTCTCTGTGGTCTTTGTGGGTGTCATGGTGTTCTGGGATTTATTCTGAAATGGTCAGGTTCTTCATGCGGTCGTCGCGGAGCTTGTTGTCCGGGAGCATGCGGAGGATAGCGCGGCGGAATACCTCGGTCATGCCGCGGCGGTCGATGAGGTGGCCGAGGGATTCCTTGTTGAGGCCTCCGCGGAAACCTGTGTACGTGACATAGATGTCCGAAGTCTTCTTGGTGGCGGAAACATCCGCCTTCGAGGCGTTGATGATCTCGACCGGCTGGCCTGCGACTTTATTCTTGGCGAAAGAAACGGAGTTCTTGCCCATGAGGACAGCGGCCGCCTGGGTGGCGATCCTGCCTATCTTCTTTCCTTGTGCGTCGATGGTATGCTTCATGTGAGTATTATACGAATTCAATCAAAGACATGGGGCTGCCGTCAAGGTCGCGGTTCGGCAGCTTCATGATGCGGATATATCCCCCCTTCCTGTCCATGTACTTCGGAGCGAGCTCCTCAAAGAGCTTCTTTGTCTCCGGAGCGCCCATGATCCTCGAATTGACGAGGCGGCGTGAGGCGACCGTTGCCACCTTGGCCTTCGTGACAAGCTTCTCGACGAACGGGCGCAATTCCTTGGCCTTGGCTGTCGTGGTCTTAATGCGCGTGTCGCGGATGAGGTTGCGGGCAAGAGAACGCATGAGCGCGTTGCGCTGGGTCTTCTCTCGGCCGAATTTTCGCTTGTTGGAATGGTGACGCATGGTAGTAAGGTAAAATAAGGATTACTGCTTGAGGGTTATGCCGTGCTGAGCGAGGAGCTTCTTGATCTCCTGCATGCCCTTGGCGCCGAGGCCGTCGACATCCATGATGTCCGACTCCTTCTTCCTGGCAAGGCCGCCGAGCGTGCGGATGTTCGCGTTCGTGAGGGCCTTCACAGTGCGGCCGGAGAAATCAAGGGCGTCGATGCGGGTCTTCAAAAGCTCCGTGTCGATGTCCTTCTCTGCCCTGTCGGCAGCCGAGCGCTCTTCCGAAGCGGCCGGAAGGGCTGCAGCGGCGACCTCTTCCTTCTCGACGAAGCCGACGACTGACTTGAGCTGTTCGATCATGAGGATGATGGACTTCTCGAGGGCTTCGCGCGGGGCGATGGTGCCGTCAGTCTCAATGGAGAGGCGCAGGCGGTTGAAATCTGTTCGCTCGCCGACGCGCATATTCTCTACTTCATAGTTCGCCTTGCGGATAGGTGTGAAGGCGGCATCGAGCGTGATGGAGCCGATCTCGACGCGGTCTTTCTGAATGGTCTCCTTGGAAACGTAGCCGAGGCCCTTCTCGACGGTCATTTCGATGTCGATCTCAGCAGACTTCTCGGAAAGAGTAGCGATGTGGAGGTCCGGGTTGAGGATCTCAGCCTGACCAGGGACCTGAATGTCCTTTGCTGTGAGGTCTGAGACGCCCTTTGACTTGAGAGTGAGAACCTGTGGCTCGTCTGTCGAGAGGCGGATGCGGAGCCTCTTCAGATTGAGGAGGATAGTGATGACGTCTTCCTTGACGCCGTTCAGTGCTGAGAATTCATGCTCGACTCCTGCGATCTTGACCTTCGTAACAGCCGCTCCAGGAAGCGAAGAAAGGATGATGCGGCGAAGCGAGTTGCCAAGCGTATGGCCGTATCCAGGATAGAGGCCGTCGATCTCATACACGCCGCTGACGCCATCCTCGCGGATGACTTTTGGCTTTGAAGGGTGAAGAATGTCGTACGTCATAGATATATGTTTAAATAAAAGAATAATTATACATTAAAAAACTGAAAAGTCTAGCGAGTGTAAAACTCGAGCACTGCGCGCACATCGAACAAAAGGTCGTTGGTCTCAGCGGAAGGCTGTCCGGCCACCTTGATCTCGCGGGTGCTTGGATCGACTGCGAGCCACGCCGGAGCCTTGGACGCCTTGAGCTCCTCGTCGAGCTTGGCGAAGAGCGCCTTTGCCTTGCTGCCTTCGCGGATGCTGATCTTCTCCCCGAGAGATACCTGATATGACGGAATGGTGACCTTCTTTCCGTCTACGACGATGTGGCCGTGAGCGACCATCTGGCGGGCTGCCGAGCGGCTCGGAGCGAAGCCTGCGCGCACGACGACGTTGTCGAGGCGTCCTTCAAGGAGATGGATGAGGTTCTTCGCGTTGTCGCCTGTAGCCTGGAGGGCCTTCTTGACGTAGTTCGAGAACTGGCCGCCGGAAACACCGTAGCTGTAGCGGGCCTTCTGCTTCTCCATGAGCTGCTGGCCGTATTCGCTCTTGCCGCGCTTGCGCTTGGTCGTCTTCTGCTTCTGCTGTGCGCGAATAGCGTACTTCTGAGTCTGTGTCTTTGTGAAGACAGGGGCTCCAAGATAGCGGGCTTTTTTGTAGCGAGGTCCGATTTGCATGGTGATGATTTATATTAAACGCGGCGCGGCTTCTTAGGCTTCGGGCCATTAAATGGGATCGGCGTCTTGTCCTTGATCGATGTGATCGAGAAGCCCTTGGAAATAAAGCCGCGGATGGCGGACTCACGGCCTGAGCCGACGCCCTTCACGACGATATCGATCTCCTTCAAGCCGATGTTCTGCGCCTTGAGGGCGAGAGTCTCACCGACCTTGGCTGCTGCGAAGGGAGTTCCCTTCTTGGCACCGCGGAAACCTGCAGCTCCGGATGAGCCCCACATGAGGGCGTTGCCGCTCTTGTCGGTCAAAAGGACCTTGGTGTTGTTATAGGTCGACTGCACGTACAAAATGCCCGCTTCCACGCGCTTCTTGGCAGAAACAAGCTGCTTGGCCTTGCCGTCAGCAGATCCTTCGGTTCCCGGAGTTGTTACGATACGTTTTTTTCCCATGATAGCTGTATTAAATGTTTCGGTTTATGTCTTTTCTTCCTTACGGCGTCCTGATCCCATAGTCTTTCGGACGTTGCCGCGGACAGTTCGGGAGTTCGTCTTCGTGCGCTGGCCCCGTGTCGGGAGGTTGCGGGCGTGACGGGTGCCGCGGTATGCCTTGATGTCTTTGAGGCGCTTGATGTTGCCTGAGACCTCGCGCTTGAGGTTTCCCTCGATCTTGTAGCTCTCGACGAGCTTGCGGACCGTGTTCTCCTGGTCGACGGTGAGATCCTTCGGCTTCACAGTCGGGGAAACCTTGGCCTCGGAGAGGATGTAGCGGGCGCGAGAGCGGCCGACTCCATAGATCGTCGTGAGGGCGATCTCCATCTGTTTATTGTCTGGCAGTGTTATTCCTAGTATACGCATATGAATTATCCTTGTCGCTGCTTATGGCGAGGGTTCGACTTGCAGACGATATACACATAGCCGCCGCGACGGACGACATTGCATTTCGGACATATCTTTTTGACTGCTGATCGTACTCGCATGTTTTTTATAAGCGTCTGATAATTCGCGCCCTGCCTCCGTACGGATCCTGTATCAATTCGACACGGTCACCGACGAGCACGCGGATACGGTTCATTTTCATCTTTCCGGCGAGATAAGCCAACAGGACTGTGTCGGTCCCTTCTGGGGTTACTCGAAACAAAGTATCAGGCAATGCCTCTACGACAGTGCCAAGGACGGTGTTTTTCGGTTGAGGAGCGGTATCCATTGCGTATAAACGCGTTTGAGCATACTAGCAGATGGTTATTATACCGTCAATGGGTATAGCCATTTTTGTGCTATTTATCCTTCACGACGATCGAAATCCTGCTCTCGTCATTAGGCACCGACATGCTCCACGATGGGAAAAGCTCGCCCGAGCTCTTGCCTATGTCGATAATGGCGGAATATGCCTTGAGAATGGCGCTTGTCTGGGCCAGAGAGAGGCCTGCAAGCTTCTGTTTGAGCGTCGCAACAGGGATTATTCCTACGAGCTTCACGTTTCCCTTGACCTTCGCTATAAGAGTCCCCTGCTGGGCCGGAGAGAATTCGGACGGGTTGGTGATCACGAATGAAAGCGACTCCAGGCCGGGCGCGCGGTATGGAAAGGCATTGAATGAATTGACCTTCTCCGCGCCGACGAGCTTAACGATGAGATCGCTCGTTTTGAAGAGCACCCCGTACAAAGTCCCGGTCAGCGCGACCGTCGCCGAGTCTGTCGTCGTGCCTGAAATAGCCGCAGGCGCGAATGAAGTCTTGTACGCATTGTCATACATGATGTATCCCTCGGGCACTGCGGCTTTTGCCTTGGCGAGAAGCTCTGCAGTGAGCGCGGTCTGGAGGTTCGCTGTCGTCGACGCGAGAAGCGTCTTGTCCACGGTCTTCTTCTGCCCCGCGAATCCTCCGCTTATGTCAGACGCGGGATGCCCGTAGAAGCCCGCATACCTCGGACCTCCCTGGTACGCAACTATCTTGAACGTAAGCGCTGAGTTCGATTTCGGGATATTGTATTCTGCGCCGGCTTGATCGGCGATCACATTCACGGCAAGGCTGCCAGGGGTTATGCCCTTCGATGTGAGCGTGTATCCCGGAACGACAACAGTTCCCGTGAGGCGGTATATCAGACCGGAATCGGAGGAAAGCCTCGTTCCCGCGTTCAGGCGCTGTGAATCCTTTGAATATGTATTGTACAGAGTGACGACGCCGGACGCCTTGGTCGAGGAAAATGCCCCAGTCGTTGCCGGCACGGATGTTTTGGCGCTTCCGGTGAATGTCGAAGTCTTATATGAGAGATATCCGAGCGTGCTCGTGGCTGAGGCGACGATGGTCGTGTCTACCGGAGCGTCGATGGTGACGGGAACGATGGTGAATGTGGCGCGCGAGAAATAGATAGATGCGGCATATCCCGCGATGGCCACGAATGCGATCACGAGAAAGCTCGTGATGAGCCACCAGTTGCGCGCCTTCCTGGCCTTGCGCTTGGCCGGATCGGGAAAGCCCTTGCCGGCATTGCCCACATGGATCGGAGCAGTGACCTTGAGCTTGTGTATGGGGACTTCGCGGGCGATGTCTGGTTTCGGTACGGGGGCCTTTCCGCCTTTTTTCAATGGTTCGGGAATGTCGATCGGCGTGTCACGGATCGATCGTCGGTCGCTTCTTACAATGTCTTCGACTCTTCGGGGCATGATGGATACATCTTATCACATTAGTATCGGATCGCTCACAATCTGCCCTCTGCGAGCTTGCGAATGGCGATCGAATACGAGCTGATGATCCTCCAATGATGGGCTGCTGATGCGAATATCACATTGGGCATGGCTTCGCTCGGAGACCAGGCCTCGATTCGGCCTCCCGGATGGACCGTCGCGAGGCTCTGCACGAAAAAATCTTCGTGGGAGCGCGCGGCAACCAGCACATCGCGGCCGAGCGAGCTCTGAAGGGACGTATCCTTGAATAATTTGGAAAGCTCCCCGCTCCAGCCTGCGGCCATCGCCTTCATGACCGAAGCCGTTGAGGAGGCATGCTCAGGGTCCAGGCGATTGCCGAGATAGAGCGAGATCAAGGAATCGGCTGTTTGAATATCCATCTTCGTAGAGTGGGCGATCTTGCGGATGATGGTATTGATGCCCATCGGATACGAGCCGAAAAAAGTGCACGAGCCGTTCTTGACCGAAAGGACGTCGGTCAATTCACCGTGGATATGAACGAGCGTATATGTGGTCCGTTCCGGCATCGCAGCAAGGACACCAACGTACTGGAGGAGGAGCGATGAATGGAAATGGATGCGGGACGGACGGATGATGTGCTCGCAGCTTTCTCTGAAGCGCCTGATGGTGTCCGAGCCGCCTACCGTGACGGCGTAAGATATTTCGAGAAGATGAGCCTGCTTGTTCTCCCACACTAAGACAGAATAACCGTTCAGGCGGACATCGAATATCTTTTCCTCGATGGTTTCGAGGGGTCCGTCCGTGTCAGGCATGAGCTTCTTTCGTTCTTCGTCAAGGATCTCGCGGACCTTCTTGTCCGTGATGGCGGTGTTCTTATCGAGCGCAAGCGAGAGCGTGCGCGCCTGGGATGCGATCCATGGCGACGACAGGACGTAGTGGATCTCTTCGACCGTATGCGGCATGAGGCCTTCTGCATCTGCGTGGCTTTGCGCGTGAAGGTCCTTCATGGCCGCGTCTATGGTCTGCGAAAGAGCCTTGAGCGTGGTCTTTATGAAATACGGCGTGCCGACATTGGGCTTGAATGGGATCGGGCGCTCGTCTACGAACAGGATGCGGATCGGCTCGCCGATACGGTACCAGACGAGCGAGCTTCGGGCTACCGAGCTCTGGATTTCAAGAAGGAGGATTATTTTCCCGCTGGTTTTTGGGGAGAAGAGCATGGGGAAATTATAGCATGAATGAAAAACAGATAAGGATTATGGATTGTCACAACCGGTGTCGGACCCCGCTGGGTCCGCACCTCTTTCTCAGACGCCTTCGCGTCTTCCGAAGAGTTGTTCCAACCCATAATCCTTATCTGTTCTCATCACGCCCAGCTAGTCCCTATCCTAAGACAGCCTTGATGCGTCGAATGCCCTGTGAGATGGCTTCTTCCTTCTGGATCTTGAACTTCCACTTCCCTTCGGGACCTGCGAGTTCGGATGTATTCTTCACGTGAGGGCCGCCGCAGAATTCTTTTGAGTACGCGGAAGCGATATCGTTGCCGATGAAGTAAATGGAGATCTCGTCGCCATATTTTTCAGCAAAGAAATGGCGGGCGCCGGTCTTCTCGGCTTCGGCCTTCGGCATGGTGACCTGATTCACGGGCATTTTGGCGGCTATCTTCTCGTTAATGATGTCCTCGACACGCTTCTTCTCATCGTCGGTCATCTTGGCTCCGTATGAAAAATCGAAACGCAGGCGCTCTGCGGTGATGTTGGATCCTTTCTGGCCCACTCCCTCTCCGAGCACGTCATGGAGGGCCTGATGCAGGAGGTGCGTCGCGGTGTGATAGCGGACGACCTGAGGATCGTCGGCATTTGCGAGGCCGCCTTTGAATTTCTGCTCGGCGCCTGCGCGCGAGAGGTCTTGATGCTTCTTGAATTCCGCTTCGAAGGCCGCAGTGTCTACCGTCAGGCCTCTTTCTGCGGCAAGCTCCTTGGTCACGTCGATGGGCAGGCCGTATGAAGAGAAAAGAAGGAACGCATCAGCGCCTGAGACATTGCCTGATACGGCGAGCCGGTCGAATTCCTTCATGCCATGTGCGAGAGCTTCGGCGAACTTGGTCGCTTCATCGAGCAGTACCTGCTTGATCGTGTCGGACTTCTGGGCGAGCTCCGGATATGCGACAAGGTATGTGTTCGTGAGCGTATCGACAAATTTTGAAATGCGTCCGGCATCGAGCTTCTTGTCCGTCATGCTTATGGTCGCGCGGCGGATGAGGCGGCGGAGGATGTATCCACGGTCTGTATTCGAAGGTATGACGCCGTCGGCGATGAGAAATGTGCTCGCGCGAAGGTGGTCGGCAATGACACGCTTGTTGCGCAGGCTCTGCGACGGATTCTTCATGAGGTCCATGACCGGTTTCAGGAGATCGGTGTCGTATATGTTGTCGACGCCTTGCAAGGTCATTGTCAGGCGCTCGAGGCCGGCACCGGTATCGACGGAAGGCTTCGGAAGCTTGCCGATGATCACGCCGTCCTTCTTCTCATATTGCATGAAGACGTCATTCCAGATCTCGATGATGTCGCGCACGTCGTCAGCCTGGACGTATTCGGCATGCGTAAGGGTCCTGCCGGCGAATTTTCCGGAGACGTCGTAGAACATCTCGGTGTCAGGGCCGCACGGGCCGTTGTCGCCTGCTTCCCACCAGTTGTTCTTGGCTGGCATATAGAAGATGCGGCCGGCTTCGCCCTGCGTCGTATCGCCTCCGGCATCGATGCGGTTCTTCTTGAAGATCTCGCGCCAGATGGCAGCCGCTTCGGTGTCGCGCGGAGCGACCGCATCGCCCTCGAATACGGTCACGTACAGGCGCTGAGGATCAAGGCCGAGGCCCTCTTCCTTGTTGGTCAGGAATTCATAGCTCCAGTTGATCGCCTCTTCCTTGAAATAATCGCCGAGGGACCAGTTGCCGAGCATCTCGAAGAACGTCGCGTGCGTCTTGTCACCTATGTCGTCTATGTCCACAGTGCGGAGGCATTTCTGGGCGTCCACGAGGCGGGTCCCGGCCGGGTGCTGCTTGCCGAGCAAGAAAGGCACGAGAGGCTGCATGCCTGCCGTATTGAAGAGGGTCGCGTTCGTTACGCCCTTCTCGTCAGGGGTGACAAGCGACGCGGACGGTATGACCGCATGCCCGCGCTTCTCGAAAAATGCCAGGAATCGAAGGCGTATTTCAGCCGATGTCATCGGCGAGATTGGGTTCATGTGGAAAAATATAGCAGTTTTTGGGGATTTTGCGAAATGCTAGTAGCGCTTCTTCGCTGAGATCTTCTTTGTCTTAGAGGTAAGCTGTTCGAGTTTTTTAATATCCTCTTCTATCTCCTTGAGGCCTTCCCTCCAGAAATCAGGCTTCGAAACATCGATACCTATGGAACTAAGGATGTTTTCAGGGGAATCTTTACCTCCAGACGATAGGAATTGTTCGATCTTCGGCCAGAATGATGCATCGGCTCGATAGCGACGCAAGAGAGCATTGGATACAAGGAGACCGTATGCATATGAGTACACATAGAAGAAGCGCCGTATGTGGCCCCAATGTACAAAGAAGTATCCCTCATCACGCGTAAGCTTAAAGGCTGGGCCGAGATAGGCCTGCATATTCCTATTATGTGCATCAGCGATTTCATCGGAGGACATGAATCCTTTGGTCTTGATGGTCTCGTGCAGTTCTTTTTCAAAATTGAAGCACGCTATCTGACGGAATACCGTAGAAACAGAATCATTGATCTTATCATGGAGAATGACTATCTTTTCGGTATCGGAAAGAGAGTCATAGACTGCGTCCAGAGCGATCGATTCGAAAAGCGTGCTCGCAGTCTCGGCGAGTGCCATCGAATAATTAAAGTAGATCAGCTTCTGGGACTTGGAAAGCTCTGTGTGGAATGCATGACCAAGCTCATGGGCAATAGTAGTGAATGATTGCAGGTCATCAACATGATTGAGAAGCACGAATGTCGGTAGGCTGTAGGACCCAGAGCAGTATGCGCCACCGGTCTTCCCTACGCGTGGCATAACGTCGATTTGACCGTTCTGTATGTATTCATTGATAAATGCAGGATATTTCGCGTCGAGTTTGCCGAAAGATTTCTTAACGATTTCAATACTGTGATCAAACGAGAAGGTGGCTTTTACCAAACCAATTTTCGCTGCCCTGTCTGAGTAGGCAAGGGATTTTAACTTAAGAAGTTTTGCCTTGAGTTTGTGGAAACGGTGTGCGATCGGAAATCCAGCCGTGACCGTTCTGACAAGCGATTCAACGACGGCAGGATCATTTCTATACACACGGACGGTCGATTCGTATGGGGTTTTGTAGCCTCGCAATTCATCGTTTATCCTCTTATTTGTGAAGATCGCGTTAATCTCGGCTTCGGAGAATGGTGCTACTGTCTTAAGAACAGCTGAAATCTCTGCATTGAGGTGGTTGCGCTCTTTTGCGCTCGGTAGGCCGGCAAGCATATTAAAGGCTTGCGCTATCGGCAGCTTCTTTCCTTTCCATTGAACCGTGCGCATGTTCAGCAGTTTCTGATTGCCCGCTACCCACATCTCGTATGCGGGTTGCGATTTGAGACTCATTATCTTCTCCTCTTCGATAGACAAGTTGTGCTTCGCATCATCAAAGATTCTTTCCAGGAATATTTTGTATTCCAAGAGGTTGGTATCGGAAAGAAATTCCGATTGTTTCTCAACAGGAACCTTTCCAAGCCGAATAGGAAAAAAGGTTAGCTTGTTGTCTGCTTTTGTCAGTCGATTTTCCAGAAGGGCTATGTTAGAAATAGCGTCCTTATTTTCTGCTTCGATATCACGTAAATAATAAAAATACAAAGCAGGTTTTTCGCTTGATGCCCGCATTTTTTCCATATCGCGAATTGCTGAGGCTAAGACCTTTGGATCTTTCAGAAACTCTTTCTCGATCGTATCGTATTTCTTTGCGAATGCTTCATGTGCACGCTCTATCGCCTTCACGTCCTTTTCGATCTGTGGGTCCGTCGTAGAAGAATAGAGAAGACTGAGATTCCAAGTCGGCAATTTCTTCAAAGGTTTCTTATTGGTCTTCATTTTTATTTTAGTATCGCAGCCAAGCCGTCGGTAAGCGCAGTCTCAAGTTTTCCCTTGAAGAGCATCGCAGCCATCGGGAGCTTGGCGGTGACCTCAACCTTATCTGCCAAAACCGAGATAGTGCCTGATATGGATTGTCCCTGGGCCGTGAACGTGAATTCACATGCATTTCCTTCCCACTTCTGCTCAAGCGTTCCGGAAACGGGAGGCACGCCTGGCGCTTGTATCGGGCCTCCAGATAGTTTCAACTGGGCCTGATCCATGAAGACCTTGATGCGGCTTTGAGCCTCTTCCTGGCCGAGCGTATGAGGAGCCGATGCGTGTAGTGTGGACATAGAGAGTATTATGCAAACTTTTTTAAAATATGGAAGTCCGTTATGAGCGTCTCGCGCATGCCGCCATTGTAGAGCGCTGCGGCGGGATGATACAAGGTGATGATGGTGACCGGATGGGACCCATGGTCCTCATCGAAATACGCTGTCTCGAATGTCTTGCCGTGGATCTTGCTGATGGGCTCCAATTCCAGGTCCAGATCATATCGCTGCATGACATAGTTCATGCTGTGGCGCCCCAGCGTGGCGATGACCTTGGGCTGAATGATCTGCACCTGCCGGTCAAGGAATGGCGCATATAGGGCGATCTCTTCAGGCGTCGGATCGCGATTCTCAGGCGGGCGATCCTTGACCATGTTGGTAATGTAGACATCCTCGCGCTTGAGGCCGATAGAGGCGATGAGCTCATCGAGGAATTTCCCTGCAGCACCGCAGAAAGACCTCCCTGTCTTTGCTTCAGTCTGCCCGGGCGCTTCGCCGACGAACATGATGCTCGCATCGTGGCTCCCCTCCCCGATCACAGGGAAATATTTATTCCTGGTGCGATACTCATATAAGGGCGAGGCCTTGAATTCAAGAAGCTCGTCCCGGATCTTCTTCAGCTTTTCGTATTTGTCATTCTTGGTAGCCATGATGGTTTGCTCTGATCCGATGAGCGAGGTTTATTTCGCCTGCTGGACCACCGCCTGTGCCTCGGTCAGGATGCGCTCGACTCCTTCCTCCTTTATGCCCACTTCGTGCAGCATCGAAGGCTTGCCGATGAGGTCTATGCAGGTCATGATGCCGCGTCCTATGATGTCGCGCTTCTCCTGATGCGTGAGCGTAGTGAGAACCGTTATCGGATGGAGCCCGTTCCGTTCGATTATCTCATGGAGGTTGTCATGTTCCGGATAGTTCCAGGATATGAGGCGTATGTTGTTGCAGGTCGCATACTTCACGGCCATGTCGGTGAACTTGGTGTTCGTGATGAGGTAGTGGCCTTCGGTCGAGATCTTTCGCTCCTTTTTTCCGTAATCAAAGACAGTCTCGGCTATATCGTCAAAGCGTGCCTTCACATAGAGCGCTACTTTGAGATCTGACTTGAGGCCGAGAACGTTGTGGAACTTTGCTTCGGCCATGATGAGCTCGTCTCCCTTCCAGGCGACGACATCGATCTCGTGCGGCACACATACGCCCTGCACGATCTGGTCGGTGACGGCTTCATAGCCCCAGAGCTCGAATATGCGTGCGACAAATTTCTCGAACGGAAAGCCGTCAGGGCCGAGGTCGAAGAGCGCACGACGGATGGAGTATTTGACCGCAGTCGGCCGGTGATATTTTCTGAGGAGCGAGAAGGCTTTGCTATAGATGTCGGTCGTGGACATGCCGTTCTCTAGCCCGTTCTCTATCTCGTCGGTGATGTCATCCACCACTTCCGGCGAGGTGCCGGCTCGCTTCAGGGAATTCTCCAGCTTCGCCTGATCGAATAACTCGGTGCTGCCGTCTGATTTGATGATGGAAACTGGGGTGCTCATAGGGCAATTATAGGTATAAAGAGGCCAAAACACAAAACAGCCGCCTGATGCGGCTCCTCTGCTACTCTACGATGCCTCCCCCCAGGCATCGTTCGCCGTCATAGGCCACGAATGATTGTCCCGGAGCGACCGCTTCGGGAGCATGCTCGAATTCAAGCTCGGCCGTATTCCCCTGCGCGGAGATCAGCCGGACATTTTCCAGCGGCTGTCGGTATCTGACCCTTCCCTGAAATACGTGGTTGATATGAGGCTCGCTGCCGATCCAATTCGTGCGCGAGAGCTTCACTCGTGCGCTTCCTGCCGACTCGGCAGCGATATCCTTCCTGTTCGAAACAGTGATGGTGTTCGCCTCGGCATCCTTGCCGATGACGTAGTAGGCCGCATCGTTCGGCGTCGTATGCGCGACCGAAAAGCCCCGGCGCTCGCCGATGGTAAAAAGAAGCGCTCCAGGGTGCGTGCCTATCTCCTGCCCCGCTTCATTCAGAACCTTTCCGGGAACGGCTGGGATGTAGTGCTGCAGGAATTCTTTCACGTCGATCTTGCCCATGAAGCAGAGGCCCTGGCTGTCTTTCTTCTCCGCATTCGGCAGGCCGAATTTCGCGGCGAGCTTGCGTACCTGGGGCTTAATGAGATGCCCTACCGGAAAAAGCACGTGCTTAAGATCATCCGGCGTGAGGGTCCACAAGAAATACGATTGATCCTTGTTCGCATCCGCGCCCATGAAGAGCTTGCCGTCCTTGGTCTGAGCATAATGTCCGGTGGCGATATAGTCGGCTCCCTGTCCTTTCGCCCATTTCCAGAATGCACCGAATTTTATCTCGCGGTTGCACATGACGTCCGGGTTCGGCGTGCGGCCGGCGCGGTACTCGGCGATCATATAATCTATGACGCCCTGCTTGTATTCTTTTTCGAGATCGAGAGTCACGAATGGGATGTCGAGATGGGCGGCGGCGCGCATGGCATCGAGGCGCTCCTCGCGCCAATTGCATTCGATCCAGTCCGGCTGCCAGACTTTGATGAATACTCCAGTGACATCGTAGCCGGCTTTTTTGAGCAGGGCTGCAGAGACAGAGCTGTCGACTCCGCCTGACATCCCTACAAATGCTTTTTTGCCTGAATGATTCATGAATTCCCTGAACTCTGACGCACTTCCCGGACTATTTCAAGTACTTCATGTTTGCCACGTGTCCGTCGAGATCAGCGGCAAAATGCGTGCGGCCGTCTGTGCCCGACAGAAAAAACCAATACGGAGTGATTGTGGGGTTTATGGTATCGACGATGGCATCGAGGCCGGGATTGTCGATGGGGCCCGGCGGCAGTCCGAGATGCTTGTAGAGGTTGTATGGCGAGCTCGTAGCTAGATCGCGCACCGTGAGCTGAGCCGACGTCTTGCCAAGGATATAGAAGAAAGGCGCGTCCACTTGGAGGGCCATGCCGTTCGCCATGCGCTTCCAGAGTATGCCTGCGATGATGCGGCGATCCTTGCTCGATGTCGCCTCTTCTTCCACAAGCGACGCCATGGTCAGGACGCTTTTGAATGTTATGCCTGAATTGCCAGCAAGCTCCTTCGGCACGCTGATGTTCTTTGTCCGGTTATCGAAATTCGTGCGCATCGCCGCTATGGCGTCCTCGGGCGTCGTATTCTTGTCGAAGAAATACGTATCCGGGAAGAGATATCCTTCGAGCGGTCGCGCGAGCTTCAGGAATGCCTTGTCATCGAAAGTAGGAATGTCTTTCTTGATGGCACGGGCGACATCGGGAGAAGCTAGGCCTTCAGGGATGGTGACCTTGATCTGCGGCACTCCCTTGAGCCCCTTGGCAAGCCTGTATGCGATGCGCAGAACGGATTCCGATTCGCCGAAGAAATAATTGCCGGTCTGGACCCCTCCCGCCTTTCCCAGGATATTCACATATGCCTTGAACAGGATCGTGGACTTGATCATCCCGTTATCGAAAAGCTTCTGGGCGGTATCGGTGATCGAAGTCCCTTCCTTGACCGAGAGCGTGACGCCCTGCGGGAATTCGCTCGGCGCCGCAGAGCCGACCGCGACGATGCCGATCCCGATGAGGATCAATGCGAACAATCCCCCTGCCCCGATGATGAGTTTCTTCATGCGTACTGTGTATTCTTATACGGGAAGATTGCCCGGAGCGGTGCCTTTCTTGGAAGGAACGCGGTCGAGGCTCGGAGTCGCGGCAACTGAGCCCGGGAAGTGGTAGATAGTGGCGAGCTCTTCCGTATTCATGACCATAGTCTTGGATTTATACGGCGGATAGAAGGCTGAGCGGCGGCGATATGCCATGAGGACGCGCTTGGAATAATAATTGCGCTTCGTGTCCTTGTAATCCTCCCACGGATAATCAAGCTGGCCTGGGATCTGTTTGCCGCCTGGCTTGAATCCATTCAGGTGCTCGGCATTGAATTGCTTCATGCTCGAAATGCAGCCGCCGATGCCGAACGGAGTGTCGAACGATGAGCGCTTGGCGATATAGAGGGCCCGGACGCACACGTCGAACGGCAGCTTGGTGAGCTTGCGCTCGATGGCCGTAACGATATCCTGTTCGCCGCCGGAAATGAGCGGACGCTTGGTGACGATCTTGGTCGTGCCGTCAGGATTCGTCTGAACCTCTTCAGTTCCTTGGAACTTGGACTTCGGGTCACGCATGAGGAGCTTGTCTATCTCCTTGGCCGTCTCCTCTCTGTAGAGGTCCGCCTTCGTCCAGAATGTTCCCGGCTTCTTCTGGTCCTTCTTGTGGGCGCGCACGACGAACTGGAACCATGCCTGCTCGTTCGGGCGCAGGCTGCCGAGCCACTCGATGAGATGGGTCAGAGGGTCGATCTTGAATTCTTCCTTGGGGTCCTTGTCGAGGCCATAGTCGACATAAGTCTTTATGGGATAAGGGTTGGCTTTCGTGAATGCGAATTCAGATGCCCATATCTTCCAGACTTTCGGATCGAACTGCACTGACTTTGCATAGTCTTCCTGTTCCGAGATCTCGATGCCCGGGTACTGCGAATACAGCGCCGACATGAGATTGTTCTTGCGGCGGTCTTCGGTCCAGATCATGAATTTGACCTCGCCTTCGACGGACATGATCTCAAGCGAATACCATGGGCGGGTCTCGCCTTTCCAAAGCTGGGCGAATTCGCTTCCGTCTGACGTATTATGGAGGGCATGAAGAACAGTCTCCATTGCCAGGGGTGATTTGAAAGTGTCCTTGGGCAGTTTGAGCTCAAGCAGCGTGTATTTGATGCTATTGAAATTCTTCAGGCGCACATATCGCATCCATACGTTGCAGAATATGGCCGTAAGGCCGACCGCCATGAGTATTGGCGACACCGGGATGAAATAATGGAGGATGACGGGCAGGAGCGACGAGTTGAAAGCGCTACTCAGGAAGTTAGAAAGTTCCGCATAGGTCATGGGGAGAAGTATAGCAAAATAGAACAAAGAGCGATATCAGGTTTCGCGACCGGCATCGCCATCTGCTGATGGCGTGCCTACTTCTCGGCTCTCTTCGAGCCTCCGAAAGTTCGCTCTACCCGATATCGCTCTTCATCCTATCTGACTATGCACCTCTTCCCCATGCTTAACCGAGTACCGAGTACTTGCTGTCCTTGTCGCGCTTGAAATACTTCGGATTCTGGAGGTTGACTGCGATGGTGTTCTCCTTGACGTAGCGCTCCTTCATGACCTTGGCGACTATCTCGTCCTTGGTGAGAGGCCCGCTCTTCTCGAGGATGTGCTTGATGACATCGCGGACGATGCCCGGAGAGTAGCCCCATTCTGCGAGAGCGTAGAGGCCGCGTCCGACGAGGACGAAGCGCTTATCCTTGATGAGCTCGTTGTGGGTCGTCGCTACATGGGCCTTCTTGTTGAAAAGCTTTTCGATCTGAGCGGCGACGTCGCGAAAGTGGATCGGCGATCCGTGCTTCCTGATGACGAGGAATGCGTAGTCGCGGACGCCCTTGGTGTGGATGTTCGATGAATTTGTCGCACCCCATTCGCCGAGGGCGTTGCGTCCGATCTTCTTGGATATTGAAAGCCAGCGGCGCATGATCTCCTGGTTCTTATAGCGCTCTGAGACTTCCTCGAGGTGCTGGAGGAGGCGGTTGACCATCTCTGATTCAGGAAGAAGGTCCTCGCTTGAGAGATTTCCGTAGAGCTTCTGGAGGGCATCCTCGACTTTCTTGGCGAGGGCCTCATTCACGTGCCAGCGATGGCGGAAGTCGTCATCCTCGCGGCGCTTTTTGAAAGGCTCGCCGACCGACAACAGGAAATGGATATGATTCTGGAGGCCATGCTCCTTGGAGATGTGGCCGAGGAAGTCCTCTTCGACGACGACGCCTCCGAGGGAGTGGAGGAGGGTCTCGATCTCCGCGAAAGCTGCGCGCTCCTGCTTGAATTCGTCGGACTTGCGGATGACGCCGAGAGCGTAGTTCTCGATCTGGCGGACGCGCTCGCGAGTGATGCCGTATTTCTTGCCGATGGCGTCGAGGGTCATACGCTTCTCCTCCTTTCCGAGGCCGTAACGGAACACGATGATCTCGCGGGCGCGATCGGGCAATGAGGCCAAAAGGCGCTTCACGACCTGCTTTGGTTTGAACGATACGGGTGAGGTGGGCATGGATATGGTTAAATGATGTAATAATACCTTACCATTTAGTTTGCTGAATTGTCAACATTATGCCGTTACTATGTTGACGAGCTTCCCGGGCACCGCTATGACTCTCTGAATTACCTTGTCCTTGAGCCATTTTTCGGCCTCCGGAGCCGATTTTGCCGCCTTTTCGAGCTCCTCCTTCCCCGCCCCGGAAGGGGCAATAAACGACCCCCTGGTCTTGCCGTTTATCTGCAGAATGATGGTGGCTGTAGCCTCGACTAGAAGCGCGGGATCGAAGATCGGCCACTCCGAAACGTGAACGGATTTCTTGTTGCCGATATCAGTCCAAAGCTCTTCGGTCACGTGCGGCGCGAAGGGTGCGAGGAGCTTCAGATACGTCTCTAGAGTATGGCGGTCCAGGCTCTCGCTCTTTTCGAGCTCGTTGAGCGCGATCATCAGCGTGCTGATGGCGGTATTGAAACGCAGGGACTGAATGTCATCCGTGACCTTCTTTATGGCCTTGTGAAGGATGCGGTCATTCTCTGCCGAACTCTTCCCCGCGCCGACCCTCTCAGCTAGTTTCCAAACCCGCTCGATGAAGCGTCTCGATCCCACCATGCTCTGGGTGCTCCAGGCGATGGCCTGATCGAACGGGCCCATGAACATCTCATATATGCGCAGCGTGTCGGCGCCGAATTGCTTCACAATGTCGTCCGGATTGACCACATTGCCGAAACGCTTGGACATCTTCCTGCCGTCTTCGGCCATGATGAGCCCGACCGACTGCAATTTCTTGAATGGTTCGATGCCTGATACCGCTCCGATGTCATACAGGAATTTATGCCAGAAGCGTGCGTAGATGAGGTGGCGTGTGGCATGCTCCGCTCCGCCCACGTAAAGGTCGACTGGCGACCAATATTTCTCTTTTGCCGGATCGACGAAGGCCTTCTTGTTATCCGGGTCCATGAATCGCAGGTAATACCAGGAAGATCCCGCCCACTGCGGCATGGTGTTCGTTTCGCGTTTGGCTTTTCCTTTGCACTGTGGGCACTTCACATTGACCCAGGAATCGATGGCCGCGAGCGGCGACTCGCCTGTTCCGGTCGGCTCATAGAATTTCACTTTCGGGAGCTTCACAGGCAGATCCTTTTCAGGCACTGCGACCACTCCGCATTCCGGGCAGTGGATGAGCGGTATCGGCTCGCCCCAATATCGCTGGCGCGAGAAGACCCAGTCGCGGAGCTTGTACTTCACGACTTTCTTCCCGTATTTCTGGACCATCTCCTCCTTGTCTTCAAGCTTTGTGTCGATAATGGGCAGGTTGTAGACCTTGGCAAACTGGGCATCGCGCTCGTCATGCGAAGGCACTGCCATGACTGCTCCAGTGGCGTAATCCGCCAGCACATAGTCCGCTATCCATACAGGAACCTTCTCTCCATTGGCGGGATTGATGGCGCAAAGGCCCTTGAGCTCGACGCCGGTTTTTTCTTTTGTGCCATCAGTGCGTTCTATGTCGGTCTTTGATTTGGCCCGATCGATGTACGCCTCAACTTCTGCCCTATTGTCTATAAGATCGAGGAATTCCTTCACCCAAAAATGCTCGGGGGCAAGAACGAGATATGTCACGCCGAAGATGGTGTCCGGACGGGTGGTGAAGACTGCGGCCTTCGGAGTGCAGCATTCGAGGATGGATGGTTCTTGGGCGCCAGTGAAGTGTTTCTCTACTGCGTCGACTTCGATAACGCCTGCTGATAGCTTCGTACCAAGGTATTTTATGTATTCTGAACGATGAATCTCTTTGGTATCAGAGAGGAGTGCGATCCTGCCGCTTGTGAGCTTTTTGATCTGCTCAAAGTCATAGTTCCATGAGAAGTTTGAATGATACGGTCGCTCCTTTGACTCCTTATTGAAATTCGGTTCGATCGCAGGCGCTACTAAGACCAAGCCGGAGATCTGCTTATTTGATTTCATCAGCGCCTTTAGGGCAGAAACGCAGCCGAGGCTATGCGCGATGATCACAGTGTTTTTGTCTAACGTGCAGTTCTTGAGGATGAAGTCGACTTGCTCGCTCTCTTTTGGATCATTCGGATTCGGCAAAGCCGGCGCCTGGACTTCATGACCCTTCTTCTCAAATTCCGTCTTGAGCCATGGGAAGAAATCATCAGCCGGACTTCCTTTGTATCCATGGATGAGCACATAGCGTGACTTTTTCTTTGTCAGAGCGAGCTCGAAATCGATCTCAGCCCCTTCGCTCCTTCCGATCCAATTGCGCTGGGCTTCCTTGATCGATTCGGGCCATTCGAGGAGCGGCTTGATCTCCTGCTTCTTCGCGCCGGTATACAGATCCCAGAGGTACTTCATGTCCTCATGATTGAGGAACTTCTGAACTTCCGCAGGTGAAAGCCACATCGGATCCTGGAGGTCTTTCTCTTCCTGCGATATATCGGTGCGCTCCCCGTCCTTCAATTCAAAATATCCGCAGACATAATGGGCATGACGATTGACTTGTTTGATCACCTGGTAGAAACGGGTGTCCACCTTTCCGACTTCCCTGACGAACCGGACGTTTTTGAAACCAGTCTCTTCTTGTATCTCGCGTACTCCTGCCGTTCCCATATCTTCGCCTTTCTCGATGCCGCCTATCACAAAGCCCTGCCAGTTGGTGGCTTTCCAGTTCACGCACAGGTATTTGTCTTCGGACCAATGCCTGATGATGCACACAGCCGCATCACGTTCGATGAACGGCTCGTTTTCATGCGCGGCGCCCTTGCCTTCTCTGGCCGTTACGACCGGTATTCCGCCTGTCGCATCGAGGTCCTTGAGCAGCCTGTCAGCATAGTCAGTGATCTTCAGGACCCACTGCCTCATCGGCTTCTTTTCGACGAGCGTGCCGCAGCGCTCGCATCGGCCGTCCTCAACGTCCTCATTGGCGAGGACCGTCTTATCCGTCGGGCACCAGTTCACTGGCTCGAATGACTCGAAGGCTAAGCCCTTCTTGAACATCTGCAAAAAGATCCATTGGGTCCACTTATAGAACTTGGGGTCGGTCGTGTTGACCTCGCGGGACCAATCATAGTCGAAGCCCAAGAGCTCAAGCTGCTCTTTATAGTGCGCGACGTTCTTGGCGACGGAATCAGCTGGGTTGGTCTTGGTCTTGATGGCGTAGTTCTCGGCGGGCAGGCCGAATGCGTCGAAGCCCATGGGATGGAGCACATTCATGCCCTGCATGCGCTTCATGCGCGATACGACATCGGTCGCTATATAGCCTTTCGGATGGCCGACATGGAGACCCTCGCCCGACGGATATGGGAACATGTCGAGCACATAGAATTTGTCCTTGGCGTCCTTGGATTCGGTCGAGCGGTAGACCTTCGACGATGCCCATTTCTTCTGCCACTTCTTTTCTATCTTGGCCGGGTCATAGGCTTCCTTGGCGGCGCGGGCAGGCGTGGGTTTCTTCATGGCTTCAATCATAGCCTAAAGGCACCGAATATTCAAAATAAAAAAGCACCTCGTCAAAGGTGCTTCGTGTCTGTTGTAATCAACTATCCTTTTAGGGCCAGATCAGCCTCGCTCAGCTTCACCGGTATGAAGAGCCGAGTATTCTGATTCATGGTACCCGCGGCTATTTCCAATCGAGGCATCTTGAATGCATGATCAAGCTTCTTAAGCCTGTCCAACTCTTCCTTGACGACGTTGTGCAGGAAGTTGGCACGTGAACGGGCCTCGAATTCTGCGCGCTTGCGCTGCGGACCTGTCTCGTCGCGAAAAACTGAAGAAGCCACCAAAAGAAGACCGTCTCCTTTGGATATCTTTCCTTGCTTCAGATTTGAAAACAGAATGCTGCACGCTACTTGTATGTGCTTGGCCTTTCCGTCATTGAAGGGACCGACAATGAGCATCTGATTCGGCTGGTGATGCCAGTCGAACCCTCTACCGTAGCCGAGGATATTTTCTTTATGGTCGATATCCGCTATGGGCCGATTGATCTTGCGAACTTCAGCGATATGCCTGACGTTGCCGACGCAGAGCGGAATGAGGCTTTCGATCTTGTCCCGGGTCATGTCCGGATACAATTCCTCTAGCTTCATACGCAGAGATATGGGGTCTTCAGTGCCGACTTCCGACAAGTCCAGCTTCTTTCCATTGTTGCCATGGAATACCAGCGAATCCTCGTCAGTTTCGATGCCGACTTGAATGGGATGAACTATTCCATGATCGGCGCCAAATATGTCCTCGATGTCGCGAACAGTACCCTGCGTGTAGGAACGAGCCGCTTTGACATCGCAGCTGAAACCTTTGCATCCACGGTGGGCAGGATCGCCTTTTGACCAATGATAGGTCACGAGGACGATCGAGCCTGACCGGCCGCTCTCAATGCCGTGATTGATCCATTCGGCTAGCACCGCTCCAAACTCGCTTCCGAGGTCGAATTTGCCGCCCAGATCCCGGTATGGCTGAATGATGCCAAGGGGCGTCTGTGTCATGACAGCCATGTTGATGCGGCCATCCATGCACTTAAGAGCTGCTATCTGGGCCGTATACGTCTTCCGGTACTGGCGCCTCAAGAGCGTCTGCCCAGGTTCCGTGTATTTGTTGCTCTGTTCCCGATTGTATTTCAGGAACGAGGTGCTGATCGAATGTGATGTAGGCATAAGGATAAAGTTGCGGTTCAAAATGTGCTATTTCTGTTTTTCCTCCGGTTTGGGGGAAGAAATCAATATAGCCTCATAGCGGCCGGTTCGTCAATACAAAAAGTGACTCTAAATCTTAAACTGCGCGCAGGAAACAGCCTGTATTATCAGTTGACATTAACTAAACAAGATGATACAGTATATAAATAAAGGAGGCTGTTCATTTATGGAAGACCCAGTTAACGTTATCTTATGTTTCATCGGTATCTTCGTGTGGCCCGGTATGACGCTTTGCTTCATCCTCTGGTCACTCGGACATCCGATTCTTGGAATTATAGCTCTCTTCTCAGTCGAAGCTACGACCAAGATCCGGAAAGTCGTGAAGGAAAAATTCATTGACTCAAATACTGGACAGATTGTGAAAGAAACTGAAAGTGAAGAATGATTCCTAATTCAAGTCCAGACCCCACCGCTTCGGCGATGGGGTCTGTTTTTTAAATCTTAAATTCTATAACCTCCCCATCCTTCACGATGTATTCCTTGCCTTCGGTGCGGAGCAGGCCCTTCTCGCGTGCTGCAGCGTAGGAGCCAGCTTCCAAAAGCTCTTTCCAGCCTATGACTTCGGCACGCACGAATTTGTCCTTGAAATCGCCATGAATGGCAGTACCGGCCATCGGCGCAGTCCAGCCTCGCTCTATGGTCCAGCCGCGGGTCTCGTCTTCACCGGTCGTGAAATAGGTGATGAGTCCGAGCATCTCATAGCTCGCGCGGATGAGATTGTCTATGCCATCGTCTTTGGCGCCCATGCCTTCGCGCATCTCCTTTTTCTCCACGTCGTTCATATCCTTGAGATCATGCTCGAAGCCGGCGTCCACCGCGACCCATGTCGCACCGCTCTCTTTCATGAATGCCATAAGCGCATTCCAGCGCTCGTCCTTGAGCTCGTCGAGATTCACACCGCCTGACTTTTTGTTCAGAACGTAAAGGATCTTCTTGGAAGTAAGAAGCTGCATCTGCTTCAGGAGCGGCGCTTCGTATTCATCGGCAGCCACTGTCGAGGCGAGCTTCCCTGCTTCAAGCGCAGTCTTCGCACGCTCCAGAACCCCGGCCTCTATCTTTGCTTCCTTCTTGCCGGCCTTCACTTCCTTGGCGAGGTTGCCAAGGCGCTTCGTGACCGTGTCCGTATCGGCGAGAATGAGCTCGAGATTGATGACCTCGATATCCTTGAGCGGATCGATCTTGTTATTGACGTGAATGATATCCGCGTCCTCGAATATGCGCACGACTTCGGCGATCGCGTCGGTCTCGCGGATATTCGAAAGGAACTTGTTGCCGAGGCCTTCGCCGTCTGAGGCGCCTTTCACCAGGCCTGCAATGTCTACGAATTCGACTGCGGCAGGCACTGTCTTTGCTGACTTCGAGAATTCAGAGAGCTTCCAGAGGCGCGGGTCAGGAACGGCCACGACGCCGACCGACGGATCGATGGTTGCGAAGGGATAGTTGGCCACCAGCACGCTCTTTCTTGTGAGCGCGTTAAAGAGCGTGGACTTGCCCACGTTCGGGAGGCCGACGATGCCGATGGAGAGAGACATGCGAATCAGAGTACAGGAAAATCCCGGTAATCACAAATCTGGCCACTATCCTATTGACATTTAACTCAATATGGTGTATAAAGCTCAGCAGCCAGTAAACCTATAAACCGATAGCTCTTGCAAAACCAATACAAATGAATATTCTGATCGCCAGTCCCGATGCCGTCTTTCGCAACAACGCTTACCGAACGTTCAGGGACACAGATAATGAGGTGTCTCTAATGTGCAGGATGTCTGAAGCTCTGAAAATGCTTTCAGTGCAAAGAGAAGAATATGACGTAGTCGTCTTAGACATACGCGAGCCGATCACGCAGCCGTATGAGTTTCTTTTCCTGTACGTTTTTGACGGCCGCGTTACGAATCCTCGGCTCGTGCTTATCGAGCCCCGGAATGTATTCTCAATGGAAATGCTCAGAAAATCAGTGCTGCAGCCTGATCAGCTGGTTCCAGCATAATAATTCTGAGTCTTTAATCACAGCCGCCCCTCAAGGTCGGCTTTTTTGTTGCCTCTTATTACAGCACTTCCCTGGCGCCTTTCTCGTATCGCGTGAGCGGCACGTTCTTCCAGGATTTGATGACGGCTTCGATGAATTTCCATGAAGCCATGATCTCCTCGGTCGAGGCAAACAATGTCTGATCTCCTACGAATGCGTCATGAATGAGCCGTTCATAATCGTTCGGCATGATGACCCAGCCCGGAGTCGCCTGCTCGGAATATTTGAACTTGAGGGTCTTCGGCTCCACATTGAATTCAAGCCCCGGCGTCTTCACAAAGAATTTTATCTTGATGCCCTCGTCAGGCTGAATGCGGAACGTAAGGATGTTCTGGCTTTCTTCTGCTCGTGCTGGATCGGCTGAGGATGTTGGCGCCTTCTTGTCGCTCTTGAAATAGACATCGATCTCGGTTTTTGATTCCGACAAAGCCTTGCCGCTCTCGAGGTAGAACGGGACGCCCTTCCATCGCTTTGAATTGACGAGTGATTTGATGCGGAAATATGTTTCGGTCTGCGAATCCTTTGGTACGTTCTCTTCGTTCGTGTAACCGATGTATTGGCCGCGGATCGTGCATTCCTTCAGGCTCTTGCCCGAAGCGGCCTTGAGCTTGCCCAGCACCGCAGCACGCTCCTTGCGGATGGCTTCGGCCACGAATGATTTTGGTTTGTCCATGCAGACAGTAGCGAGCATCATGAGAACATGGTTCTGCCCCACGTCCTTCAGTGCGCCGATCGGATCATATGAATCCCCTCGGCCGCTGATGTCGCCCTGTTCGAATATCTTGACGTGCACCTTGTCGATGAATTCGCGGCGCCAGATCGGCTCGAAGAGCGAATTGCTGAAGCGGAACGCGATGATGTTCTGCAGTGATTCCTTGGCGAGATAATGATCGATGCGGAAAATCTGCTTCTCCTTGAAGAGCTTTGCTAAGAGCTTGTCGAGAGACTGCGCGGTGTCGAGGTCGCGGCCGAACGGCTTCTCGATGAGGACACGCGTCCACCCTGTGTCATCAGCGCACGGCTCTGTCAATCCGGATGCAGCGAGGTTGTTCAAAATGCCTTCGTAGAGGGATGGGGGCACCGAGAGATGAAAAAGCTTGTTCGAGCACTGGCCCCATCTGCGATCTATGTCTGTAATGCGCTCGGAAAGCCTCACGTATCCCGCCCGGTCGCCAAATATTCCCTGCTCATATGACATATGATCGAGAAAGTGCTTGATGTCCTCTTCCTTGAATTGGCCGGGCTTCACATTCATGTGCGTGCGGATGAGCTCGCGGAATTCCTCGCGGGAGAATGGGCGGCGGGAAAATCCGATGATGGCGAAGCGCTGAGGGAGCATCTTCTTGGCATACAGGCTTAGGAGGGCCGGAATGAGCTTGCGCGCGGCAAGGTCTCCGGTGATGCCGAAGATGACGAAGATAGTCGGATGAAGCGCCGCTCTGGCGGCTTGGGATTGGTTCTCTTCCATGGGCGGTATTGTACTATTCGGCGGCCGAATTTACTAATCTAGGGATCTAAAAAGGCCTAAAAATCTTCGCCCCACTCGACCCACCACGGATAGACAGTGCTTGCGACCCAGACGCACGGCAGGATCACGACCGAGAGAAGCGCCCAGGTGATGAATTTCAGGATGGTCGGGATGACCGAAAGGATGGCGGTGACCATTTCCCAGATAAGATCGAATATTTCCCCTATTGCGTGTTCGAATTGCTCCATATGCGGATATGATACCACGGTTTGTGCACCCTGCAGGGCTCGAACCTGCGACCTCGCCCGTGTGAAGGGCGCGCTCTAGCCAACTGAGCTAAGGGTGCGGTGAAAACAGCTTACGGCATTTTTGAATATTCCTCAAATCATGCTAGATTGTAGTGCGTCCGAATAGCGAGGATCGCGATCAGCTTTCGGGCCATTAGCTCATCTGGTAGAGCGCACCCATGGCATGGGTGAGGTGGCCGGTTCGAGTCCGGCATGGTCCACACATAGAATGGGAAAGTTCCTCTGGCGAATCAGGACTGGAATGTGGTATCGTAGCTCACATCGGGGCGTAGTATAGTGGTAGTATACACGCTTCGGGTGCGTGAGGTCCGAGTCCGATTCTCGGCGCCCCGACATGAATTTATTCCGCCGATGTGCACTCGATGGCGGAGCCAGGGCCTATGGTCTAGTGGCATGACGTGGCATTCGCATTGCCAAGACCCGAGTTCGATTCTCGGTAGGTCCACAAAAATAACGACCAAGGGTCGTATATTTTTGTAGGATGTCTGGATCGTTTACGATCCAGACGCCACAAAGATAGATCGTATAAATAAAAAGCCGCCCATTTGCATGAGCGGCTTGAGGTTGAAGCTGTACTGAAACTAACAACTGACTGCGACCAACGCTGGCTGCCGGTTGGAACGGATCCTTCTGATAACTACGAAGCCCATAAGGCTGATCGCAGCTAAAAGACCGTACGTCGCCGGCTCGGGAACTGCGGAGAAACCTCGTGCCTCTCCTGCCCCAGTGACATTCCTAACGTACACTGTATTTTCAAAGCCTTGGTTTTTGATTTCAAGGCTGATCGAAGTGACGTCTGGAACTTGGGCATCGCTGATGGTATCGATAGTGACTCCGTCTTTTACGAAGGAAACGCCGACACCTTGCTTGTACTTGATCTGCCAATCCGACCAGATGCTTTGCGGTTCGACATCTTCGGGCCGCGGATTCATGTACGATAGCGAGCCGTGCTCTACTCCGTTTACTTCCATTGTCCATAGCATCTTCTGTGGATCAATAGAGGTTCCATTGTGAAGGATGAGCTTCACGCTGTTGCCATCGGCAGTTTGCACCCACATTTCTGCGTCATACGCAATTGGAACAAGATTATTCCCGAAAGAGACCTTGTCCACGAACATGTTGGTTGGAACGCCGATGCCTGCACCGACGATCCAATCCCCTTTCAGATCCACCAGCTTTGTCCCGCCTTGAAAGTTGGACAATTGATTCTGCGGCTGATCCGGGGGAAAGTAATCCCGAGGAAGAGCCTGAAGCTTGAGCATGTTGGTGAGGCCGCCGGTGCTTGGGTCGGGTACTGCAGCGAACGTAGCAGCAGGACTCACATTCGGAGTCCAGCCGTCGGTATTATCGAATTTGTCCAGGAAGTACCCGTTTGAGGGACCCTGAGCAAACGTTGAACTGACAAAGCTGATCGCAAGGATCAGCGAGACTAGTAGTTTATTCATATGTTAACGAGCTAAGTGTGAAAGGCTGAGTAGTTTGGAAAGCCAAATTCTTCTGCCTTGAGTGAGTTATCTGCCATTGAGCATCATATCACAACAAACCATAAAAAGCAAGATACATTGAAAAAACGGCTATAATCATGTATTCTCTCTCAGTAGCATGTTTTTTCGTCCCTCGTTTGGGCCTGTAGCTCATCTGGTAGAGCGCCGCTTTTGCAAAGCGGAGGCACGCGGTTCGAGTCCGCGCAGGTCCACAAAATCAAGGAGCGTAACGACTATAATCTTGTAGGATGTCTGGATCGTTTACAATCCAGACGCCACAGATACATACATATATCTAAATAAAAAACGCAGCCTTTAGGGGCTGCGTCGTGTTTGTGAGCACATAGTTCAGGAAGGCCTGGGAGATGCTGAATCCAGGGACTGCTTGAGAATGTTGTTATGCACCACATCGAGCACTTTGCTCGGAGGCGGGAACATGACTCGCTCATGCTTCTCGTTCTTTACAACGGGAAGCTCTTGCTTGGCCTCAGATGTCTGCCCCATGGGCGCGGCATCCGAAGCCTTGCCTTTTGGTTTTCCTTTCATAAATGACAGGACTGGGATGAGGGCGCTGAGAGCCAGTGCGAGGAAGCAGGTGACGGCTCCGGCAAGTTTTGGAATGTACTTCTGTTCTTTTTTCAAGTGCGTACGGTGTTTGTAGTTTTTGTGCTTCGATCCCAACCGCGGGACCGACCTGGAAACATCATACCATCTTACCACTTAACTTGTCAAGTTAAGTAAAACGTTGTCCTATATTTCGCACAGTGCGAGCCGTATGAGATGGTCCGCAAACTCGGGAAGCCCGCTGCCGACGGCGTGGAGCGACTTCGGAACAAGCGACTCCTCGGTCAGCCCGGGAAGCGTATTGGTCTCGAGGACGTAGATCCCCCTGCGCGGATGGATGATAAAATCTGTGCGCGAATAATGGCGCAGCCCGAGGACTGTGTGGACCTTAGCAGCGAGGACCTCGATGGATTTCTTTAGCTCCTGCGAAAATGTAGCTGGTACGATCTCCTCTGACTCCCCTTCGTATTTCGCCTTGAAGTCAAAGAAGGAATTTTTCGGGCGTATCTCGACAGGAGGCAAGGCATACAGATCCTGTCCACGGAAATTCTCGATAATGCCGCAGGTGGATTCGATACCTGAGATGAATTCCTCGACAAGGATAGAATGCCCATGAAGAGCTGCCTCCCGGAGGGCTGGTTCGATGTCGGCATGCTTCCTCACGATAGAAACGCCCACTGATGAGCCGCTCACGGCAGGCTTGATGACCGCGGGCAGGACGAATGTCTCGAATAATTCTTGAGCGGTGGCCGCAGCCTTCTCTCCCTGCACGTCCTCGGACAAGACCTCCTTCCAGTACGGCGACTTGATGCCGTGCTTCGCAAGAACCTGCTTGGTCAGGATCTTATTCATGCCCAATGCGGACGCGAGCGAGTCCGAGCCGGTGAATGGGATGCCGTGCGCCTCGAGGATGGATTGCAGCTTGCCGTCTTCCCCGTACGCGCCATGAAGCGCGTTGAAAGCGACGTCGAATCTGACGCGCGCGTCTTCGGGATCTATCCGTATGCCGTCAGCATGCCATTCCCCTGCGCGATCTATGAGGACGTCATGGATGCGATAGCGTTCGTCGGCGCGCGATCGGAGTGCGGCGAGGATGGCACCGCCGCTTTTGAGCGATACGTCGTATTCGGAGCTCGGCCCTCCGCGAAGGACCCCGACCCGTATGAGATGGGACATGTAGATATTATAACAAGAAAGTACGGATTGATGGTATCTCCTTGTTGCATTGTATTTTAGCCTGGAGTAGTCTTTTGCCAGACATGAAAACTACATATAAAGGACTCAGGGCCCTTACTCCAGCTGAGCGACTCATAGTTTCGGCTGATTTCTCACCACATACAACAACTCAGGAAATTAGAGGCGAGGTTCTTAAACTGGCCGATCTTCTTTCTAACACCGGAGTGTGTATTAAAATAAATTCCGCGCTGAGATCCTGCGGCTATAGTCTTATTAGTGAAATCAAAGCTCGGAACCTTAGGGTCTTTGCGGATTTGAAGCTTTATGACATTGGAACTACGCTAATCGCAGACGCAAACTTCCTTCAAGACATGGAACCAGACATGCTTACGATTTCCGCTCACGTAAATATGACGTGGCTCGTGCCAATGTTAAAGATAGAACTGCCTCGTACTGAAATACTTGGAGTGACAGTTTTGACAGAAACAACCCACCGGGAATGCTTCAGTATTTACAATCGGTCTGTTGATATGGCCGTTGCGGCTCTGGCCCGGCGAGCTTCAGAGGGAGGCCTACATGGAATCGTCTGTTCCCCCATGGAGGCTTCCAGGGCGAGGAGTTATATTAAAAAATCAATGAGCATTAATACTCCTGCAGTGCGTCCGCTCTGGTCCACATTGAAGGATGACAATCAGAATTCTCGACGTATTGATACTCCTCAGGGAGCTATTCAAAAAGGAGCAAACAGGATTATTGTAGGTCGCCCTATCATTGAGTCCGTCGATCGTTATGGCGCCGTAATGCGCACTATCGACGAAATAGCTTCAGCCCTGTCTTAGGCCCTAAAGCAAACTAGTGCAACCCCTCCCTGTATTGGTGAGGGGATTTTTGTTTAAACAAATCAAGAGAGAAGTCGCTTATTCCTTCTTTGTCTATGATACGCAATTGCAAACCTGTGCGCCTCCGCATTGAGCGCGATGATCTCAGCTTTGTATGGTTCGGTCAGATCTGGATTGCCGACGAGCCTGTCTGCAACGTGCCGCTCATTCTTGGTCACGCCGACGACGGGGATCGCGATGCGCCGCGCCTTGAGCACATTCTCGGCATGCTTTGCCTGGGTCTCGTTACCGTCGACTATGATGAGGTCTGGGTAGGGCCACTCAGGATGGTTGAGCCGGCGGAACAGTGTCTCGGTCAGGCCAGCGATGTCGTTGTTGGCATTGCGGGAGATCTTGAACTTGCGGTATTCCGCCGGTGCGAGCTGGCCATTCGTGGAGACGACCATGGCTCCCACGGTCTCCATGCCGCTCAGATGCGCAATGTCATATGCCTCCATTCGGAATGCGCGGCTGGCTCCGAACTTTCCGCTTTGGGAGATGTCCCGCTTGATGAGGGCCATGTCATTGATATGGTCGAGCGCGTGCAGGAGGTAGCGGATCTGCCCCGCTTCCTCGAACTGGAGCTCTTTTGCTGCTGCGTTCATCTGCTTCTCGAGTCTGCGGCGCAGGATCTTCTTCTTGCCCTCGAAGAACAGGATCAGATAGTTGATCGTGCGAAGGTACCGCTTTCGTGCATCCTCGTCCGTGTCATGCGGCGAGTGGCCTATGGCGCGATAGAAAGCATCGTGGCGTTCGTCGAGGGATTTCTTGTCCCTGAATGGAAAGAGGCGGCGCAGGATCTTGAGGGCGACTTTGATGAGCCCTGATTCATGGTATGGGCCGAAGCGGCGCTTGATCTTGTATGGAGCTGTGCCCTCCTTCAGGGCCTGATCGAGATCGCGGGCGCGGGCGAGGAATACGCGCGGCCACGGCTCGGCGGTGATGACGACGTACTGCGCGCTCTTGTCGTCCCGCTCGTCGACGTTATAGAAAGGCTGGTATCGCTTGATGAGCTCGGTCTCGAGGAGGATGGCTTCGAGGACGGAACCGGTGGGCTCCCAGGTGACCGTGTGCGCCTTCGTGACCATGTCCACGATGCGCGGCCCGCGGGTCGCGATGAGGTCTGCGGCAAAATAGCTCCGGACGCGGTCCTTGAGCGATGTAGCCCGACCAATATACATGGGGCGCTTCTTGGCGTCCCTGAATGTGTACACGCCCGGCTCGTCAGGCATATTGAGTTTTGGGAGCTTTGTGGAGAGCATAATATATTGACTTATAGCTAATAATAATACATAGTTCTTGTCAGAAATACAATTTAAATTGATTTTTTAAAATTTAATATGAAACATATATGCAAATCTCTAGCGGAAATTAGGTCAATTCTACCTTCAGGTAAAAGCTTCACCCTTGTAAGTGGATGCTTCGACCTCCTCCATGTTGGTCACCTTCACCTACTTGAGTACGCTTCTCGCCTCGAAAGCATGTTAGTTGTTGCTATTCTCTCGGATAGATATATACAAGGTTACAAAAATAGTAGTAGACCTATCATACCCGAGAAGCAGCGTGCCATGTTGGTGACGAGCCTGCGTTGCGTGGATGTTGTCTATATCTCTGATGTCAGCCCAAATGACGAAAGTACTTTGACTGCATTACGACCCACTAGCATTGTATTTGATGACAGCATTCGAAATTCAGAGAAAATGAAATTGCGACTGTCTCAAATTCAAAAATGGTTGCCGTGCACAAAAGTACACTTTCTTCCCCGGTATATGGACGAGTCCGTCTCGACAACTCAGATAATCGATAGAATCCGAGGAATAGCCAAGTGATTATTTTCCCAACAAAGCATCTGTTCTTTGTAGAAAAAAGTAGTCACGGATCGCATTGAAACATGAATTATAAAACTTAGGATTAGATTCCTGTTTTATTTTATCCTGTTGTAGCTTTAGTCGCTTGAGTGCTTCACTAAATGACACCCAAGCCACATATGTTCCAACACTCTTCTCATTGTCTGTGAGATCTGATTGCGCCTGAGATTCTGTACGAGCTACGTATCCATAGCTGATGGTATGCCTTCCGTCTCTGGAGCGGAAATCTTCTGTTTTCCCGAGAAACTGATCTATGCTGACGTGATAACCAATCTCCTCGAGGCATTCTCTTCGAAGTCCATTGATCACTGACTCTTCGGCGTCGATCCCCCCTCCAGGTAAAAGTAAAAGATCGTGCACGGCATTGCCAATGAGAGCTATTTCATTACGCTCATTAAATACGACCGCCTTTGCAGTTATGCGGTCTTGCCATTCTGTACGAGGCATAAGTGACAAATTTGCAAATACGTCATTGTCTCTAAGGAGAAATAATGTTTCGCTTTTTTCGTCATCAAAGCTTTCCATGGAATGCAGTCTACCACAAAAATCCAAAGATATTAGAAAGGAAATATGAAGCCGAGAATAATAATCTGCAGGCACGCAGAATCAATTGAGGACGTAGATAATACTATTTACAGTATTCTGGATGACCTAGAAATACCTTTGACTGAGAACGGGCGCTCACAGGCGGCAAATCTCGGTAATATTCTAGCTCAGGTATTGAAGAATTCGACCCGTGTGCAATTCTATACCTCTCCAGGCGTACGAAACGTGCAGACGCTTAAAGAAGTGATACCCAGATTACCAGATTCAATTGCAGTAAATGTTGAAGTAGAACCCCTTATTGTTAAACAATGTTGGGGTAAAATTGATCTCACTACTCGATCCTCCATAGAAGCTGAAAGATATCGGGTAGGTGTTCTTCGTTATACTTTCCCACAAGGCGAAAGCGCATTAAGTTTGATATCTCGGCTCGAAATGTTCAAGAATAAGATACTTAGTCTTCACGAAGAAAAAAGATGTGACGTTGTAGTGTTGTCACACGGATTTGAATTTCGAGTATTGCTCAAACTTATTTTAGGATGGAGCGAAGAGCTGTTTGAATCCTACGGCAATCTGAACAACTGTGAATATAGAATTCTAACTCAAGTTGAGACCGGTAAATACGCACTTGATAGAGATCTTCGAATGCATGGTAATCCTATTACCCGACTCAAAAATTGAAGCCAGTCGTAAGCCTGACACATTTAGTTGTCAGGCTTTTTTTATTACCCCTTCTTCAGCACTTTTTTCAAATACTGTCCCGTATACGATTTCGGATTATTTGCAACGTCCTCTGGTGTTCCCTTCGCGACGAGCTTGCCGCCGCGCTCGCCGCCTTCAGGACCGATGTCGATGACATAGTCCGCGCTCTTGATGAGATCTAGGTTGTGCTCGATGACGACGACTGTATTGCCCTTGTCGACGAGCCTCTGGAGGATCTCGATGAGCTTGCTCACGTCTTCATAGTGGAGGCCGACAGTCGGTTCATCCAAGAGATAGATGGTCTTCTGGGTGTGCGAGCGATAGAGCTCTGACGATATCTTCACGCGCTGGGCCTCGCCGCCGGAAAGGGTCGTGGCTGACTGGCCGACCTTCACGTAGCTCAATCCCACTTCCTGCAGTGTTGACAGGCGGTCATGAATGGCCGGAATGTCCTCAAAGAATTTCAGGGCCTCTTCGATGGTCATCTCCAGGATGTCATAGATGCTCTTCTTCTTGAACTTGATGTCGAGGGTCTCCTTGGTGAAGCGCTTGCCGTTGCAGACGTCGCAGGTCACATAGACGGTCGGAAGGAAATGCATCTCCACTGCGATCTCGCCGTTGCCTTCGCAGTTCTCGCAGCGTCCGCCCGGTCTATTGAACGAGAAGCGTCCTGGGCCCCAGCCTCGTGCGCGGGATTCAGGCTCGCTCGCGAACATGTCGCGGATGTGCGTCCATGCGCCGGTATATGTCGCTGGGTTCGAGCGTGGCGTGCGGCCGATCGGAGACTGATCGATGAGGATGGTGCGGCCCACATATTCAGTGCCCTTGAATTCCTTGGCATTGATGACCTCGTTGGAGCGGTTGCGGCTCTCGAACCTCGCCTGCAGGTTGCGATGGAGGATCTCGTACATGAATGAGGATTTGCCGGAGCCCGAAACGCCGGTGATGACGTTGAATACGCCGAGCGGTACGTCGGCATCCATATTCTTGATATTAAAAGCGTTGCCGCCGCGGATCAGGATCTTGCCCTTCGGCTCACGGCGCTTGGCCGGAGTCGGTATGACCTTCTCGCCGCGCAGGTATGCCAGAGTGAGGGAGTCGGACGTATTCTTCTTGGCCGTGAGAAGCTCGTCGAGCCAGCCGGAGACGACCACGTTGCCGCCGTGGATGCCGGCACCTGGGCCGATATCGACGATATAGTCGGAAGCGTACATGGTGTCTTCGTCGTGCTCGACCACGAGAATGGTGTTGCCGAGGTCGCGCAGATGCAAGAGGGTCTTGATGAGGCGGTCATTGTCGCGCTGATGGAGGCCGATGGTCGGTTCATCCAGAACATATAGAGCGCCCACAAGACCTGAACCGAGCTGTGATGCCAAGCGGATGCGCTGGGCTTCCCCGCCGGAGAGAGTGGATGCACGACGGTCTAGGGTCAGGTATTCGATACCAACGTTGACCATGAATGAGATGCGTGCGCCGATCTCTCTCAGGACGACCTTGGCGATCTCGCGTTCGGCTTCGGTGAGCTTGATGTCCTCGAAATACTTCACAGCCTTCTCGATGGATAACCCTACGACGTCCACGATATTCTTGTCGCCGATGCGCACGAAGAGGGCTTCGGGGCGTAAACGGGCACCTTTGCATTCCGGGCATGGCTTGTCGCTGAAGATGCTCTCTGTGCCGAGGCCGTTGCAGGTCGGACATGCTCCGTATGGCGAGTTGAAGGAGAACAGGCGCGGCTCGATCTCGGGATATGAGAAGCCATCATACGGACACATGAATTTGACGGACATGAGCTTCTCGTCGCCTTCGCTTTCCTTGGCGCCCGGATATTCTATCTTGATAAGGCCGTCTGATTCCTGAATGGCGCGCTCCAACGCTTCGGACAGGCGCTCGCGGGCGTCTTCCGCCTGCTTCTTGTCGCTGAATTCGCTGACGAAGAGCTCGTCCACCATGACGTCTATGTCATGCTTCTTGTTCTTCTCGAGGATGATCTGTTCGCGCAATCGGTGCGGGGTGCCGTCGACGCGGACGCGGTCATATCCCTTGCCGAGGAGGTCATAGAGGAGCTGGTAGTATTCGCCCTTGCGGCCGACGACGACCGGGGCCCAGACACGGACTTTGGCATCGGTTATATTCACGCCGAATACATTCTTAGCGCGGGTCGAGCGCTCGGTCACGGTCTTCAGAATGGTCTCAAGGATCTCTTCCTTGGAGATGCGGTTGATCTCGCGGCCGCAGATGAGGCAGTGCGGCTTGCCGACGCGCGCAAACAAGATACGCATATAGTCGTATATCTCTGTGATCGTGGCCACCGTCGAACGTGGGTTGTTGGAGCGGGATTTCTGGTCGATGGCGATGGCCGGAGAGAGGCCGAGGATCTCATCGACATCGGGTTTCTGCATCTTGTGCAGGAATTGGCGGGCATATGCGGACAATGACTCGACGTAGCGGCGCTGGCCTTCTGCGAAGATGGTATCGAATGCAAGCGATGATTTGCCGGAACCTGAAAGACCAGTGACCGCGATCATAGTATTTCGCGGCATTTCTACGCTGATGTTCTTGAGATTGTGCGTGCGTGCGCCTTTTACAATGATCTTATCGTCGCCATGAGCACCTGTGCGGGCGGAGTGGGTGGACTTTTTTGGAGTAGCTGACATGATTTCGGGAATATAGCACGATTTCAAGCTTATATCAAATATGACGGTCCATCTGCCGGGTTATGTCGCTTATAGCCAATAAAAATAACAGAAATCAAAGTAATGACTACGATGATTGAGGCGCCTATCTGCACAACCCTCTCACTTCTTCGATGATCTGATCAAGAGAAACCGATGCTTTTACCAGGAATTTCTGGGCACCGAGGGATTTTGCGCGCTCTATATCGCTTTGTTTTGAAAGGTTGGAAAGGATCATGGCTGGAACATTCTTGAAGCGGTTATCCTCGCGGATCTTCTGAAGGATGTCGAAGCCGCTCATTCCGGGCAGGACGAGATCGAGCACCACTGCATCGGGCGCAAATGTCTTCAGGCCCTCTATCGCCTCATCTCCGCTTTTTGCATGGAAAATGTCGAAGCCGGACGATGTGAGCTTCTTCATGAGGATGTTGCCGATGAGCTTGTCGTCCTCGACCCAGAGGATCTTCTTTTTGGCCGAAGTATTGGCTGCTGCCTGTTTTTCCATATCAGCTGCGGTCTGATGGCCGAAGCATGCGTTGACTTTGCCGACGACTTCTTCGGGCGTGATATGCATCGAGATCAGGAATTCCTTGACGCTGCCATTCGGGATGCGCGACATGGTGATGGGCTGTCCATCCGTCGACATGAGATAGAGCGGGATGCGCGTGAGGAGCGGCTCGGCATGCTTCTTCTCTACGACCGTGTAGCCGTCGCCGTCGGAGAGCGCCACATCAAGGATGATGAGGTGCGGCAGGTAGTCATAGATCGCCTTGAGGCCGTCAGCGCCATTCTTGAGCAGGAATACGTTCTCGTAGCCGTCTTTCTTGAGAGCGAGGTCGATCTGCGAGCCGAATGCTCCGTTGCTTTCGATGATGAGGATCTTCTCGGGTTTTGTGGAGAGAGATGCTGGGGGCATATGTGGAAGTATTATACATCATTATTTGACATTGGATATTCATATTGCCACTATGTGCTTAGATTCCTACTCTTTAAAACTATGAAAAATACTCTATCACTCAGGATTTTTGTCCTTTTGGTCTTCGCCTATGCTTTGCTGAATGTTGCTGGCGCCGGCAGAGCCATATTGTGCGTAACTATTGTCTTAATGGGCCTGACGGCTTTTTTGAACTTAAACGAATCAAGAGCAGATAAGAAAACAGAAAATTTGGCCGATTCCATACCTGATGGATCGAAAATCACCAAAAAATACGGAGGAAAGGAGGTTGAGGTCTATCTCTACAGCGGGATCAGGATCATTGGGAAAATAGCGGCACTTAATGACCAGCGCAGCATACCTGGCTACGTATTGATGAGGGATGCCAGGGTTGCTGTTGGGGATGAGGATAGCCAGGCGACAGAAAACGACGCACTAAAAGACGAGATCAATATTGAGGTAAGTCAGATAACCATCGTCATATTCGGAGACATGGATAAAGTCTGAAGAATGCATTCGTTCGCCAGCCAACCAGCAATGGTTGGCTTTTTTATTGAGAACCTATTTTGCTTTCTTGGCACCTTTCTTGCCCTTCCCCTTCACGAGCCCCATCATTTCCTGGAGCTTGAATACTTCGTCGCGGATGAGCGCTGCGGATTCGAAATCGAGCGCCTTCACGGCCTCTTCCATCTGATCTTCTTTGAGCTTCAGGAGCTGCTTCGGATTGTTGCGCGCCAATTCCTCGTCGATCTTGACCATCTCATTCACGGCCTTTTCGTGCTCGGTTCGGAGCTGGTCTGTGATGTCATGGATCATCTTCCTGATGGTCGTCGGCGTGATGCCGTGCTCGGTGTTGTATGCGACCTGAATGGAACGGCGGCGATCGGTCTCGCGGATGGCATTGGTCATCGAATTCGTCATATGGTCGGCATAGAGGATGACGCGGCCGGCTGAATTGCGGGCGGCGCGGCCGATGGTCTGGATAAGAGCCGTTTCAGAGCGCAGGAAGCCTTCCTTGTCCGCGTCGAGGATGCCGATCAGGGACACTTCGGGCATATCCAATCCTTCGCGGAGCAGGTTGACGCCCACCAGGATATCGTACTTGCCGCGGCGGAAGTCCGTGATGATATTGATGCGATCGATGGTCTTTATATCGCTGTGAAGATAGGCGGTCTTGATCCCCTTCTCCTTGAGGAATTCTGAGAGGTCCTCGGCCATTTTCTTTGTGAGCGTCGTGGCGAGAACGCGGTCGCCAATCTTGATCGTCTTCTGGGCTTCGGAGATGAAATCGGCGATCTGGCCCTTGTAGTCGCCCTTCTCGATGATCGGCCGGATGTCCACGATCGGATCGATGAGGCCCGTCGGGCGGATGACCTGCTCCACTATCTGCTGGCTCTCGGTGCGCTCGTAGTCGCTCGGCGTCGCGGACGTGAATAGGATCGGGCCCACGCGCTGTATGAATTCGTCGAACTTGAGCGGACGATTGTCCTTGGCCGATGGCAGGCGGAAGCCGTGCTCGATGAGGGTACTCTTGCGGGACGCATCTCCGGCGAACATGCCGTTGAGCTGCGGAACCGTGACGTGCGACTCGTCAATGACGGTCAGGAAGTCGGGAGTGCCGTCAGGCTTGTGCGGGAAATATGAAAGCAGCGTATCCGGCGGCTCCCCAGGCATCTTGCCGGAAAAATGGCGGGAGTAGTTCTCGATGCCGTTGGTGTAGCCGATCTCGCGGATCATGGCGAGGTCATATTTTACGCGGCGCTTCAGGCGTTCGGCTTCGAGCATCTTGCCGGCCTTGTCGAGCTCCTTGAGGCGGCCTTCGAGCTCAGCCTGGATGGTCTTCATGGCGCGCTCGCTGTCCTCATCGTTGGATATGAAATGCTTGGCCGGGAATATGAAAATGGTCTGGGGAGTTCCCCTGAGGCCGCGCGTCACCGGGTCGAGCTCGATTATTGCGCTGACTTTTCCTCCCTCGTATTCAAGGCGGAATATGGTCTTGTCGTTCACGGGCATGACTTCAAGGGTATTGCCCACAGCACGGAACTGGCCGTGATTGAGGTCGGCCGTCGTGCGCTCGAAATGGATGTCGATGAGCTTCCTCAAAAGCTCCGAGCGCGACAGATCCATGCCGACGGTGAGCTTGAGGTTCACCTTTTCATAATTGGCAGGGCTGCCCAAACCGTATATGCATGAGACAGACGCGACAATGATCACGTCCTTGCGCGTGAGGAGAGCCTGTGTCGATGCGTGGCGGAGGCGCTCGATCTCGGTATTGATCATGGCCTCCTTCTCTATATATGTGTCGCTCGACGGGATATATGCTTCCGGCTGGTAGTAGTCATAGTAGGACACGAAGTAATGCACCGCGTTGTGCGGGAAGAATTCGCGATATTCCTGGGCGAGCTGGGCGGCGAGCGTCTTGTTATGAGCGATGACGAGGGTCGGCTTGTCGTATGTGGTTATGATGTTAGCCGCCGTGAATGTCTTGCCGGAACCCGTCACGCCAAGAAGGGTCTGGCGGTTCATGCCCTTTGCGAAGCCCCTGTTCAAGGCCTCGATCGCTTTTGGCTGATCCCCTGCGGGCGTCAGGTTTGTGGCTAGTTTGAAGGCTCCCATACGAGGACTATACCAGAAAATCCAGGCAATAAAAAATGGCGCCGCTTCTTGTGAAGTGACGCCATTGAAGGCACATGAAGAGCTCAATTTTGGGCTGGAGCAGATACCACTTGGAGAGGCGGGGTTTCGAGCATCTTCAGGAAGGCTTCCTTGGAGATGCTTACCCTTTTTTCCAGGTAGTGGCTTGCAAGCTTGATCGCCCGCTGAATGTGCACAGGTTTTTTGTCGGGAGACATGTGAGCAAGCAGTGGAAGCAGATCAGATATTTCAGCTCCTTGGAGTTTGGCCATCTTCATCAAGGTGCTGACATGCACGATTGAATTCAGGCTTGCGAATGTCCGCTCGATCAATCCTGCGTCAATCCGATTATTCCTGAATCCTGCAACAAGGCTGCTAGTGCCTGCATAGAAGAGACGGTGATGAAGAAGGATGTACATCTGGTACAGCTCTTCTACAGTCGCCGACGTCTTGCCGCCCTTAGCATCCAGCTCTGCAAAAAGCAGCTCGGCGAGAAGCTTCTGCGCCTCTGCCGAAGGATTCCTCCAGCTTTCACGGTTGAAAGCATGAATGATGTCGCGGGCGTAGTCTCTACCTTGCTCGAGCATGGTTTCCTGTACCTTTGCCAACAGATCCGGCCGACGTCCTTCGTCAGCCAGAGCGTAGTCGCGAAGTAGATTCGCGAATTTATCAGTCTGAACTGACAGAATGTCGTCCATAAAAAGCATATTCTGCGCTATGTAATTGTTAACTTCGGCTGCCTGGGATCAGGCGGCCCCTAGCAACAGCTAATCACGAAATAACAAGACTAGCAAGTTTACAGGTTGTGATTCCTATTGTATTAAAATTACCCTTTTCAACGCTATTTCCGCACCATAACCTTCTGCACTGTCTCACGGATATGCATCTCCCCCATGCCATAATGCTCAACAAGCTCGTCAGGTTTGCCTGATTGACCGAAAAGGTCTTTGACCCCGATGAACTCTATCGGCACAGGATGATTGGCTGCGAGGCATTCCGCCACAGCTGATCCCATACCGCCGTGGATCTGGTGTTCCTCGACGGTGACGATGGCTCCCGCATCGTGGGCGAGGCGGATGACAGCTTCCTCATCGAGCGGCTTGATGGTGGCTAGGTTCATGACTGCGACGCTTTTGCCCTTGCTCGAAAGATCTTGTGCGACAGCAAGCGCCTTATGAAGCAAGGCACCTGTTGCGATGATGGCTGCGTCATATTTCGTGCCGCGCTCCCCTTTTGCGTATTTCTTCTCGGGCGGCGCAAAGAATATCTGAGCTTTGCCGATCTCGAACGGAGTATCGTCGGTCGTTATGACCGGAGTCTTCTCGCGGGCAAGGCGGATATAGGTCGGTGAGACAGTTTTTGCCGCGGCGATGGTTGCTTTGCGTGCTTCATTTGCATCGCATGGAGAGATAACCACCATTCGCGGGATGACGCGCAGGATGGCAATGTCTTCGATGGCCTGATGCGTGCCGCCGTCCGGGCCTACTGATATTCCCGCATGGGATCCGGCGATTTTCACCGGCTGATTATTGTATGCGATGGTCGTGCGGATCTGTTCCCAATTCCTACCAGGCGAGAACATAGCATATGAGGTGATGAAAGGGATCTTGCCCATCGCCGCCATGCCGCTCGCTGCTGCAGCGAGGTTCTGCTCGGCTACTCCCATTTCCAGGAATCGCTCGGGGTACTTCTTCCTGAATGCGAGCATGTGCGTCGATTCGGTGAGGTCGGCGCAGATGCCGATGACCTGCTTGTTCGCATCCGCCGCAAGTACGAGACCTTCGCCGAAGCCTTTGCGTATCGGCTGCTGATCGACATCCTTATCGAAAAGCTTTGCGTTGAGTTTTAGGTCGGGGTTGAGCATGGTTGTTATGCAAATGCGACGTAAGAAACGACAGCGGCGAATACGAGCATCAACCCGCCTTCGATCCGCCTCATGATAATGACGCGTCTATTATATTCATATCCAAGCGGATATATGTAGCTCGGATGCTTTGTATTCAAAAGCAGCGTGAGCCCAAGAAGGACTGAAACTATAAGAAAAGCAGTTATCGATTCATGTGATATGCCCATGATCAAAAAGTACGCCGATATCATAAGATAGGCGAGCTTTAGGAGTATTTCGAAGATTCGTATCGGATTAGTCATGGTCAGGTGCTTTAACTCGGCCGCCGAATGTCCGAACCTCGCGCAGCGCCTTGCGGGCGGCATCTATCTCTTCCGGAGTCGTCGGCGGCTTGCCGTGCCACTCGAACTGGCGCTCGAAGGCAGGAATGCCCTTTGACGGGATGGTGTACGCGATGATGACAGACGGCTTGTCGAAGACCGCCTTGGCCTCGCCGACAGCACGATCGATATCGCGGAAATTGTGGCCGTCTATCTCCTGCACATGCCAATTGAATGCGCGCCATTTATCGGCAAGCGGATTGAGCGGCATGATGTCTTCGGTGAATCCGTCGATCTGGATGTTATTTCGGTCGACGATGACGGTCAGGTTCTGGAGCTTTTCTTTGCTCGCGAGCATGATGGCCTCCCAGTTGTTCCCCTCATCGAGCTCGCCGTCGCCGGTGAGGCAGTAGAACTGCTTCGAGGACGAGCGGCCATTATCCATCCTGTCTGCGATCGCCATGCCGACTGCCTGCGAGAGGCCGCAGCCGAGGGGGCCTGAAGACGTTTCGAGCCCCGGCAGCCATTCGCGGTGCGGATGCCCCTGAAGGCGCGAGCCGAGCTTGCGAAGCGTCATAAGTTCGGATACAGGAAAATATCCAGCGTGCGCCATTGTCGCATAGAGGACGGGACATATGTGGCCGTTCGAGAGGACGAGGCGGTCGCGGTATTCCCAATCGGGCTTCTTCGGGTCGTGCTTCAGTGCGTGGAAGTAGAGATATGCAAAAATGTCGGCCATGTCGAGCGGACCGGCGGTATGTCCAGACTTTGCTTCGATGAGGGACTCGATGATGGATCGGCGGATATCGAGAGCTTTCCCTTCCAGGAGCTTTATCTTGTCTTCGGTGAGGGATTGAGGAGATTGCGTGGGTGCCATTTGGAATAATTATAGCACCTTAGCGGCAGCCCTAGAATAGCCCCTATTTCACCAGCGCTTTGAAATCCTCAACGGCCTGAATGATATTGTCGCTTCCAAAGATAGCTGAGCCGACGACAAGCCTATCGGCACCGGCAGCCATGAGCTCTGGAGCAGTCTCTAGCGAAACTCCCCCGTCAACTGAGATCGGCATGCCTGGGAATTTCATGCGCGCCTCCTTGATGCGGCCCAAAACCTTCTCGTCGAACGGCTGATGCTGGAAACCCACATTATCTATGCCCATGAGCTGGATGAAGTTTATCTTCTCGCGCAAAGGCTCTATCACGTCGAGAGATGTCTCTATATTCAAAGCCAATCCCACCTCTACGCGTCCCTCGAGCATGTTGACGGCCTCCGCAACGTCGCCGGTCGCCTCGGCATGAATGATGATCCGAGCTGCCCCGGCTGAAACCCATGCCTCCACCAGATCCTGCGGCCTGTTCGCCATGAGATCTATCTCGAAATCAAAGACATCCCATCCCGGGAATCCCTCCTCTTCATGCATGATCTTCTCGAACGAATCGTCATGCTTCCTATACGGCCACGTAGCATTCTGCACGAACTGCCCGTCGCATACATCTATCTGTATGGTCTTCACCCAGCCTTTCAGGTACGACGTCTTTTCTTCGATCTCGGCGAAGTCGTTTGGCAATATGGCGGGGATGATTTCGGCACGGCTCATGATTATGCTGGCGTTATATTATTGGATGTTATCCATCTCCTGGATGCGGCGCTTGTGGCGCTCGTCACCGGAGAACGGTGTTTTGAGCCACAGCTCGACTGCCTTGACCGCGAGCTCTTCGCTCACGAAGCGGCCACCCATGGAAAGGATGTTGGCGTCATTGTGCTCGCGCGACAGCTGGACGATATCGAGCTTGTCTCCGTACCATGCGACTGCGCGCACGCCCGGGAATCGATTGGCGACCATCGCCTCGCCCTCTCCTGAGCCGCCTGCGATGACGGCTTTGGTGTGACCCTTGAGATCCGATGCCACTTTCATGGCCGCGGCTGCCATATATGGAGGATAGTCGTCGCCAGCATCATATTCATGGGCGCCGACATCGAGCACCTGGATCTTTTGCGATTCTAGGTACGCCTTCACGGCTTCCTTGAGCTTGTATCCGGCATGATCTGCCGCAAGCACTATTGTAAGTTTTTCTTCGGCCATAGTATTACGCCAGTCTACCCGCTTTTACCACATGCTCTACGAGCGTATACGTATACCCCATCTCGTTGTCATACCACGCGAGGACTTTCACGAGGTTGCCTCCGACGACACGGGTCATAGCGAGATCCGCGATGGAGGCATGGCGGTTTCCGATGATGTCATGCGAGACGAGCGGCTCTTCCGTCGTATCGAATATGCCATTCCAGCGCGGATCCTTCGCGGCTTTCTTGAGCAAGCTGTTGACCTCTTCGGCCGTGGTGTCGCGCTTGGCCACGAACGTGACGTCGACGATGGAACCAGTCACAACCGGCACGCGGATCGATATGCCATCGAACTTACCCTTGAGCTGTGTCGCGACTTCAGTCACGGCGATAGCGGCGCCGGTGGATGAAGGCACGATGTTCTGGCCTGCGGCGCGCCCCTCGCGGAAGTCCTTCTTGGAAGGCCCATCCACCAGCGACTGGCTGGCTGTATATGCGTGAACAGTGTTAAGAAGGGCCTTCTCTATGCCAAGAGATTCGTCGAGAATGGCGATGAGGGGCGATCCCGCATTCGTCGTGCATGAAGCGTTGGAGGAGATCTGACATGTTTCGAGCTTCTCCTCATTCATGGCCATGAGGATGGTCGCGCCCTTTACGGCAGCGTCCGGAGCATCCTTGATCGGGGCCGAGATGACGACGCGCTTAGCGCCGGCGGTAATGTGGGCCATGGCTTTATCCGCAGACGTGAAGAGGCCTGTAGATTCGACGACGACGTCGATGCCGAGCTTCTTCCATGGGAGCAGAGTCGGATCCTTTTCGCTCACGTATTGGATCTCCATGCCGTCGACCGTCAAGATATTCTTCTTGTCATCGGCCGAAACCTCGAACTGGCTTACGCCATATGCCGTGTCGTACTTCAAAAGATATGCAAAATCGTTGATATTACCAAGATCATTGATGGCCACGATCTCTATTTCCTGACGTTCTCGCGCGACTTTGACGAATGCTCTGCCTATTCTGCCGAAACCATTGATTGCAACGCGGATTTTTTTCATGAGAAGTCTGTGGATTACTCTTATATTGCTGCTAGTAGGGATATTGTAGCATATGGCCCTCATATGCTATTGTCAAAGTCGGATCGCGCAGAGGTTCTGCGTATCATAGCAACCTACAACCACATATTAGCGTTATGAGTAAAAACCTTCTGAGAGAAGCCGTCGAAGAGAAAATGGCTTGGGTAAAAGATGCATTGGATGTGCTTATGCTTTCCCAGCGTTCCTATTGCGGTTTTACGCAGACTATCGTCAGCGTAACCCCTCTTCGCCATTCTGATGAGTGGCCGGCAGATTTCGAAATTGTCCTGAAGGGTAGAAGGAAGCCAAGCAAGCGCTTCCTGTTCATTGACATCATTCCTTCGAAGCCAATGAGAAAGTACCTCAAGGAAAGACTTCAGGATTACGGCATCGTAAAGGTGTCCATTAACCTATACTCAAAATTCAAGACAGTCGTGCGGACTCTTGCCGCATCGCTCAGACGTTCGATCGGCATGCCTCGTCCGCGAAAACAGCCGACGCGGCATCTCCATAGCTATCACCCGCGCATGTCACGGTCGCGATTGGCCTGTATCGCCTAACTTTTCATCACTATTATATATTTTCTCAGCGGCCCACTACCCAGGGCCGCTTTTTTATCGCCTGGGAGTGCGATATACTTTTAATGCGTCCATAAACCTCATGTATCTCCAGAATCTTCTTATCGGCGTCGCTACGAACCATGATGTTCTCGTGTACGCGCTCATCATCGTCCTTGCCGCCACAGAAGGACCAATCGTCTCTATCGCCGCGGGCATTCTCTATCGCTGGGGCTATTTCCCCTTCCTGCCCCTCTATATCGCCCTCATGACAGGCGATCTCATCGGAGACATTGTCTGGTATACGGTCGGATACAAGGCCGGCAGGAAATTCGCTGCCAGATTCGGCAAGTATTTCGGCATCACCGAGATAGGCATCGCGAGCTTCGAGAAAAGGTTCCATACCCACAAGGATGCCATTCTCGTCATATCCAAGCTTACGACGGGGTTCGGCTTCGCAACAGCCGTCCTCTTCACGGCCGGGCTCGTGCGGATCCCCTTCCGCCGCTACATCACGATCAACGTGCTCGGACAGTTCGTCTGGACGGCCCTCCTCATCTTCGTGGGATATTCCTTCGCCCATCTGTACGTGACATTCAATAATCTATTTGCCCGAAGCGCCCTCATCGCCTTTACGGTCATAATCATCTTCTTCATCGTGCGATACGCGCGCTACATGCGCAAGAAGCTTGTCGAGGGCCAAGACATCTAATCCACCAGAATGCTATCCATCATCATACCGACGCTGAACGAAGAGCTCTATATAGAGCGCACGGTTAAGTCCATAAAAGCTGCCTTAACCCCTCCTTTTGAGATCATCGTAAGTGACGGCCAGAGCAGGGACCATACTGTGGAAGTGGCGAAAGCGTGCGCTGATAAGGTCGTCGAATATACGGGCGTCACTCGTCAGACCATAGCTGCCGGACGGAATGCAGGAGCCAAGGCAGCAACCGGTGAATTTCTGGTATTCATGGATGCGGACTGCAGCATTCCCGGCCCTGACTTTTTTTTCGGCAAGATTCTTAAGCATTTTGCCCGGGATCCGAAGCTTGTAGCGGTGAACGTAGCCATTCGTGTACTTCCGGGTTCCGAAACATTCGCGGACTGGGCCATCTACAACCTTTTCAACGATTATCTCTGGTTTGTGAATAATGTCTTGCATATCGGCATCGCTGCCGGTGAGTTTCAGATGGTCCGCAGAGACGTTTTTGATCGCATCGGAGGATACAACGAGGCCTTGCCCGCAGCCGAAGATGTCGAGCTGTTCAATCGCCTTTCGAAGGTGGGCAGAGTCAGATACGAAAAAGGCCTCAAGATCTATCACACAGGCCGTCGCGTGCACAAGGTCGGGTGGCCCAAACTCCTCTGGCAATGGAACATGAATACCATATTCATGGCTTTAACGGGACACGCATACAGCAAGTCATGGGGCGGAGACATGACGGGAAAGCCCACTCCCCCGGTTGAAAAAGCAAAATGAAAGTCTCAGTTATAATCCCCGCCTTTAATGAGGAAGCATCTCTTCCCCGCACCCTCGAAGCGATCCTGTCCCAGGATCATCCGGATTTTGAGGTCATCGTCGTAGACAACGCAAGCACTGACCGCACATTCGAGACCGCCGTCTCTTTTCAAGGAGTGACTGTTGTGCGTGAAGGCCGGGCAGGCACGATGTGGGCATGCGAACGGGGCCGCAGCGAAGCAAAGGGAGAGATCATCGTGCGCCTCGATGCCGATTGCATACCAGAGACGGATTGGCTTTCGAAAGGAAGCGCGCGCTTTTCCGATCAGACAGTAGTGGTCGTCTCAGGTCCATATGATTATTATGACGATACCAGTTCTTTCAGGGGCTTGGCCCTATTGATACAGAGGAACTTATTTTATCTTGTCCACATGCTTTTTCAATTGCTGAAACTGGGCGGGATCACTATGGGCGGCAATACATTCATGAGATCCACCGCTCTTCATTTTGCGGGAGGATTCAATACGGCCATTACATTCTATGGCGATGACACGGATATACCGAAGCGGCTTTCACGTTACGGACGCTGCATATACGATAGGAATCTTATAATGAAGACGTCAGCCCGTCGCTTCAAAAAGGATGGCATCATACGCCTCCAGGCTCGGTATACCCGCTATTTCTTCAAGACGATTTTTTCGCGCACTAGCGGACCGTCGTAGAGGCCGAAGTCGTGGCTGAGACCTTTGCTTCGGCTTTCAGGTACTGCGCAATCGCTTTGGCATCGCTGTATGCCGTCTGGAGATCCTTCATTGCGGTGTGGATCTTCTCTCTGCCTGCTTTGAGAGCTGCATCGTTTGCCGTCATCACAGCCTGGACGCCCTGATCCGGCTGGAGGCTCATAACGAGGCTAACTGCTGCTTTTGACTGGATGGAGGCATCGGCGATCTTAGCCTTGAAGTCGGCAAGCCTGGCTGACATTGAAGTGCTTGCGTGCTCTGCGAGGCGCGCGTCGAACTTTGCGCCCAGCGTTTGGAGCGTGGCCACTGCGGCATCAGCACGATCGGCTGCAGCGACGATCGAAAGCTGAGGCATGATCAGACGATAGATGCGGTAGTTCGGGGCAATGGTCTGAAGGTCAGCCTTGAGGCTCGTCGTAGACGTATCCGCCTGGATCTTGGCGAGGAGGGTGTTCATGGCAGCGATCTGGGTCTGAATGTTCGCAGTGAATGAGGCCTTTTGGGAAGCCGAAAGATTCTTCATGTCCTGAATGCGGACGGCGAGTTTGGTAAGGCTGTTTATGCGATTATTGATCTCGACGTCTCCCCTGTCGGACAGCGTATTCACGCGCTTATCGAGCTTGTCCTGGGATGTGCTCGAAGCCTTGGCCGCTGAGCTGCTATTTTTTGCAGAGCTGTTCCCGGAACTCTTGGAATTATTATTGATAGTCGCTGCCGGGGCATTTACCGAGGCGTTAGCGCTTGCATTCACTCCAACCTGAGCAGATGCAGGCAAAGCGAGCGCTGATATAACTGCGGATACGGCGAAAGCCGAAGAAAGGATTCTTGATTTCATGGTGATGGTTGTATGGGATTAATTGGTGCTGTTCATTCCCGCGTCTATATTCGCCGAGTCGCTGTTCATGGCGTTCATCTGACTGTTGGCCGATGTCATGTCGCTGTCGATGCTCGCATTCGAGGTGTCACTTGCCGTTGAAGGCGTGCTTGTCGAGGTCATAGAAGGCGAATTCGAAGATGTTGTCTGGTACTGGGTATTGTCGGCAGGAGATGACGGCTGGTTGCCCGCAGTTCCTGAATACCAGATCCAGCCCAATACGACGAGGATCAGTACGATGATAATTGCGATCCACATTTTAGCTCCATTTGACATAATGTTGAATTAGTTGAGATTTTACACTGATAAGCTGCGTCTCTGATGCGCCATCAGTGTACGCTAGTAAGACGGATTGCGGTGCGCAAGATTACACTGGTATACTGCTTTTCATATGATCACATACCTTCAAGCCATCATTTTGGGTGCCATACAGGGCGCCACCGAACTTTTCCCTGTTTCCAGCCTGGGCCATAGCGTCATCATCCCCCAGATCCTGGGCTGGAATATAGACCAGAACACGGATTTCTTCCTGAATTTCCTTATCGCGACTCATTTGGCGACCTCCCTCGTTCTCCTCGCATTCTTCTTCAGGGATTGGATGAGGATTATCGGCGGGATCTTCCGATCCATCGTGCGCTTCCGCATCGATCCTGCCGATACCTATGCCAAGCTCGGATGGCTCCTTATTCTTGCGACCATTCCTGCCGGACTCCTCGGCCTTCTCCTTGAGCACAGGCTCAAGCTTCTGCTTGCTTCGCCAATCATCGTGTCTGTCGCCCTCATTCTGAACGGCTGCCTTCTCTATTGCGTTGAATTCCTGACGCATCGGCACGAACAGGCTCCTGCAGGCGATCCGGATCAGAATATAAGCGTGCTGTCGTGGAAATCCTCCCTGAAAGTCGGCGTCGCTCAGGCGCTTGCGCTCATTCCGGGCTTCTCGAGGACGGGCGCGACTCTCGGCGGCGGATTGCTCATCGGGCTTTCCCATAGGGATGCCGCTAGATTCTCTTTCCTTCTTGCAACCCCCATCATTTTTGCCGCAGCCGTTCTCAAGGTCCCAGCATTGATCAAAACGGGAACAGCTGATTCACTGAATATCACCCTTGCAGGCGTCATCGGTTCCGCTATCTGCGCCTTCTTGTCCATCCGCTACCTCACTAAATATTTTGAGAACAAGACGCTGAAGCCGTTTGCCGGATATTGCATTGGCGTCGGCATCTTCGCGCTCATCGTGCTATTGGTCCGAGTATAAATAGGCTTCTTTCATGCTTTTGAGTATCTGCGCGGGTTCGTCCTCGAGCGGCAGGACCTCTTCGCGCAGATGCTTGATGGCAGCGGCTTTGGATGAGCCGAATACGAATGCGTACGCGGCTGATATCTTCATGAGAGCCGAGGGCGTCAGAGTGATTCGTGTAAAAGGGTTGCCTGCGTATCCAGATATGAAACGCGGATCAGTGACGGCTTTAGTGTGCGGCAGGATCCCAGCTATATGGCCGTCCTCGCCCATGCCGAATTGGCCGATAACGATGCCGCCTGAAGCCAATGTTTTTTCAAATATTGGCCGTATCGCCTGCTCGTAGCCGGTGATCGTCTCCTCGAGGGGTTTGCCTTCAAGAATCGGGATGAAGCGGATGCCGCTAAAATCGAATCCGTCATCCTGCATCTGCTTCCAGTTCGAATCCGGGTGGTCGACCGGGCCGTAGCGCTCATCGGTCTGAGCGACAGTGAGCTGGCTGATCTTCTCGGCCGGCACGCTCTTCCGGATCTCATTCATGGCCTCGACTGCCGTTGGTATGTTCGACCCGCCGCATATGAGCCAAAGGACTTTTTGATCTTGCATGAGGGCCGAGCTGATGCGGCTCGCGAGCGCGTGCATCCCTTCGGTATGGTCTTTGGCTTGAATGGATTTCATATGCCTCGAAGTATATCAGGATTTCAGCCCTGCTTTAATTCCGCGGTGACTACGAGGCGCTTGTCGTATGTGTCGCCGCCGCTCACCCATCTGCCAGAGCAGGTTATGAGGCGGAGACGATAGCCGGTGTCATCGTTGAAAATAAGATCGACTGGCACAGACAGATAATCGTAAGCCGTAACGTCCGAGACGACAAAATGCAGCTTCGTGCCTGAATCAGTCATCACATAGAGGTCATCACCGATCTTCACGTCCGACAGGTGCTTGAAGACGCCGTCGAGGCCGAGCCCATTGTCCTCATGCCCGTCTATGACCGCGCTCCCCTTCATTCCCGGCACGGTTCCGAACTTGTACCAGGCTACATCCGTAAAATTTCCAGGAGTGGCCATGGTTCCCGCAGCAGTGGTCCCCACGGCCCGCACTTCAGCATCGATGCCGATGACAGGAATGCTGAGCCGGGAAGGATAGCCTGGAAAATTCTTATTGGTGCTTGTGGCCAACGACACTGGTGTGACTTGGGAATGAGCTGAAAGATGAGGGATATAGATTCCAGACCCGTCCGAGTCAGACCACACCGCCAGTGCGAACGTGTGCGTGAAGACCACGACCGCGGCGATGGTGACGCCTGTCACCAGGAATTTTATAAACTGGGTTTTTGTGGGGAAAATGATATACATGTCGGTTGCCGGTGAAAGGCACCTGAGTGGCTAGTCCTGCATAACGAAAACGGATGCAGTGAGCATCCGTTTCCGCCGGCGAGCTTATCTCTGCTGGGCATAGGTCCTGCCAAGATAGGCGGCACCTGAGATTGCGAGAAGGCCTGAGCCTATGAGTAGGGCTATATTAAGGGTTGCATTGCCTCCGGCTCCGGTGTTTGGGGCGCCTGGAGTCACTGCCGCAGCGCCAGTCGTATTCATAACGCCGCCGGTCGTGCTGGCTGCCGTAACTGCGGCTGGGACTACCGGACCTGCCTGCGTAGTGGTCTGGGCGTGGGCCGAATGGGCGCTTCCGAGACCTGCAACGACTGCGAATGCTAGGGCTAATGCCGTAAGGCGAGTGGATTGATTCATACGTTCAAGATATTAGATGCTAATACTGATAATGAGCGACCTCCTTAAGCGAGACGAATCGCCCCTCAGTTCCTTACACGAAAAACGGCCCCGGTAGGGTGATCCAGCAATCGCTTCAGCAGAAACGATATGAGAATCACCCTACTGGAGCCGCTTTGAAACGGTTCAGTATGAAGCTTAGGAAACGAACGTCAGCGCCTTTCCCTGCTTGCCTCCGCGGCCTGTACGGCCGATGCGGTGGACATAGTCCTCGTACGTAGCCGGCGTATCGAAGTTGATGACGTGGCTTACGTTCGGGATATCCAAGCCGCGCGCTGCGACGTCTGTCGCCACGAGGATCTGGATATGGTTGTCCTTGAAGAGCTGAAGGGCCTTGATGCGGCGCGAGTAGTTCTTGTCGCCGTGAATGGATTCAGCCTTGAAGCCGCGCGCTGCGAGTTCGCGCGAGAGGCGGTCCACGCCGTGCTTCGTGCGTCCGAAGATGAGGATCTTGTCGAAGCCTTCCTTCTTGAGGAGGTCCTGGAGGATGGCGAGCTTGTCGACTCCGCCAGGGACTTTGATGACGTCCTGGTCGATGGTCTTGGACGTGTCGCGAGTCTTCACAGATACGCGGACCGGGGTGCGGAGGAACTGACCGATGAGCTTCTCGATGTCCGGAGACAATGTAGCCGAGAAGAAAAGGGTCTGGCGTTCCTTCGGCATTCCTGCCATAAGAGCCTTCATATCGTTGATGAATCCCATATCGAGCATGCGATCTGCCTCGTCGAGGACGACAGCCGTGAATTTCGAGAGGTCGATGAGCCTGCGGTCGATGAGGTCTTTGAGGCGTCCCGGCGTGCCGATAACGAAATTATTATGGTAGCGGAGGGCGCGCATCTGGGGCACGATGTTCGCGCCGCCGACGCCGCACACCGAGAAGATCTTCATGCCGGGCGTGAATGTCTTGAGCTCAGCGTCGATCTGGACGGCGAGCTCGCGTGTCGGAGCGACGATCATGACCTGCATCTTCGGATTGCCGAGCACCTTGTGGATGAGCGGGAGGAGGAACGCTGCCGTCTTGCCTGTTCCCGTATTGGCGATGCCGACAACGTCGGATCCCATGAGGACGTGCGGAATAGCCTTGTCCTGGATAGGAGTCGGCGTGACGTAGCCCTTCTTTGCGATGACTGCCTTGAGGCGCTCATCGATATGGAAGTCCTGGAATGAGTGCTCAGGCGTAAAGACCTCCACTTCTTCGGTCACGATGACCTTGTTAACGAAGCGGGCCGGGTTGATATATTGTGCGCCGGGTGCGTTCCTGGAACGCGAAGCCGGACGTGAGCCCGAGGATCTCGAGCCATGTGCGAAAGACCTTTTCGGTCCCCCGTAGTTGTTTCTTGTATTCATGTTGTAACCCCTGGTCTCACGGGGTTTTAATAAAAGCGAGGCGATACCTGCGCAAAACCGGAGATTGAAGTTAATACCATCATATACTATAGGCTGATTGCTGTCAATAGTAGTAAGTTTAAGGGCTATACGGGGCAATAAAAAACCGCAGATGTTACTCTGCGGTTCAAGCTGTCTTTTAGCTCCTGGCTGTTACCTTCGGTGCGTGTATTCCAGAGAGCTCTTGAATGTGCCGATTTCCGGACATTCTTCAAGGATCTTTTGCCTGAGACAGCTCCTGGCTCGGCTAACACGGCTTTTGACAGTTCCGCTATTTGTCGCAAGCTGTGAGGCGATGGCATCGTAAGGGACATTATCAAGCGTAAGGACCAGAAGCATATGCTGATGATCAGGCAATTTTGACATAAATCTGCCAGCCATATTTTCTGTTTCAAACCGGACCGCCGCCTGATAGGGATCGGCATTCTCATCTGGAAGCAGATCGGCTAGCGTTCGTGCAGTATCAGCTCCAAGAGGCGTGTCGAGCGAATGATGATCGCGCTTGCGACGCCTGCGGTTGTAGTAGTACCTGTGGGTGCATTTATTGCGCGCTATTTTAAAAAGCCATGTTTTGAGGCATGATTCGCTTCGGAAATCTGTAAGGCTCCTATGAGCCCGGATAAATGTATCCTGTACGATCTCGTCAGCATCCTCCTTGCTATAAAGATAGTTGAATGCGAGTTTCCAGATATACTTATTATACCGTTCCCAAATCTCGATGAATGCTGACTCGTCTTGATCGACGACAAACCGTTTAATAAGTTTGCTATCGATCTCACATTCTATTTCGGCGCTTGGTCGAGACGTTTCTGCCTTTTCTGTGTGCGTGGTGCTCATTCGTTGCTATGTGGTTTTGATGTGCTAAATACGTGATTGTGGCTATCTACATGTACTGCAATAGTATACTACATATTTATAGAATGTCAATGATACTTCTTTGCAGGCAACAAATCCCGCTCAAATGAGCGTATGACCCTTGACAAATATTCTTAAGGGTGTACGGTTTAAACAGGCAACGACACAACGTCTTTTGTCCTTTGAAAAGAGATCGATAGCTTCGGCCCAATCAGCCCAAGGTATCTTCGCTATGTAAAACATATAACTACGTCAGAAATGTCAGTTCGTTAAAATCATGAAGACTAAAAAACTTCTGCCAGTGTTAGGTATATGCATGTTGGCGGTATTCGTCGGCATTGTTATCTTCAAGTCAAACCGCCCTGCGCAGGCAACTGCCATGACGGATCAGCCGACGCCTCCAGTAACCTCTGCGAATCCGGTAAAACCTGTTCAGACAGCGCCCATTGCACTCCGTACTGATAATCCCGGCATCAGCCGTTCTGTTTTATCAGTTCCAATGGTGCGGGTGCCTGCAGCGAAAGACGGGGGCCTGATCGCCTATCAGGCGAATGAGCTTCTGATGATGGCAGACCAGCATCCGGAGGTCGGCCTTACAGTCGGTGATCTTAAAAAGTCCCTGCCGATTTTCCTCGATGCATACGTGCACCTTCAGGAGCTTGAAAACGGCCTTGCGATACAGACCAAAACGACTCCAATGGAAACGGTCATCGAAATACCGGCATATGCAAGCGAAGGCGAAAAGATCGAGAGCGAATTGTATGCGAAGCTCGAGCAGGCATTGGGAAAAGCCAAAGTCATGCTGATTCGCGACGCTCTCCTCGGACCCATCGCACGACTGAACAATTCGTGGGGCCAAGCTCCGCAAACGCTGTCTTTCCAAAAAGAAGGCGAGCTGTACCGGATCACTCAATCGATTGGTACGCATTCGTTAACGGGAATTGTGAAGGAAATGACAGGATTGGAGGAGAAGTTCATAGTCGCAAGAAACAAGCCTGGGAGCATCGTCACTAAGGATGACCTTGGGCAGTACGCGATTAAGGCCGTGTTCTTTCCGAAAGGCTGAGAAACTATTCAATATTCACTCCAATGAAACTTTTGAATCGTTTTTCCCTTCTCGCTGTCATGCTTTGCGTGGCAGCCGTCAATGCCGGAGCTCAGATACTGGCTGTCAATCGCAATTATGATACGGCAGAATACATCGCAAACGTGACAAGCTACTCAAAGACCGAGTTGTCTCTCGTTATTCCTCCAGTGCAGATTCGTGGAATCGATATGGCAAGCGGCATGATCATCGGGTTCAATTATAAGAACACGGTTTCGATAGGATCGCCCTGGGCGAGCAGTACGATAACGTACGAGTGGAAAGCTCTCATCACCCCGGCGGGAGCAGAGTATCCCACTATCATACTCGAAATAACGGATGCCAAGGCGGCATCCGTGATCTATTCGAGTTCTCCTACCCATAGAATAGTAGTGACTACGGCGGAGCAGTTTAGAGAAGAGGGGCTGAGTCCTGCCCCAGAGACGCCTGCTCAGCCGCAAAACAATACCATCAACTCCGGCGAGGGAGGAGGTGGAGGACCTCATGTCGGCATAGGAGGAGGATATGGGCCATCATCTAGAGTGTCTCTATTTGACGGCTATACACCCGCCCCCTTCACTGTTGTGAGCTGGAGCTTCCCTGAAGATCGGAACGGATCGGCATACGTTTCCATCCGTTCAGACTAAAAGCAGCACCTGTTAGTTCTCAAGCGCACACCCCAACGGATGTGCGCTTTTTTATATTCCATATCTGGCACCTGATCGCTTCCCTATTCCACGTGCACAGTCACATCGGAGCGCTCTTTGCCTACCTTCATGGTAAGTATGAAGAATGAGCCTACGATGACTATTACGGAGGAGAGGACGAATACGTAGTCGTACGCGTCGATCTGAGCCTTTGATATGACCAGCGCGATGTATGAGGAGATATCCGCTGGCACATTGCTGTGGACCCAGCTCTGGGCATTGATGCGAAGGATGTTGCTCTCGATGCGGTTGTTGAGGATGGTGCCAAAGAGCGCGATGCCGAAAGCTCCGGCGACATTCCTGGCCAGAGCGAGGATGGATGATGCGATGCCTATCTCGTTCTGATCGACGACCGACGCGATGATATTCGTGCGCTGGGCCATGCCGAATCCCATGCCGAACGCCATGATGCAGAGAGGCCACATGATGGACCACGCGGTCGACCTGGCATCGAGGAAGGAAAAGAAGAAGATGCCGATCCCCGCGACGAGCGTGCTGGCGAAGATAACATAGCGCGCCTGGACCCTGCCGATGAGCGAGCCGCCCAAGGGCGCCGCGAGCATGAGCGCCGCCGCCATCGGCATGAAGAGATATCCAGCCTGCGTGGCATTATCCCCCAGGAATGACTGCGCGAATATCGGGATCAGGAAGAGTCCGCCCATCATTCCCATGAATACGATGAAGTTGTTGCCGAGCGTGTTGACGAACGCGGGTATCTTGAAGAATTTGAGGTCGACTATAGGCTCGGACACCCTCCTTTCTATCTCTATGAATATCCAGAAGAGGGCGACGATGAGCGCGTAGCAGAGGATGCTGGCGCCGGAAAGCCATCCCCATTCAGGTCCCTGGTCGAGAACGAGGACGAGCGCTGAAAGCGTGCCGCCCAGAGACAGCGCTCCCCACCAGTCGAAGTAGTGCGTCGCCTGCCCTTCTGCGCGAGATTCATGGATGAAAGCGAGAGCCATGAGGATACCGACGATGCCCACTGGAATATTTATGAAAAAGACCGAGCGCCAGCCGAAGTTGTCTATGAGCGGTCCGCCGATGAGCGGGCCGAACACGCTCGCTGCCGCGAACGATGACGACCAGATGCCGAGAGCCTGAGCGCGCTCCTTCGCTCCCTTGAATGTCACGGCGATGATGGCCATAGCCGTCGGATAGTCAGCGGAGCCGGCGATGGCCTGAACGACACGGAAGACGATCATGGACGACAGGTTCCAGGCGAGGCCGGCAAGGACCGAGCCGACGATGAACATGCCGAAGCCGAGAATGTACACTTTCTTGCGGCCGATGGTGTCTCCAAGCTTGCCCCAGATCGGCACGAACACAGCATTGGCGAGGATATATGCCGTCGCTATCCAGCCTGCGGCCGATACGGATATGGAAAAATCATTGATGATCTTCGGCAGAGCGAGGTTCACGATGGTCTGGTCCAGGCGGCCGAGGAACGTGCCGATGATGACTGTCAGAAGGATCCACCATTTGAGATTGCTGCTCTGTTCTTCCATAGGTTACTGAGGGAACACTTTCATCTTGGCGGACATGCCATTCCTGAATTCAGGATGAGCGGCGGCGTCATACCGGACCTTGATGTCGAACTGGCGGGTCGGGCGCTTGTCGGAGATACTGAAGATGACGCTCGTATCCTTCGAAGTCGGGCTGATCTCGTCGACTATGCCGACATATGAGATGCTGCCGAATGCATCGACCGTGAAGCTCACGGGGTCGCCGACCTTGATCCGCGAAAGGCCCTTGTTCTCGTCGAGCGTGCCGACGACGCGCAATTCCAAAGGATCGATCATGGAGACGACCGATGAACCTGAAGCGAATACCTGCCCCGGAGTGTTCTTGGTTTCGATGATGACTCCGTTGATCTTGGACGTGAGCGTTTCTGTGCCGACTGCTGCGAGGGTCTGCCCGGCTGTGACGATGTCGCCTGGCTTGACGTATACCGTCTGAAGGATGCCTGCCGTCTGCGGTCCGATGGCGATGACAGGCGCAGATATGATGGAATTGTCTATTGCTACTCGTGCGGAAAGAGACTTGTATGCGATGCCTCCGGCGAGAAGCAGCACGATGACGATGATGCCGACGAGGCTCTGGACCCACGGCTTCCTGAACATGCCTTGCTTCTTCGGGGCGCTCTGATTGGTGGCTGGGTTTTCCATATTAGTAGGTGCTTATTGTTATAACGCGCTGATTAGCCGATACCGACTGGCCGACCTTGAGGCTGGAATCGATGAAGGTCACTGTGCCCAAACCCGGCGCGACGAGGATATTATTTGCGTACTGGGCCAAGGCGGCCTGATACGCGCTCTCCGCGACGTTCACGCTGGCGCTCGCCGTATTGGCGCTTGTGTCCGAACCGTTCTGGCCGATGCTTGCGCCGAGCTGGCTCAGCGTCTGCTGACGCGTAGAGACTGCAAGATCATATGCATTCCTGTTCGCCTGATAGCTCGGCGACTGGGTGTTCGGGATCTCGACGGTCCATTTGTCTCCGCCGCCGAAGCCTCGTACGAAGGTGATGAAGAGCCCGCATGTGCCGAGAGGCTGAGGAGCGCCGTATGTCACGCTGCCATTTCCCTGCTCCAAGCCGCGGACATTGAAGGAGTAGCCGGATTCTGCGCCCGAAGCATAGAGGTCGATCTGATAGCTTCCCTCTTTGCCGCAGGTGTATGTGCCGCTGATGGTCGGATTGTGGCTCTCATCGATGACACCGATCGGACGAGCCTGAAGGCCGCTCGAAAGGAGCGTGCGGTATGCGTTATTCACGAGCGTGTCCTGCTGAGCCTTGGCGTTCGTATACTGGAGGCTGATGGAACCGTACTGGGCTTTCGCGAGATCTAGAGAAGCCTTAGCCTGAGCGACTGCGCTCGCTGCAACGGCTGTATCAAGGGAGGCGAGGACCTGGCCCTTATTGACTGTGTCGCCCGCACGGACATTCACTGCGGCGATGCGGCCCGATATGGGGAATGCGAGCTGAGTCGGAGTGCCTGTTGCGACTGGTGCAGGCTGGCCGACGGCATATGTCGATGTGGCGCTGATTATCTGATTCACGTTCATAATGCCGGAAGTGCTTGTGGCGGCAGCATTCATGCCTACTGACGGAGCTTGTCCCACTGTCGGCAATACGGCAGCGGCGATTATAATGGCGATAACTAGCGTAAGGCCAATAGCGAGGGCTGGCTTGGATAAAATGGATTTCATAGAGTAAAAGCTACACGTTTTTTGGTAAAAGTCAACTCTTTTTCTTGTTTTTTGTGCGAGCCCGCTCATTCTTCGGCGGTTTTATTGGCGGCATCTTGATAGTGAATTCTGCGGGAATATTTTTGAGCTCTGAAACGAATTCCGGGCCGAATTTTCGGACATAGATTGCGTATGCCGCTGCAAAGAGATAGAAATTACCTTCTGATTCTTCCGGGCTCCATCCTTTCATCTCAAATCCCTGCTTGTGCGCGGTACCAAGGCGCACGACTCCGGTCCAGAGGCCGCCATACTCCTTGATGGGCAGAATATCATCGTGACAGACTAGAGCCGCAGTGCGATATGCAGCCGTCTGCAGCTCATACTCTTCCCATATGCCGCTCGATGTCTTCCAGTCTATGAGGATCAGTATCCGAGTCCCCCGCACTTCCGTTGGAAAAGCCTTGTCATCAGGCGGCACTTGTATCGTGCCGACAAAGTCTATGGTTCCTGCGTATCCATGAGCCCTGGACCATATAGGTTCCTCAGAAAGGAGGACATGCGGATCATACTTCGAGCACCAAGCTGCGAACGCTTCGATATTGTGCCACTCTTCCGGCGAAAGCGATTCCCACTTGCCAGTCAGGTCGTTCGGATACTTGGTTTCCAGAGAAACAGTCTTGCCCCAGATGAGATCGCGGATTGCGCTGTGGGTGCGTGTGCCTTCTTCGCCCGCAGTGAGTAGCTTTTTCTCCGCCTCGGCCGGGTTCGCATGAAGGAGGTACTGATAGAAGCGCTCCCCCTTCGGATATCCTGTGCGGATGATGTGATTCACGGCCGGCACGAATATCTTCTCGCTCTTGATCCAGTAGTGGGTCCAGTCGCCCCTCCTGTCTATGAACCGGAATATATTCGGGTTGGAAGTCCGCTTGTACGTATGGCTCGGGATCGTCTTCGGTCTTCGTGATGCCATGTGGTATATGACGGACGAAGCATTAAAAACTTAACTGGAACCTATTTTCTAAAGCCGCTATGCGTTCTTCATGTGCCGGACGAGCACCTTGTAGACATCATAATCGAAGAATTGCGAGAAGCCGTCCAGAAGCGGCCGCGGCTCCTCTTCCTCATACACGAGCGCCTGCTCGAGCATCCAGTTGTCTATGATGAATACTTCGGCCTTCTCATGATTCTTGTCGTAGTATTTCAAAGTGACCTTGTTCTTGTATGGCCAGATGCGCAGCTTCCGTTCCGCAAAGATGGCTTCGATCTGACGATTGTAGTCTGCCTGCTTCGCTTTGCCGCTGCACGCACCCGAACAAAGCCCGAGCTGGGATGAGAAGCAAGCACCCTTTCCTGATTCTGCTCCGAGAAGCTTCGGGCAGACTTTGTGCTCCTTCGCGAGCTCGGTCAGGGCGCTCACAGCCTGTTTCTTTGTTTTGAAGACGGCATACAGGTTCTTCAGATCATCAAAGACGATCTCCCTGTCGGGAACGAGCTCGAAGGCGACGTACCCCTTGTCGTTCATGAATTTCTCGAGATACCACATGCCTTTCACTCGTCTGCTCGCCCGATTGTACTTGGGGTATTCCGATTTTATCTTCTTGAGCTCGAGCAGGGATGCGCCGAGATCGCTTATGGTGCTTTCGCAGCCGATGTCTCGCACCTCGTCCCACAGCCGCATTTCCTTGCCGTCCTTATGCGTATTGGAAAAATGGCTCATGATCCTCGAGCGTATATTCACGCTCTTGCCGATATAGAGCACTTCGCCGTCCTCCCCGTAGAATGTATAGACGCCCGGGGTCTCCGGAAGATCGGCCAGTATCTTCGGATCGAGCTGGTGCGGCACATTCTTCGCTCCGCAGATCTTGTCCGTCACCGCGAGGGTCTTCTCTGCGCCGAGCTTTGATTCGACATGGTCCAGGAATTGGACCAGGACATCCGCATCGCCTTCTGCACGATGCCTGGCAGCGCAGGTGAAGCCATGCCGCTCGATAAGGGACGAGAGATCGTGATGGCGATGCTTCGGAAAGACAGAGCGCGACATCTTCGCTGTGCATAGAAGCGTTTTCTTGAATTCATATCCTGACCGTTCCATTTCCGCCTTTATAAAACTGTAGTCGAAGCGCGCATTATGCGCACAAAGGACCGCATCCTTGAAGATGCCGTGGATCCTGGGCGCTATCTGAACGAATGTCGGGGCATCCTTCACCATCTCATTGGTGATATTGGTTGCCGCCTGTATCTGAAGGGGGATATTCTGCTCGGGATCAAGCAGAGTGACGAATCGATCCGTTTCCTTTCCGTTTTCCAGGCGGATGCAGGCGATCTCTGTTATTCGGCCACGGGAGGGAGACATTCCGGTCGTTTCGACATCAACGATCACTATTGGTTTGTGGTAGGTCACGAGACGTTATGTAGTATACTATAGAGTGAACTATGAATAAATATCTACAAATAGGCGCTTTTGTCATTCTTGGCGGTGTTACGGGCTATCTTGGCTATGCAAACCAGCAAAACACCGCCCGGCTGGAGCGCCTTTCGACGAACCTGTATTCCCTTCAGCTCTCTATTGCCTCGACGACCCAGATCCTGCAGACAAGCATCGCCCAGACTCACGGCGATCTGGCAGATGCCCTCGCCCGCCAGCAGCAGACGGTCCAGACCCAGCTCGGCACATACCAGCAGCAGGTCAATTCGGTGGCTGGCACGGTGACTACCCTCCAGAAGCTCTCCAAGACCGACCCTGAGCTTCTCCAAAAATATTCAAAGGTCTTTTTCCTGAATGAGAACTACGCCCCGGCAGAGCTCACTGAGGTTCCGAGCACATACCGCTACAGCGACGCCAAGCATAATCTCATTGCCACAGCCGTATGGCCGCACATGAAGCAGATGCTCGATGATGCGACCGCAGCCAAGATCGCACTCTATGTCTTCTCGTCATATCGCTCGTTCAACGAACAGAGCGCCCTCAAGAAAGACTATAAGGTCACGTACGGCGCAGGCACAGCCAACTCATTCTCGGCCGATCAGGGCTATTCAGAGCATCAGCTCGGCACTGCAGCCGACTTCATCACTTCAGGCCTCGGCGGCCAGGTCGACGGCTTCGATAAGACAGCAGCATACAAGTGGATGACTGCCAACGCATATAAATACGGCTTCGTCCTCTCTTATCCCTCCCAAAATCAGTATTACGTCTTCGAGCCGTGGCACTGGAGGTTCGTCGGGGTCAAGCTTGCAACGGACCTGCATAACGCTAATCAGTATTTCTACGAATGGGATCAGCGCAAGATCGACGAGTATCTCGTGAATCTGTTCGATTAAAGCGTCTCCTCGGCAGCTTTGATCGCGCTAAGCAATTCTTGCCATTCAGCTTTCTTAAGAGAATCGGCCGTTTTTGCATCCCATATACCCAGCCCTATTTCCTGTCTATATGAAAGCTCTCTTGGTTTTTCCACTTCACCTGCGCAATCGAGAAGGGTGCCGAATTCTGGTATCTGCTGCAGCTGTTCGGATTGATCCAGAATCAGGGCAACTATACTGTATGCGGCTTTTTCTTCAGTCAGTTCGCCTGAATTTTTCTTATCTATTATTTTCTGGCACTCAGAAACCACGAATCTTTTTTGGTCTCTAAGACTGGACTCCGATGCGGATATCTCCATGCCTATTATGACGAAGACGATTCGCCGCCCTTTCTTCCTACAAACGGCACTAATACTGCTAGGGCGATAATAATGCCTACAGTGTTGCTCATGAGATCGAGCCATGTGTCATTGGTCGTGCGCAGGAAGACCATGCCGCCATAGTTCTGCAGGAAATATTCTACGATCTCGTTGGCGACGCCGAGGCCTGTCACGATAAGCGAGCCCAGGACCGCAAATTGGAATTTTGTTATAGAGATTCGGCTGTCTCTGACCGCTAAAAAGCATACGAGGAAGGCCACGAATCCCCCTCCGAAGCCGTGGAGGATGCGGTTGCCCATCTCGAGATCGCGCGTATGAAGTACGACAGCATATCCTGCGAAACTGAGGATCACAATGATGAGGACCGAGATGATCGATCGCGCCCCAGGCCTCTCTAGCTTCTGCCCGAAGAAAAAAGGAAAGAACGCATACAAGATGAAGTACGCGGCTACCAGGCTTGCTGTGATGGTTAAGAGATACATGGGGTCGGATTAGTTTATCTTGCAGGCCGTTTTCAATTCCTGGACATCCTGTACGGTAAGCGAAAGGGTCTTGCCATGATTCACCGCATTCATGATCGAATCCGCGCCAGCGTCGTGCGAAAGCTGGAGCGCGTGCCCTAATTCATGCGCCAGAACGCGGATGAACGCGGTCTTGGTGCTGAACTGGAATATGTTTATGCGCTTTCCATTCCTGTCCGAGATGTATACGCCCTCCTCGAACTGCGTGCCGGTGAGGCCATCCGTGTTTATGGTCTGGATGTATGAATTGATGTTGCCGATGACGGAATTGTACGAAGCGATGAGCGTATTGATCCTGTCTGCGAGAGCGTTCACATCCTGGCGCTCGCGCTCAAGGGCATCCTGCCTGGCGATCAGGTTATTCTTCTGGGCCGTAAGCTGAGTGTACTGATCTGAAGGAGCTCCACCGTGCGCATTCCAATAGTCGGTCTGGAGATTGTATGCATCGCGGGCCTGCTTGAAGAGCGCCAAGTCATTCGTGTAGTCCTGCTGAGCCTGCTTGTAGCTGGCCTGCATGGTGTTGATCTGCGCCTTCATGGAAGCGGCGGTCTGATTCTTCTGGGTGATGGCGGAATTGAGCACTACTTCCTGCTGAGTCGTCTCTTGGCGCTTGTCGTATATGAGGCTGATCGTCAGGCTGCCCTGCGGATTGTATTCGAAAAGCTGCCGGCCGATGGCGTCGCTCCATAGCCCGCCTGCGCGGTGGATGTCATCAAGAAGCTCGCTCGAGGATATGCCGAAGCGCGGATCGATGCTGCCCAGCTTATATTGGATGGGCACAGTGCACGGCGCCTTGGGTGCGAAGTTCTTGGCGTACACGTCATAGCCGTAAAATCCGACAGGAAGAAGAACGGCGATGAACGCCGCTGTTTTGAGACACGCCAAAAGCCATTTTTTCATGTGCCGTACAGTATACCAAAAGCCACCGTTTAGTCCCTAATCGGCCGAGTAGTAGCTGAAAAGGGCCTTTATGCCTGCCAGATTGCGGTCCCATTCGATGGATTCATGGGTCTTGAGCTCAACCGTGATCGCCGGAATGTTCATGGAGGCTAGCCAATCGTCGGCGGCGCCCGTCGTCGCATAGGCATCGAATGTTTTGACCGCCGGATACCCTGCGGCCTTCGAATACGCATTCATGATGGCGAGCGTGCCCGGAAGGATCCCGTTCTTGCATTGCGAAGCATAGACAGCATTCGACTGGCTGTGCCAGAAGACGGCAGAGGCAGGCTTGTAGCTCGCAATGAAATCCCGCAAAGCCTGTGCCTCGGGTTCGGAGAATGCTGAAGTGCCAGCGCTCACTGTTTTGGACTGCCACGTGCTCTTCGGCTGCCATTTGCAATCGAAGTTGCGGTTGAGATCCACGCTATGCGCGTTGAATCGGGCTTTGGCGAGAATGGTCGTACTGGTCGATACGTCAGAAGCCTTGAAGCGACCCTCTATTCCCGTCACAGCATATACTCCGTCCGGGTTTGCCGAGGGGATCACTGTGACCGTAAGGCCCTTAGGAACGGACTGGGGATTCGCCTGCAGATAGTCCATGAATGTATATGCTAGAAGGACGCTATTCCATTCATAGCCGCCATGGATGCCGCCCACGAAGAGAAGGTGTTTCGCGCCATCTCCGTATGAGTAAGCTTCTATGTCTCGCCCTTGGACCGAGTGGCCGATGACTTCGTGCTTAGGTCCGGCGGGCTTTGGCTCGACGACAACCGGCGTAGGCATGGGAGCGATCTTGTGCGAACCCACATACGCAAAAGCGCCGATGCCGACAATGGCAAGGGCGACAAGTGCTGCGATCCATTTTTTTGCGCCTGGTCGCATCAATTCCTAATATTTCGAGTAGTAAGAGATAAGGGCCTGAACGCCTGCAAGGTTCTTGGACCATTCCGTGTCCGTATGATTCGTGAGAAGGACGCTGATGGTCGGAATGCCTATCTTGGCGAGCCAGTTCGTCATGTCGCCTGTCGTCGTGTACGAATCGAAGCTTGCATGAGCCGCATATCCGGAGGCCTTAGCGAAGGTCTTCATGATCGTGTCTGTCTCCGTGGAAACTCCGTTGCGGCAGCTCGAGGCGTAGACACCGCCTGCAGCGCTATACCAGACGACGACCGCCGCCGGCTTGTTGGCATCTACATATGCCCGCATGGCCTTGCTCTCAGGTTCCGAGAAGGCTGAGCTTCCTCCGCTCACCGGCGTGCTCTGCCATGTGCCGGAAGCCTGCCAATCGCAATCGAAGTTGCGGTTCAAGTCCACCTTGTTCGCATTGAAGCGGCCGGCGATCTGCGTCGCCTGTGAAGCTGAGACGTCTGCCTGTGTGAAGCTCCCTGTCGTGGTGCCGACGACCTTGTACAAGCCGTCCGGGTTCACTGCAGGAATGACGGTTATCCTCACATTAGCCGGAATGGCCGATGGGTTCGCCTTCAGATAATCGACGAGCTGCTGAGCGACCTGGACCGTATTCCATTCGTAGCCGCCATGGATGCCGCCCACGAAGAGGAGCTCGGTCGTGCCTGCGCCGAAATGATATGCGGTGATAGGGCGTCCCTGCACTGATGTGCCGATCGAAGCCTCTGCCAGATTCTGCGAAGGCGTGCCGGTTGCCTGCGCATTAGTCTGCGAGGTTGTGGCTGTGGGAGTCGAGGCCTGCTCCACAGGGGGCATATTCGATGTCTTCTTGGAAATGAAGTAAATTCCGAAGCCTATAATGAGAACCACGACAATTGCGATAATGGTTTTTTTCATATATCCATTCTAGCACGTATGGCTAGGTTGCAAGGCCGGCATGTGCTTCGGAAGCTAGCGGACCACTTTGTAATGCAGAGTCAAAATTCCGCCTTCTAATACGGCAGATTCGAGCAATTCAAGTTTGACCATGGTCTGTACTTTTCTCAAGAAGGTCTTTCCTTCAGACAATATGACCGGGCTGACCGTGAATTGGAATTCATCTATCAGATCCAGCTCCATGAGGGAAAGAGCCAGAGTCGGGCTGCCGAAAATGACCAGATCCTTGCCTAGCTGCGCCTTGAGGACTGAAACCTCCTTCTGTATGTTGCCGGCGATGACCTTCGTATTTTTCCAGTCAGGATTTTTAAGGGTCGTCGAGAAGACAACTTTCTCTGTATCTTCAAGCCATTTGACGTGCACCCTATCATGTTCAGAGGATGCTTCGGGGTCTGCGGTCACAGACTGCCAGTAGCCTTTCATTAGCTCGTATGTCACGCGTCCGTAGAGCGGGGATCCGACTGTGCTCACCATCTTTTCGCCATACTTCATCAGCGCGTCATTATACGGGATCCATTCAAGTCCTCCTTCCAAGGTTGCGCAAAACCCGTCCAAGGACTGATGCATGAAGAGTACGACTTTTCTCATGCGCTCAGTATACCAATATATCTACTGCTTGTGGGACGCTTGCCTAAAAGCAAAAGCCGTTAGGCTATCGACTTTGGATGCTATTTGCAGGGCCCGTTCAAATCTTATTTGTTTGGATCAAATTCTATGATCCACTCGATACCGTATTTATCCCTAAACATGCCAGCATATGTTCCCCATGGACTGTCACCAAGAGGTCCTTCTACCTGTCCTCCGGCCGAAAGCCCGTTACATACTCTTTCAGCTTCTTCTTTGCTGTCTATTCCTAGATGGATTTTGCTTCTATTCTCATTTTCATTTACCTTTCCCATAAATTCGGGTACATCATTTCCTATGAGCATGTTCGCGTCACCGATAGGCAGAATGATCTGCAAGATCTTGTTCGCATCCTTTTCTGCAACCGGGAATTCAGTACCTGAAAGATCCTTGAAACGGATCACTTTCGTGAACTCGCCGCCAAAAACAGATCTGTAAAAATCAAACGCCTCTTCGGCATTGCCATTAAAATTGATCCAGGGGCTTATTGTTGTCATGACTATAACTATATAATATTTTTAAATTTTAACTGTCTTTCAGACAGTCTTGATCTGACGCATATAGAAAACATTCCACTTGTGATGATCGACGTCTGCAAAGCTTCTGCCATATATCGTACCCATATCTGCCGGTTCGTGAAGCTCTGAAGCGCCAGCTTTGATGGCGCCATCAACCAATGAATCGACTTCTTCTTTGCTATCCATCCCGATTGCGATGAGCACCTCGTTCCCTTTGGAAGCATCAGCCAATTCACCCATAGACGCTTCTTTGAAATGGGGCTCAGGCAGTAGCGCAAGAAACACATTTTCAGTCACATCGAAACAGGTTGCATTTTCATCCGTGAATTCAGGATTGATCAAAAGCCCCATTTGGGAGAAAAACGCCTTTGACCTTTCGATATCTTTGACAGGCAGATTAAAAATGATTTGTTTTGACATGATGATTTGTGTTAATTATTTCTTCTATTTTAGTGGCTACCCCCTCGAAGGACCTTCTTTTCTGTAACCTTATAAATTCTGCCCTTGGAATCATATGTCGTCCATTTGCCGGCAGGTTCTCCACTCTTAAAGGTTCCGGAGCGTTTGAGCGTCCCATCAGGGCGATACCATTCCCAATACCCATTCGGCTTTCCGTCCTTAACCTTCCCCCTTGACCATACAGTCTTGCCATTCGCGTGATATTTAATCGTGACTCCTCGGACGATCTTGCTCTTTTTTGGGATAGGTTTTGGCATATGTCTAACGCAGTCTCATTAAAAACTTCACCAACGCCTAAGCGGGTGGCTTCCCGATTTTCTATTAGATTATACCAAACTTACGAGCTGGCCGTGTGGTTCGATGTTGGAACCAAATTCTTTGGTTTATAAGAAAGTGTTTATTATCTCCTTACCTGTTTTAATCATGATAACTTACATTGTATTTCTATAAAAGAGGCAAACGAGATATGTAAAGGATATTTTGTATCTATTAGTGTTTATTTTATGGATATATAGACAGGTCCGTAGTAAATGCTAGTATGGCCTATATGAATAAAAAATTTACATTTGGAATTATTTTCGTTCTAATTTTAATTATAGTCATTGTTTTTTCTATCAAAAAAGGAAGACCTGCTTCCCCTTTTATTAATAGTAATGTAGAAAATGACACCCCAACGTATCTGATTCAATATCAAGGCACGACTAGCACAGACGCTGTTGGAAATACCATATATACTAACAAGCGACTTGGGTTAACGTTTATTTACCCTAAAGGCTGGCACATGGGGAGCAACGCGCTAGGCTTGGGTAGTTTACAATTATTCAACTACGACGAATCCCAATATGCAGGTGAAAATTTTCCTCTGACAGAAAACATCAATAAAATAGAAGCTGCTATCTCCGCAACAAGCACATATGGTATTTCACAGGAAATATCTGAAAAATCTAGACAACATTCTACTTTAATTATTAACGGTCAAAATGTTACGCGCGATGACGTTGAATTTGTGAGTGGTCAGAAGATACGAATCTACTATATCCCAGTTCCTCAAAATCAAGATGAATATTTAAGTGTGATCATATATGGGAATCCATCTAATTTTTCAGTACTTGATGGAATCATAAAAACTGTTACGTGGAAAAAATAAAAAATGCAGGAAGTATTACCTTCCTGCATTAATCTAACAAAGAACTAAGTTCTACAGACCAGTCGGATAATTAGTGGAATGATACCGTCGTATCCACTCGGACGAAGTTATTTGTCCGTTTGCATCCATTGGAGTTTCTGTTTGGTAACTCTTTAATAAGAAACCCTCCATTGTGATATTTTGGAGTTGAGGAATTGTGGAATAGCCATTCAGGAAGCCTCCATACCAGAAATTGATATGCACATGCTTACCAAAACTTATACCTGAATTTCCCATAAGACCCACTTGATCCCCCTGATTAACATGGTCACCATTATTAAGGAGTGTACCATTTGCACGCGCCGGAGCAGTATCAAAGTGCAAATAACGGGTATAGTAACCCGATCCATGATCAATGGTTACATAACATCCAGTACCCCCCGAAGAATTTGGATCCCTATTAATCTGAACCACGTTTCCAGCCGCTGCTGCAAGTACGGGAATGTTAGAACTTGGGTATATAGTCCCATCATCTTTGATCCCAGAACTATTTATATCCAAAGAGAAATAACTTTGACCTTGATGGAACTGGTCAATTGAATCACTTCCTCCCTTACTCTCGTATCCACCAATCTCATTTGTCAAAAGCCAACGAACGCCGCCCGGTAGGGGTAACTTGAAGTTCGGCATATTGGGATCTTGATTAAATGTTAACTGTAGGAGTGGTCTATAACCGTCGTTGCTATAGCGCGTGCTATACCATAAATCGAAGTTATTGTTGTTGTACCAAGGGTCTAAGACTACGCCCATATTACTAGATGGGTTACTCCTCCAATTTGAATACATTGAGGTTATATCAAATACCCAGAAGTGGTTAGTTGGCAGACTAGCAACGTTCCATCCCGTAATGGGAGTACGACCCGGCTGAGTGCTCCAGGTCAAAGAAGTATCCCATGAATAATTTGCGTCTTGATCAGTTCCAACATTGCCATTTTTGTCTTTCGCGTACCACCATTTAGCCGTAGGCAGACTCATATTGAAGTTCGTAAGAGTTGAATTGTCTCCACGTGGATAAGCAAAAAGCTGCAGCCTTGCTTGTGTAACACTCGACGGAAGACCTTCCAAATCGAAGAGCATATAAGCGCGATAGATATCACCCCAACCGCCAATCTGGAGCTTGTCGTCCTTTTGAAAAGTCATCCCGTAAAAATTACTGGGCAGCCATCCCATTAGAACGTGCCTATTGGCGGAGTAGAGATTTGTGCCGTTAGTTCTTTTTGAAGGAAATGGTGTCGGCTGATAATACACCATAACCGTTGTAGCAATCGCCTGCGAATCAATCGCAACGATGAATAACAATGCAAGTGAAACAAGTAACCTTCTCATAGTTTTCTTAGGTATTCAGTTTTGAAGAACAATCGCACATAATTGTGCGATAACCAATTAGTATTTAATTGGTTAAAAGTAATCTAACATACAAAATATTAATTTGCAGGGAATCTGTTGTGCAGTATAAAAATTAATGAAAAATGCTTCGATTTCAATGTTGCTGCGGGGCTTGGAATCGAACCAAGATAGCGAGCTTCAAAGGCTCGCGTCCTACCTTTAGACGACCCCGCAAATTTTGACGACGGCTAGCTCGAGCGGCAGCGCCTCTATCCTCGCCCGGCCCATCCCTTCGGCAGCCTCCAAGAGTACCGCAAGCATGGAGGGCGTCAATGCCTTCTTCCCCGCCTGTTCCGTCACAAACACGAAGTCGTCCGGAGAGAGGCGCTCCTTCACTGAAGCTAGGGCCGACTCGGAATGTTGGACTAGAAGGATGAAGCGAGCCTTTTCGAGGATGAGCGTCATGAGCGTATTGATGGAAAGGCCAGCCTTCTCTGCTTCGCCAAGGACTTTGAGGGCTGCGTCCGCATTCTTGGCCAGAATGCCTTCGATGAATGCGTTCACCAGGCCTGCGCGAGGCGCTCCGGTGATCGCTTCCACTTCTTCGCGGCTCAGCTTCTTGTCCGGGCTCGTCGAGATGACTTTCTCCAGCATGCCGAGGGCATCACGGAAGGATCCGTCGCCCAGGAGCGCGATGAGATCGGCAGCGCCTGCATCGAGATCGTACCCTTCCTTCTTTGCGACGGCTGAGATCTGCTTCTGGAGGACTTCGCGGGTCG
>JAQBQT010000026.1 GCA_028286835.1 Candidatus Parcubacteria bacterium
AATGAACTCCCATACGTTACCTCCAGCCATTAGATCTGGGATCATCTCCCGCGACAAAATAGTAAGACTCACCACGGCATGTATGATTGCTTTGCAAAAACGAGGCTTCCCTCCGATTTCGTTGGACTATAAAGATAGCAGTTTTGGAGCATACGAGGAGCTAGTCGAGGATGCCTGTATCAGCCTATTCGGAGAGATCGAATCCAGGCCAAAAATCGGAGTAGCGAGAAAGGCGTGCAACATCGATCACAAAACTCTAGACCGTGCGACTCTTGAGTGCGCCTACGCATTCGCACGAGAGGTTCCTTCGGAGATCCATCATAACGAAACTCTGAACGAGATCCGGATGATACTGGTAAAAATGTTGCATCGCATGGGCTACGAGAATTTACGCCATCTTTGCTTATCCATAAAGCCCGGTTGGGGCTGCTATCCTGAATGGGAAGCGGTCGCGAGTGCAGACGGGATGTCAGATGTGGATATCAAAGATACTCGCGAATGGTTTCAAAGGCATCATCCCGAGCACTATGAGGAAAGCACTTCTTCAACAAGCTGACTTCATGCGAATTCAAAACCCTGAGCGGAATCACTTCCGCTCTTTTTTATTGCTCATTCCCTGCGCGGCACAGCTTTTGATGCGGGCGATCGAGGAATCGAACCTCGGACAGCGGTTTTGGAGACCGCAGTTATGCCACTTAACTAATCGCCCATCGAACGAAAGTGAGTATAGCAAAATTCGGCATTTCTGCCGAATCTGTGCCGAAATCCTTATTTCTTGGCTTCCTTGAAAGTGACGTGTTTCCTAAGCTTGGCCGAATACTTCTTGAGCTCGATCTTGCGCTCGACTTTCTTTCTGTTCTTGCGCGACCAATAGGTCTCGCCAGTCTCTTTGTTCTTCAATTGTATGAGTTGGACCTGGGACATGGGGATATATAAATATGTCGCGATACTATAACGTACCTTGAAGAAAAGGGCAAGCAGACGTACAATGGCTCAATCATGAGACTCCTCACCTGGCTCGGCCGCAAGCGATATCCGTACGAGCCGCTCATTTCCGTATCCATATCCAAGGGCAGGCTCCTTTCCAACCTGAATGAATTCAGACAATTCGCCAAAGGCTGCCGGATCGCTCCCGTCCTGAAGAGCAACGCCTATGGCCACGGGCTTTTTGAGGTCGCAGACATCCTAGAGCAGGCTGACAGGAAGTCCAAACAGGGCGAAGGCATTCCCTTCTTCGTCGTCGATTCATATTTCGAAGCAGTCGCCCTGCGCGCCCACCACGTAAGGACGCCGCTTCTGGTCATCGGCTACACCCGACCCGAAACCATCACGAAGTCGCATCTCAAAGCCACGTCCTACATGATCACCAGCCTCGACACCCTTCAGGAACTGAAAAGCGTCGGTCACCCTCTCAGCATTCAGCTCAAATTCGACACCGGCATGCATCGCCAGGGCCTTTTACCCGAAGAAATCGATGCAGCCATCGAGATTATCCAGAAAAATCCATATCTCTACCTCGAAGGCATCTGCACGCATTTCGCCGATGCGGATAATACTGACTCCACTTTTACGCGCGGACAGATCTCTGTGTGGGATGATATCGTGAAGCGATTCAAGATGGATTTCACTGAGATCAAATACATCCATGCTGCGAATACCGACGGCTCCCGCTTTTCCGATCAGCTCAAGAATAATGTCATGCGCCTCGGCATCGGCCTCTACGGTCTTTCCGAGAACGCCCGGCTCAATGAGACGCTCAAGCTCCAGCCCGTGCTCGAAATGAAGACCATTATTACGGGAATCAAGAAGCTCGCAGCTGGCCAGTCTGCAGGTTACGGCGCTACATTCACAGCTATGTATGATATGACCATCGCCACTGTACCTGTCGGCTACTTTGAAGGCGTAGACCGCAGGCTATCGAGCGACCCGGACGGTTCGGTGCGCGGATTCATCCAGGTCGGTCCTAACCGCATCGCCTGCCCAATCATAGGACGAGTGAGCATGAATATAACCATCCTTGATGTTTCGGCTGTACCTGACGCAAAGATAGGCACGGAAGCCGTCGTGATGAGCAGCGAAACGAAAGATCCGAATTCCTTGGCATCGATGGCAAAAGCCTGCGGCATGATCGATTACGAACTTGCCGTTCATATCCCCGAGCATCTGAAGCGGGTCGTGACTGAATAGCCTCAGCGTTTTTTATTTCCCCTTACTGTGCGTCGGGAGGGATTCGAACCCCCGTAGGCCATGGGCCGTCTGGTTTACAGCCAGATGCGATTGACCGCTCCGCCACCGACGCGCTTCGCGAACTGACTGATTCTAGTATGTTTTAGAGGTTTCCGCAATTTAGCTGCGCGTATACAAAAAACAACATATACATTTTGTAAGGGCTTTCGGAGGGCCGAAGGGCCCGAGAACGAGACGCGCGCCCAGCAGGGCGCGACGTCGTACCTTACAAAGTGTATATGCTGTTTTATTTATTTCTGAGCGATAGGGCTCCTCATGATGATGGGCGACTCCCCTTTGTGCTTCTTCTTCACTTCGAAGGTGAATTCTGCAGGAGCTCCCTCCTTGCCAGGCTTCATGTCGACGACGATCACTCCACCCTTGGCCACGGACTGCGCGATGAGCAGATTAGCGACCGGCGTGAGGATCTTGGTCTGTATAAGACGCCTCAGAGGACGTGCGCCGTATTGCGAGCTGTAGCCGTCCTTAGCGAGGTATTCATAGACTGCAGGCATGATCTGGAGCTCGATGTTCTTATCGGTCAGGCGCTTCATGACCTCGCTCACCTGTATCCTGACGATATCCTTGATGGCTTCAGGCGAGAGGATGTCGAAGAGGATGATGTCATCCACGCGGTTCAGGAATTCAGGGCGGAAGTAATCCTTGAGGGACTTCATGACCTTGTCCTTTGCCTGGGCGTAATTCTCCTTGTCGCGGTTGTCAGTCGAGCGCGAGAAACCGATCTGTTCCATCTTCTCGATGTGGTCAGAGCCGATGTTCGACGTCATGATGATGACTGAGTTGCGGAAGTTGACGACGCGGCCCTTCGAATCAGTGAGGCGGCCGTTGTCGAGGACCTGCAGGAGGATATTGAAGACTTCCGGATGGGCCTTTTCGATCTCATCGAACAATATGACGGAATACGGGCGGTGGCGGATAGTTTCCGTGAGGCCGCCGGATTCGTCGTGACCGACATATCCTGGAGGCGCGCCGATGAGCTTGGATACGCTGTGCTTTTCCATGAATTCAGACATGTCGACGCGTATGAGAGCCTTTTCGTCATTGAACATGAATTCGGCCAAGGCCTTCGTGAGCTCTGTCTTTCCAACACCGGTAGGTCCGAGGAATATGAACGAGCCGATAGGGCGATTGGGATCGGCGATGCCCGCGCGGGAGCGGCGGATGGTATCTGAGATCTTGGTGACTGCCTCATCCTGGCCGACGATGCGCTGTTTCAGATCCTGCTCCATGCGTACGAGCTTGGTGGCTTCTGATTCGAGCATGCGGGATACCGGAATACCGGTCCAGCGCGAGACGACTGCGCCGATGTCTTCGGCTGTGATCTCTTCCTTGAGGATGCGGCGCGATGACTGGAGCTTCTTCAGGCGCTTCGACTTCTGGTCGAGCTCCTTTTCGAGCCCTGGGATGCTGCCGTACCTGAGCTCTGCCGCCTTGGCGAGGTCCGTGCGGGCTTCGGCCATGTCGGCTTCGAGGCGAAGGCCTTCAAGCTCCTTTTTGATGCGCTTGATTTCGGTGATGGTGTCTTTCTCGTTCTTCCACTTGAGCTCGAGCTCGGATGTGGATTCGCGGAGATTGGCGATCTCCTCTTCGATCTTGGCCATGCGGGCCTTGGCGAGCTTGTCAGTCTCCTTCTTGAGGGCTTCGCGCTCTATTTCGAGGCGCATGATCTTGCGGCGGGTCTCTTCGAGCAAAGGAGGCATGTTCTCGAGCGAGATGCGCAGCGAAGAAGCGGCCTCGTCGATGAGGTCGACTACCTTGTCGGGCAGGAATCGGTCGGTGATATAGCGGCTGGCCAGATTGACCGAAGCTACGATGGAATCGTCAGTGATGTGCACGCCGTGGAAGAGCTCGTACTTCTCCTTGAGGCCGCGCAGGATGGCGATCGCGTCTTCGTTCGAAGGCTCGTTCACGAATACAGGCTGGAAGCGGCGGGTGAGGGCCGGATCCTTCTCGATATATTTCTGGTATTCCTTGATGGTGGTCGCACCGATGGCTCGAAGCTCGCCGCGAGAGAGGGCAGGCTTGAGCATGTTCGAGGCATCCATGGAGCCTTCGGAGGCGCCTGCGCCCACGAGCGTATGGATCTCATCGATGAAGAGGATGATCTTGCCGTCGGACTTCTCGACTTCCTTGAGGATGTTCTTGAGGCGCTCTTCGAATTCGCCGCGGTACTTTGTGCCAGCGATGAGGGAGCCGAGGTCGAGAGAGACGAGCTCCTTGTCTTTCAGGGACTCAGGAACGTCGCCCTGCGACATGCGGATGGCGAGCCCTTCGACGATGGCTGTCTTGCCTACGCCGGCTTCGCCGATGAGGATCGGATTGTTCTTTGTGCGGCGGGAAAGGATCTGGATGATGCGCATGATCTCGTCGTCGCGGCCGATGACCGGGTCGAGGCGGTTCTCCTTGGCCAGGCGAGTGAGGGAACGGGCGTATTTATAGAGCGTGCGGAATTTCTTCGGCTCGGTATCGTTTGCCGGCGGGTTGGCCTTCAATTCCTCGACTATCTTCACGACCGCTTCCCTGTCTATCTTGAAACGGAGGAGAACGTCGCGAGCCGTGCATGGAACGTCGAAAAGCGACAGGAAAAGATGTTCCGTCGAAATGAATTCGTCCTTGAGCGATCCTGCGACCTTGAGGGAGTTGTCGAGAACCTGGGCCAGATCAGGAGTGAGGTATATCTGATATGAAGGAGACAGCACATTCGAGCCTTCAGGGGCCTCAATATGCTCCAGGACGACGTCGGTGAGCATCGGCGTATCTATTTCCATCTTATCGAGAATAGAGCTGACCATGCTCTCTTCCTGGAGGATGAGGGCGCAGAGAAGATGCACCGGATTGACGTGGTTCTGACCGCGCTCTATGGCCAATTCGTGGGCTCTTTTCAGGGCTTCTCGTGCTTTGGTTGTAAGTTTACCGATTGGAGGCATTGTTGATGTGTGTTAGAGCCAAATAATACTACAAAAATGCGAATAAATCAAATTTTTACGGGTATCCTTCCGGGATCACTGAGGAATCCCGGCCTTTATCCCCTTGAGCGAATAAAATGAGGCGTAGGTGCTTGTCGCGAGCGATCTCGTGCCGATTCCCACCACTGATCCTGCTGCGTCGAAGAGCGGAGCGCCCGGAACTGTATTGGAACCCAGGATGATAGTAGTACGAATGACCGGCGAAGAAGTTGCACCTGAAGCGTCGATCTGGGTCACGATGCCCTGCGACAGCGTATATGTGGAGGTGCCTGAAAGCGAAAGGATGGTGCCGCCGAGCCGGGCCGAATCGCCGAATGTGACGGCTTTGGCCGGCCGAGTCAAGGGCTTCGTCGGCGCCAGGAATGCGGCATCGCCATCGGCTTGGAAGCGCACGAGGGATATCGGGCTCGCCTTGCCGTCAGGATAGATGGCCTGAGGTGAACTCAGCCCTTCGACAAGGCTCTTGTCAGCCATGATGACCCCCGAAGGAGAGACGATGAGGCCGAGGCCCGACACGGGTCCCGCATCTCCGCTGCGCAGGCGCACAAGCGACCCTGCAACGACTGACGTCGCATCCGCAACCTGATCATTCACTGAGATCGCCACTGAAGCAGTGGACGAGGCTCCGGCTGCGTCGGCTACGGTGCGCTGAATGACCTGAGTGATCGTGCGCGACACTCCGGCCGGCGCCTGATCCATGAGGGCGACCGTGACGATGCCCGTCGCAAGCGATGTCACGAATGAAACGAGGAGCGCGACGAGTATGAGCTGGTGCTTGGTGAGGGATTCCATGCGCACAGTTTACAGGTTGAGGCTGCAAATGAAAAGAAGAACTACTTCGCCACCTTCACAGCGTCCTCGAATGCTATAGAAAGGAGCTTGGATGCACCGTCGGCACCCATCGTGACGCCATAGATGACACCAGCGCGCGACATGGTCTCGCGATTATGCGTTATCAAAATAAGCTGGGAATGTTTGGAAAGGCTCTCTATCATATCTCCATATTTACGGGAATTGGCTTCGTCGAGCGCAGCGTCGGTCTCGTCCAGAATGATGAATGGCGGCGGATTGACCTGCGAGATCGCGAACAGGAGAGCGATCGATGTGAGCGCGCGCTCCCCTCCGGAAAGCATCATAAGACCCTTCACCTTCTTGCGAGGCAGGCTTACATTCACATCGAGGCCTTCAGGACCGGATTCTTCCTCTTCTCCTGCGCCAGGCATGCCTCCAGCTTCGATGTCACCCTCGGAAAGCATTCCTGAAAGTTCCTCGGCATCGCTTTTCTTGCGGCGCTTCGTTTCGCGGATCACAGTGAGCTCGGCCTTGCCTCCGCCGAACATGAGCGTGAAGAAGCTCTGGAACTGCTCGTTGATCTTCAGGATACCGCTTTTGAATTCATAATCGATGCGGGCGTCGAGCTCTGCCACGAGCTTGAGAAGCTCTTCCTTGGCGCGACCGAGGTCTTCGAGCTCGCGAGCCAGGAATGCATCGCGCTCCTCCGTCTCCTTATATTCCTTTAGCACTTCTGAGCCGCCTCCTGCGCCCGCATCCTCGATGCGTATCTTAAGCTTCTCGATATGGTGGCGCTTGTCGGCCTGATCAGCCCTCGAGCTTGAAGCGGCGGAGGCGCCGGCCGATGAAGATGAAAGCTCGGAATAATTCACGGCCTCCCTGCCTGCGATATTTCCTGCTTCACCAAGCTCGCGCTTGAAGGATTCCTCTTCATGACTAAGAGCGTTCCACTGGCCGGTGAGCGATGCGATAACGCCGCGTACCTCGTTCTGTCGGGCAATGATGCGGAAGACGTCCTTTTCTGCATCACGATTCGTATCCTTCTCCTTTTCGATGGCGCGCTTCAGAGCTTCATATTCCGAAGCGTATTTTGATTCGGATTCGCCGATCCCTTTGAGGCGAGATTCTTCGTCTGCCTTGCGGCCCATGAGCGTAGCGATCTCCTTTTCAGCCTCGCCTATGAAGGAGGAATCGCTCACTCCGCGATGGCGGGTGATGAAGCTCTTAAGGGCTTGGATTATTTCAGCGACTGTCGGCAGGCTGGAGAGCGTGCCCACGACATCTTCGAGATCCTTGAGATACACGGTCTTGAATTCGTCGCGCTTCTGCTTTTCCTTTTCCTTTTCTATGGCGCGGCGGTTGGCGTTGATCTCTCCTTCGAGGCGGCCGAGCTCGCGCATGATGGCGTCCTTGTCGGCGCGGATGCCTGCGAGCCTGGTCTCGAGCGCAATGACCTCTTCGCTTTTCTGATCCTTGTTCTTGGAAGCGGTCAGGATAGCCTTGGCTCGTTCAAGCTCGTGATCGAGGGAGGCAAGCTCTTTTTTCGGAGCACCCAATTCATGTTCAAGGCGGGACTTCTCGGCGCACAGGTATGCTTCTTCCTGTGCAAAGTATTCCTTATATATGGAAATGAGCTCGCGGCGCATCTCTTCGGCCTTCTCTATCTTCTCGACCTGCTTGCGCAGGAATTTGATGTGGGGCGCGATCTCGCGGCGCAGGCTCTCGACCTGCTTCATGTTCTCCTCGGTGCGCTCGAGCTTGCGGATGCTCTCAAGCTTCTTCCACTGATGGATCTTGAGGCCGAGGGCGTCCTCGATGATCTCGCGGCGCTCGCGGATGGAGGCTGTCAGGATGCGGTCGGCTTCACCCTGCGAGATGATGTGGTGGCCCGTGGCGCCGACATGAGCACCTGCCATGAGCTCCATGATGTCGCGGAGGCGGACCTGCGAGCCGTTCAGGTAATATTCGTTGGAGTTGTCGCGGTTCACCACGCGCTCGACTTTTACCTCATCGAAATCGATGGATGGGAACATGCGCTGCCCGCCGCCGGCCCTGGTCGGTGAGTTATCAAAAACAAGCGAGACTGTCGCCCTGTTGGCACGGCCAGCACCGCTTTCGCTGCCCCCATTCCAGATCATGTCCTCACCGCGCTTGCCGCGAAGCGACTTGATGGATTGTTCGCCGAGCACGAACCTGAATGCCTCGGCGGTATTGGATTTGCCCGAACCGTTCGGTCCCACGATCCCCGTGATAGAGGACGTGAACGAAAGCGTCGCCTTCTTGGCGAACGATTTGAACCCGGATATTTCGAGAGACTTGAGATGCATGTCCCAATTCTACCACCCCTTCACTTCAAGCGCCTTCTCGGCGGCTTTCTGTTCCGCTTCCTGCTTAGACATGCCGCTGCCGGTCGCTACCTGGACATCCTTGAGGAATACGCCGAGCGTAAAATGCTTGCCGTGGTCCGGTCCTGTTTCCTTGAGGGTCTTATATGTCGGCGTCACACCCGCCTTCTCCTGCGCCTTTTCCTGGAAGAGGCTTTTGGCATCGAGCCATGCCTTCTTCTTGACGATGTCTTCTATGTCTATGACTTCGAGGATGTGCTTCGAGATGAAGTTGGCAGCGGCATTGTATCCCTGGTCGAGATATACGGCGCCTATGACGGCTTCCACGGCGTTGGCCACGATGACGGAGCGCGCACGGCCGGTATCTTTAGCCTCGCCTTTGGAGAGGAGCATGAAATCACCCAGACCGATGCGTTCGGCGACCTTGGTGAGCGAAACGGTGTTCACGATGGCGCTTCGGTATGCGGTGAGCTCTCCTTCGTTCTTCTTCGGATATTTGCGGTATAAAAAGCTCGTGACGACAAGCTCGAGGACTGCATCGCCAAGGAATTCCAGGCGCTCGTTATGCTCGAGGCCCGCGCCCTTATTCTCGTTCAGGAATGAACGGTGCGTGCAGGCGGCGCGCAAAAGCGACATGTCTGTGAATGTCACACCGATGTGATCAGCTAATGATTCGAAGTTTACTGTCATGGTATAAAATGGTGCGCGATGCGGGTCTATTTCTTCTCTTCGGACAGGATGGTGATGGCTTTGGTCACGATGGGCAGGATGTCGTTATAGAAATTGAGCTCGAGGATGTCGGCGAGCTTGAACCACTTGGCGTCATCGAGGCCCGGCTTCTTGGCGAGGGTGAGCTCTCCGAACTTCGCCTCCGCAAGATAGTAATGGACCTGCTTGCGGATCTTGCCGAGCTCGGGATCATTGGCGACATATTCGTTGCCGCCTAGGTCGGCTTTGATCTTCACTTTGAGGCCGATCTCTTCCATCACCTTGGAGACAGTGCCGTCGGCTGGATCCGTATCGCCGATGATCTTGCCCTTCGAAAGGGTCCAGTGGCCGAAGACGTCGTGCACGAATGCGAGATAGACTGTCGCGTCGGCGCCCGACCCATCGCGGGCATATACGACTGCCCCGCCCAAGTGCTGGACGGGCATCTGCTCGAATGGCACGTCTGCGATCTTCTTCTTGGCAGGCTGCGCATCCTTGCCAGGTTCGCCGAGCTCCTTGTATACGGCACCGAGGACGCCGTTCACGAATCGGCCGGACGTATCGCCGCCGAATGTCTTGGCAAGCTCGATGGCTTCGTTGATGGCAACCTTGGCTGGGACTTCGCCGCGATCGGCAAAAAGGAGCTCGTAGAGGCCGAGGCGGAGGACATTCCTGTCCACAGGTGAGATCTTGTCGATTGGCCAGTCGGGAGCGGCCTTCTCGATGATGGTGTCGAGCTCGGGCTTCTTGGCTATGACGCCACGGATAAGATCCTCAACGAACGCGATGTCGGTGAGGCCTGGGGCGAATTCTTTTGCGTTGCGGGCGATGACCTCGGCGACATCCGGAGCGTGTTCGCCCCAAAAATCCCATTCAAATAGAGATTGAAGTACGACTGAGCGGGAAAGATGTCGATTGGCCATTATAAGGTGCGGGGACGGAACCGAAGGGACTACTTCTTCGCCTCGGACTGCTTCTTAGCCTTCGCGACTGCCTTCGCAGTGACGTCGAGGACTTTGCGTCCATTGTACCATCCGCACTTCATGCAGACGGCGTGAGAGCGGTGGGCTTCCCCGCAATTCTGGCACTTCGAGACACGCGCTGCATCGAGAGCGTGGTGGGAGCGCCTATTGTTGCGGTGAGACCGCGTAGCTCGCATTCGGTTTACCATGAGGAATAGTATTACATACGATTGAGATTTGCGCAATAATCTGCTACATTCATGAGCGTTCCTTTGAATTCGACATAGAATTGATGATCCGGACTGCATGCGCCCATACTCGCTTCGCTCGTTGGGGCGCTTCGTTCGGAGCCGGAAAATGGATGCATCCATTTTCCGTTCCTCACTCGCGCCCATAGCTCAGCTGGTAGAGCAGGTCCCTCTTAAGGACAAGGTCGTAGGTTCGATCCCTACTGGGCGCACAGATATTTAGATAACACATCTCATCAAAAGTGTACCCCGTACACTTCGATGTTATGTATGAGATTGTAAATGGTTCTAAGTTCCCTTTGAACAGAACCTCTGACTTGCTATTACTATACACCCTTGTGTTGCCAACAAGCAAGTCTATTTTGGGGATAACTCTTCTGATAACCTCTCGGTATATAGATTAGCCCACCTGTATATGGTCTTAACATCGCGTTTAAGCTCATTAGCGATGGCACGGTATGTCTTTCCCCGTTTACGGAGATTTAGCACCTTCTGGATCATTTTAAGGTCAGGCGTGTTTGCTGGCATATGTCGTAGATGATGGAAGGTTAAAACCTAAGCACAAGGCGATCATGGGAAAGTTGTAGAGCAGGTATCCTTAAGAGACCTGGGCCCTGGTTCTTATAGCTAGATTCTAGCACGTCTTGCCAACGGGAACAACAGCTATTTTAATGAGCTTTGTTCAGATTCTACAAAGAGTTGTACTAACGTAATTATTTACAGTGAAGACCTTAAAAAGATCTGATGTATTCCTAAGCATTCTAGAAATAGCAAATAAGATTTTTGCCCTAATAGGATAAACAAATGGATATAAAACAAATCCGATTTCAGCATTTTGTCTTATAAAATATTTAGCATTTTCAATAGCATAACCATGTATGGTTTCATTCTTATCTATTCGCAACATAAATCCTGTATCAAGAACATATGTATAAAAACTGCCTTTAGGAAATTTATTTCCAATTAAAAGCATATCACTTCTTTTATTATAACGAATCTTCCACCCCTCTTCTCTAGCTCTTTCGTGAAGATTTGGATCGTTTTTCGCTATAATTCTTTTTAGATCTTCTTTTTTCATATCTAATTTTTAGTCCAGATGATTGTTTCTCCTGTCTTAAAGTGGTCTACAAAGAACGCAGTTATAACTCTTAGTTTTCCAAACCATCCTTTCTCAATGACTACTTTCATGTGATGATTAGGGTAGTCGCGGCCGCCGCTAAACGGCGCATAATAATTATTTCTGTCACCGTAATCTTTATCGAGCTTAACAAAATGAGGATCTTCGATTGCGGTTTTTACTACTTCGAAATGAGTCTCGACTTCTGGGTGGTCATCTCTAACCTCTTCGTATCCGATTTTTAACCAGATAACCAATCTTTTCTTCATCCCTTCTGTAAAGGAATGGAGGATTTGGCTTAATGTCATAAGAGCTTAATTATACCATCTGGTGTTTACCGTGGATACCCACCTTACCCGTGTAATCGAGTACATGTCAAGGTTCTTAGGGACTATTTATTCACCGATCCGTTTATCTAATGTTTACCAAATACCTCAACATATGTTGTAGGCGTTTACCTATTTACCTCCATCATGCGCACAACCTCTGCTATACTCCCTTCTGAAGCTCTCCAGTAACCCACACACCATCTCAAACGGTTTATTCCAGACCGAGAAGGGGTGACGATATGTGGGTTAGAAGATTGACTTCAAGTGTAACCCTAAGCGATAATGTAATCACAACTTAAACGAGCGTGTCTAAAAAGGGCTTCCCGAAAATACGGGGTGCCCTTTTTGCGTTTATATTGGCATATTAGAACTCAGTAACGGGATCGGGAAACTATCTTGCCTTCGTCCTATAGCGAAGGTGTCACATTGATATCGTGTGACAGGCTCCATCCTGATCCCATTACTGGATTCTAGAACAGTGATATACTGTTTCCACACTTCTCTAGCCTCATATTTACATCCGAGTGAACGAATGCTTACCTTAGACCTTGTCCTGTAAGGAAAGGTGCGTGTGGTAACCTGAGTATATACCTCTTAAGGACAAGGTCGTAGGTTCGATCCCTACTGGGCGCACAAACGGTACGTACAAATAGTTCGCGGAATGATATGATGATTCAGCTCCCCTTTGCCGGGGTGGCGAAATTGGTAGACGCACGTGGCTTAGGACCACGCGGAGCAATCCTTGGAGGTTCGAGTCCTCTCCCCGGCACATTTACGGATAACTACTGCACCTTTGTGCTTTCTTGACGTAATACATATTTACGTGCTATAATATTTACTAGCTGAACGTTCTTTAACAATTGAGAACAGACGGCTTTGTCAGTCTAATCCCGGGGCTTACTAGCCCCACAACAGAAAGGCAGTTCGTGAAGACCATTAAAAAATCTGTAAAAGTCAGGAAAGCATCCAGCGAGAAAATACCCGCACCAATAACCATCAAAGAAATAGTAATGCATCAGAACCCTCATTTGGATGAGATCACTGGTTACTATATCCTTTCGAAGTACGGCCAAGGAAAGTTCCTGGGCTTATCATCTGCTCCGATCCGGTTCGTTGAAGACGATCCGGTGGGAACAGACGAAGAATTCGATAAAGCAGGGATCCTTCCTATCGGCTGCGGTAAGGGGCGATTTGATGAGCATCGGAAAAAAACCGAACGTTTGGAAGACGAATGTGCGGCAACGCTCATTGCAAAGTATCTTGGAGTCCATAACAAGCCTGAACTTAAACGACTTCTCAGCGAAGTCCTTTATTTCGATACTCATTCCGGGTGCGCATCAACGCAACTGGCTGAGATCGTGAAGGCCGCCCATCGGACGACAAAGGATACCTATGAAATCGTGAACTGGGCACTCCTTGCATTAGGGGCCATAGTAGAATTCGAGAAAAACAACTATGGCCCGCGTGAAGGAGAGAAGACATTGGTTGAAGTCATGAGGACTTCGGTCGCGCAAGGCCTTTATACAGAGGATGAGCGCGTCCGGCAATTTATGTTCAATCAAATGCATTCGAGCGAAAAATCGAAAGCGGACAGCGTGACCGAGCTGGCGTTTATCGTTCAAGCGCTCTACCGGAATGCATACACCGAGGACAACGTGTCAGACTGGCTCGTTACTCCCTTGGATCAGATGGTCCTCGATCAGCTTGAGTTTTGGAAAGAAGTCGAGAAGCGGAAAAAATCCAAACCCCTTGAGATCCAGGCCAAGTTAGAGGGAGAGGAGCGAAAGCTGCTATTCCTCGTGTGCAAGAGCGATAGTCTGCATGCGCAAAAAGCGGCACGCTATCTAGGAGGACAAGTGGTGGTAGTCCGCAACTCCAAGGGTAATGTGCAGATCTATGTAGACACGACCATTCAGGGTCTCAACCTCTCAGAAGCTGCACGTATGATCCGTTGGCTCGAGTTGCCAAAGGAAAAAAGGGGGATGATGGAATGGAAAACAGCAGGAGTTTCCGGCGAACATCCGGCAGTCAAGGAGTGGTATTACTTCAAAAAAGGCGAAATGCTTTTTAATGGAAGCAGCACTCATGTCAGAAAGCCAACCCAGCTTTCCCTTCCTGTCATCATCAACACACTGCAGCATGCGTTCCATCCGTTAGGTGTCGAGGCATGGTGGCGAAAGCATGGAGCAGCTACCAGAAAGAAGAAATAGTTCCGTCTAGTTCTCAAGAACCTTCAGAGGCCCTGACTTACACCAGGGCCTCTTTTTTATGCTTATTTATGTCCATGAATGTCCCCTATTCCACTGCCCGTATTATACTTGACATATCATGTATAAATGTTACAATGATATAGAACAAGGCCATATCTCGTTTGATACTGGCACCGCTGTTTGAAACCCACATATCTGACATTACGGAGATCTCTCCATGCAACCAAGCGAAAAAAATCGACCTCAATTTGTCGAGGTATGCGCTTGGAATGGCGCCGACCTCATTGCAATAGCAAATCCCCTGGAGAACGTGACCGAGTATCTGACTGTCCTCAAGACATTCAGCGAGCCACAGCTCATTGTGCTCGGCCCCACGCTCACCAGAAAGGATACATTAGGGAAATTACATATTTCCTTATGTGACATGGAGCTGGTTCACGGCACTATGGCCGACGATCAGTATTCCCTGCACATAGTTCCCAGTAACGGCGGCAATGCATATGCAAATATGTTCACGCCCTACACCATCCACCTTGATAAGGATCAAACACGCAAAATCCTTCACATCAACCTCGAAAGAAAACAAAAGGCAGATACTATGAAAAAGACAGATGCTGGAAGCGAGCCTTCCAATCCCGATCCGGGACAGGCACAACCAGCCATGTCTCCGCCCCCTGCGGTCATAGCAAGAAGGCCAGCGGACGTTCCGCCACCTTCTCAAGCTAAGGCGCATGAGGCCAAGAAAACCAAAGCAGCCCCTCATACAGGGTCTGCACAACCAGCTAAGCAAAAAACTCAACGCAAACCGTCAGCACCATCCAAGGAGAATCCCATGTCAGAATTCAAGATCATCGAAACGCACTCTCTTCCCCAGGAAGAAGCGCTTCTCAGAGTCAAGGCTATCCTGCCGGCAAATGCCAGCAAGATTGCTGACCTGAAGGAAGAATGGGTCGGTCAAACCGGCACATTCTCAGGCAAGGTCCAGGGAATAAAGATTTCTGGAACCATTACGGTGACGGAGACATTTGTTCAAGTTGTGGGTGACACCACATGGTTGGCAAAAAGAAAAGCGGAGCCGTTCATTCGTGAAGAGCTCAAGAAAGTGCTCAAGGCACCGGCTACTGTTAAACCCGCGGTGACGCCAGCCCCCGAAGCCAAGCCCGCACCGAAAGGAGCGAGTTCGGCACGAGGTGCGAAGGTTACCGCGGCTTCCAAAAAAGAAGAAAGTACAGCCAAAGAGAAGGAAGACCCAGTGCTCGCAGGAATCGAAGCCCTAAAAAATGGCATTGTGAACACGAATAATACTCTCTTGAGCGTTAAGGATGACATCATCGGCGGATTGAAAGAAGTGACCTCAAAAACCACTCCAGAAAAACGCACGGAAGTCATTCATAACGCAAAAAAGATAGACAAGAGCAGCTGGGGCATTGCGATCGCGGCATGCTTGCTAGGTGTACTAGGGCTAACGGCTGCGCTGGTAATTGCGTTGTTAGGCTTTCTTGCCTATAAAACTCCCGCCACCACGCCGCCGCCGGTTCAACCAGCATTCTATTCGCCCCCTCCGCCCCCACCTCCAGCTACAACAGATCGGACTACCGAACGAGCAATCGAACGGCAGCCCGAACCGACGTGGAAGAAAAAAGTGGAGACGGAGAAAGATGCACCAACGCAGCAGCAGACTGAAAAGAAAGTAGCTCATGAGAAAGAAGAACCTACCCCTGTCTTGTGTGCCCTACCGGACATACAGGAGGAATATGAGGTACAAAGAGTACCTCCTGCAATACAAGCACCTAGGGTAGTATTCGTGAACGACCAGCCTTATTACGACTCGTATAGCGGATCCTGCGGTTTTGTACCAAGCAGCAGGGTCGTCGTGGGGTTGAGCACGTCAGTTAGAGTGGGAAATGGATCTCATCGAGAGAGCTATCGTCCCTCGCGCGCCCCGGCCTACAGGTATGACGATCGGTACCGAGGGTACAGCGTAGCGCAACCTAAACCGGCCCGTATTCATGTCAGTCGGCGTCGTTAGCTTCACAACCCCGCGGAACTTCGGTTCCCGCGGGGTTTTTTATTCAAATGCCTCTAGTTTCCTTCACATTATGTACCTTGACATTACTAAATAAAAATGCTATCATTTTAAGCAGAAAACCAGTGTGTTTTGCAAGAAGGCACATTGACAATATCACTCACAACCTGAGCTTCCCTATCCGGGCAGTTCACAACCAAAGACCTACAAATGGCAACAGTTACAGAAACGGAAATACAGAAGGTAAACGAATTGCGCGAAGAAAAACGCAAACGTGCAGAATTGGCAATGAAGAGAAACAAGGCGCGGGACACGAGTATCACTGCAACAATGATTATGATCAATGTCGCATGTGCATTCTTTCTGTCCATGCTCCTTTCATGCGTATTCCTCGCGATATATGCATTGATAAGTCCCTACTCTGTCACCTTCACATCCTGCTTCATTAGTTTGGGATTAGGTTTAGGATTCGGCATCATTATCTGGACCTCCATATTATTCAAGACCAAAGTATTCGATTACTTCTTCATTAACGTGAAGCAGAATTGGGTCGTGGTTTTGGGTAATCAGCTGGTCAAAGATGACATACCCAACGACCCTGACGAACGGATCAAAATGTTCGAGAGGGGCGCGTTGCGGGAAGTCGGCCAAGGCATCCGCGGCAAGTGGCCGTGGGAAGTGCCTGTGGAATCAGTGAATCTCCGAAGTGAAGTCATCATCGGGCCAGCCAAAGATAAGAATCTGCTTGTCTGCGTCACAAAAGACGAAGTCCAGCTCAGCATCAATTGGCAGGTCGTCATGACTCCGCTGGTGGGATTCGCTGTGAACCTCATCCGTCGCAACCAGGCAGCCATCGAAGCATACTTCAAGGGAATATTTGATCAAAAAATAATCGCTTGGATAAAGTTGCACAAGGAAGAAGAAGTCTTCAATCAGCTGAACGACCTCAAGAAGATGTTCGAAGACACTCTCGGTGGTGGATCGGTAGCAAGCATCGAAGAGATGGATTGGGGAACATTTACCAACGACCCCCAACTCATCAATGTCAATCGAAATGAACGCTTCCAAAAAGCAGCAGAAGGAACCCAGGTAGGTATAAAAATGGCAGGCGAAGTCGCTCGGATCAACAAACTGTTTGAGAAATCGAACAATAAGCCTGATCCGGACATGGTGCTAGCCACAGCGGCCTCTCTCGTCGGCAACAACATCGAAGGATTGTTCCTGATCCCGGGGGCTGGTAAAGGGCTAGCCGGGGTTGCAAGCCAGATGGGGGCAAAGCTGCCTGACAAAAAACAAAAAGATCAAAACCAAAAAGGAGGAAAGAAACATGAGTAATTCATTCTGCGGCACAAGGCCGGACGAAGGAACTATCTCGTCGGGATCGATCAGAAAGCCTGGATTGATCATAGGATCAATTCTGGGTGTAGGGATCCTGGCAATGATCCTTGTGTTTGGTTTTTTCATCGTGAGGAGCATGGTGGGCGCGCATGAGCCCGTTGTATCTCAGACGATAACGAATCAGCCAACTGCACAAGCTGTCACCTACACAAAACAGCTTGTGGTCGGGTCCGAGTGGGTAGGGGTAGAAATTCCGGCGGGATATAGCATGGATAGCGCATGGGGTAATGCTCCGCTAGATGTCCGCATCAACAGGGATAATCAACGGGTATGGATCATGCCAAAAAATCATAGCGATTACGGCACGGATGTTGGATACAAGGAATACAGAATGAATGCCGGATATTCCGGCACAGCAAGAGTTACCCTTGTGTTCAGGCGTTGATTAAATAGTTCTTTAGGAGAATAGGCAAAGAGCCGCGTGGAGAGTAATATCTCCCGCGGCCCTTTTTTATTCTCCGATTTTAATGCCTTGAGCTGTCTTACTTGAATGTAGTGACCGTATTCAATACGAGGTTAACTATTCCCCATGCCGACAGCATAATGAAGAGGCC
>JAQBQT010000021.1 GCA_028286835.1 Candidatus Parcubacteria bacterium
CACGAGCGCCATCGCCATTGCATTCCATAAGGCAGGCGTGACGGTGACCGGTTCAGACAAGGGCTTCTTCCCTCCCGCCTCGACCGAGCTCGAAAAGGCCGGAATCAAATTCTACGCCGGCTGGCACCCCGACAAAATGGTCGATGGCGCAGATCCCGATCTCGCCATGATCGGCACAGCTTCAGGCACTCTCAATCCGGAGACGCGATACATCCAGGACAATGACATTCCTTCGTACTCATACCCCGAGATCATCGGGAAATATTTCGTGAAGAAGAACTCCATCGTCTGCACCGGCACCTGGGGCAAGACGTCATCGACCACCCTTCTTTCCCATATCCTCGTCCAAGCGGGCCTCGACCCGAGCTATATGTTCGGCGGCGTCTCCCTGTCCCACGAAGCGTCGGCCAAGCTCACCGGAAGCGACTGGAGCGTCCTCGAAGGCGATGAATACAAGAGCTCGCCCACCGACACACGCCCGAAATTCTTCCACTACCGGCCCACACACCTCCTCCTGACGGCAGTGTCGTGGGACCATGCCGACCTCTATCCCACCGAAGAGGCGTATTTCGATGCGTTCAGGAAATTGATCAGCGATATCCCGTCATCAGGCCTCATCGTCGCAAATGCCGATAACTCCGGAGTCGGCCGATTGCTCACATCTGCAGGCACGACGCCTTCTGGGACAAAAGTCATTTGGTACGGCAAAGCCTCAGCCGGAACTTCGACTGGTACTTCGGCCAAGAATGCACCCGACTATTCCTATGAAACTGTGAAGCAGGATGAAACCGGCCTCGCTTTCACCATCCGTCACGGCAATGCATCGTATGAGATCGCCTCGCCCATGCTCGGCGCATTCCAGGCCGAGAACATCACTGCGTGCTTCGCCATGGCGCATGCGATCGGCATCCCTCCGGAAAAGATCGCCGCTGCCATCGCCTCATTCAAGGGCTTGAAGCGCCGACTTGAGAAACGCCTCGACGGCCGCAATTCCACGGGAGGCATCACCGTATTCGACGACATCGCCCACTCGCCGGAAAAAGCTTCGGCCGTCTTGAAGGAGTTGCGTGAGATCTACAGGGGCAAGATCGTCGCCATCTTCGAGCCGAATATCGGCGGCCGCAGGCGCGAGGCTCTAGCAAAATACGACCACGCATTCAAGAACGCAGACACGGTCATCATCCCCCGCCTGACCAAACTCAAGGTTGCTGAGAACGAAGCCGAGGCTCCCATCGAAGGCGAGGAGCTCGCTGGCACTATACGCACCACGCATCCCGATACGCATTACATCGAGGAAGATGACGCGCTCGTCGCCTTCATCCATTCAATGACAAAAAAAGGCGACATCGTCGCCTTCCTCGGATCGCACGGCTTCCGCGGCATGATCGAAGCGTCCGTGCAGGAGCTGAAATAAAACAAGATGAAGAAAAAGCTCCCTCCCGACGAATATTATCAGACGCTCGCCCGGGTGCCGACGTCCGCAGCCGCCATCATCAGGAACACCATCGGCGAATTCATGATAGTGAGCCATCCCTACAGGAATGACGGCTGGCATCTGCCCGGCGGCATGACCGATACCCATGAGACTCCCCGCCAAGCCGTTGTCCGGGAAGTTGAAGAAGAGCTCGGCATCGCGATAAAAGATCCGAAGCTCTTTTGCGTCGAGTTCGCCACAAGCCCGCCATATGACCGCATCCATTTTGTCTTCAATGCTGGCATGCTCACCGCAGCGCAGATAGCGGATATAAAACCGGACCCCGACGAGATATCAGGATACCGCTTCGTGAGCATGGGCGATATGCTCACGCTGCTTCATCCGCTCCTCAGCCAGCGCTTCAAAAACTCCTTCGAGGGCTTCCTCAAAGGCACATGCATATATCTAGAAAACGGCCTTTCCCTAGCGGCGGCCGAAAAATAAGCGCTTTCTGCTATTTTCCTTCGTCCACTATCTCGGTCTGCACATTTCCGCCTGCGATCTCCTTCACGAGGAGGGTCATACCGCAGTGGTTGCATTCGATGACCATGCCGGGAGCGATGTTGGGATATCTCGACAGATCAATGGTGTTTTTGCATTCAGGACAGACGCAGAGCGCCTTGGATGATTCTGATTTTTCGCTGATCATAGGCTTTGAATGATAGCTAAAATACGCTACCATGGCAACATGAATACAGCCTTCAGGGAGTCCATCACCCCGCTCGAATCGTATCCGGAATTGGCCAAGGCTGTCGGGGTCGCCGGCCTCTATTTCAAACGCGAGGACTTGCACCCGTATGGCTCGCACAAGGGCCGATCCATCCCTGTCATGATCGACACATACGCCGCCAAAGGCGACAGGAAGTTCGCCATCTCCTCTTCAGGCAATGCCGGGCTCGCTGCTGCGCTCTATGTCAGAGAACTGAACGAGGGAGCATATGCCGCAGACCCTCTCGAGCTCGACGTGTTCATCGGCAACAACACGGCGCCTCACAAAGCCGAGCGCCTCAATCAGCTCGCCGACGACCATATCCGCGTCCTCATCAAGGAACGACCGCTCCAGGCACTCACCCAGGCCGTGAATGAGGGCACGCGCAGCCTTCGCCAATCAACCGATGATACCGCCCTCGCCGGCTACCTTTCTCTCGCCCAGGAATTGTCCGAAGAAAAAGGCATCGGCGCCGTATTCATCGGCACGTCTTCGGGCACCACCGCTCAGGCGCTCGCGGCATATTTCAAGAAACAAAAAACACCCATTCAGGTGCATATCGTGCAGACCGCCTCGTGCCACCCGATCGCCGAAGCCTTCGAACCCTACGAAGGCCAGGATGAAGACTCTGAAGCAGATGCCATAGTGGACAAGACAGCGCACCGCAAGGACGCGCTCCTGCCGCTCATCGACGCCACAGGGGGCCGCGGCTGGATAGCTACCAACGAGGAGATTGGCGCCGCCCGCGAAATGGCTCTCACGTATACCGACCTTGAGATCTCTCCCAATAGCGCCCTTTCAATTGCCGGAGCCATGAAGGCCGCAGCCATCGGCTGGGAATTCACCGGCAACGTCGTGTGCATGATATGTGGGGAATGAAATAAATAAGACGCGATCGATGCAAACTTTCAGAAGCCCGAAGAGGGCCGAGAAGTAGGCGCGAGCTCAGCAGAGCTCGACGCCGGTCGCAGAGATCGCGTCTTATTTATTTCATTCCCCAGATCATAATGATCTCACCGCTCTCACGAATCTGCCGCCGCGCTCTATGCGCGACCCGTCCATTCCGCCTGCCTCGAAGCCGGGGCTGAAAAGCACCCTATCCCCTTTGCGCGCGTTATCGAACGCGAGCCGCACGGCCTCCTCCACCGACGGCGCCGAATGGACCGCGATATTCTCAAGCTTGTGTATGGCATGGCGCTCGCGCATGGTCCCGCTTCCCGGCAGCACGACGAGCGTATGCGCGTACTGAGCCAGCGCCGGATACAGCTCGCGGTAATCAGCGCCCTTGTCCGCCCCGCCGATGATCATGACCAGGTTCCGATTGGAAGAAAGAGCCGCCATCCCGGCGATGGTCGCATGCGGTGATACCGAAGCGGTGTCGTTGAAGAACTCCACATTCCTGACCTTCTTTATTGGCTCGAGGCGGCCGCGGAGCGGCTTCCACCGTGAGAGGATATTCTGAGCGCTCTCATCCGAGATATGGAAAAGGCGCGCAGCCTGGAGGGCCAGTGCGGCGTCTTCGCGATCGAATATGTTCCTGCCCGGAGCCAGCCAGTCTTCCGGCACCGATGATCCTTTGGTCCGAAGCATCTTGGCTTTGACCTGGGGATTGGCTATGCGGATGGTGTCGATCACATGATCGCTGCCGATCACATAGTTGTTGTATGTCTGGTACTGCAGGATCTCGAACGGCGTCTCCTTATATGAGTTCGGCACGGGCACGGTGGTATAGATGGCGACCTGAGGGCTCCATTTGAGCGCATGGATCTCCGGCACCATCCTGTCGGGAATGCGCATAGCGATGATGTCCCCGCTCTTCATGCGCTTCAGATTAGGCAGGATGCCGTCGCCCGATTCGAGATCGACGGCGAAGCTCGCCTGCTCCGCTTCGGACTCGGTAGCAGTATCGAGCATGGGCGCGAGCATGGAGAGCACCGTCGACTTGCCGCATGCACCCATGATGCCGATCACGGTGACCGGCGGCGTCAGCTTCAAAAAGAGCGTCTCGGGGTACTCTATCTCGATGCCTTTCTTGCGGGCATCTGTCAGAAATGAGGACGAGCGGGGGTATTCATGCGACAGGACGATGAGGTCCATGTCGAGAAGATCGTCAGGAGGCACCGAGCCGCAGATGCAATTAGCGAGGCCGAGCGATCGGAGCTCCATCATGGTATCGCCAAGCCGCGCCTCGGTCTTGAGGTCATAGACAGATACGAGCGCGTTGGCCTTGACCATGAATCTGATATCGGCCAGCATCTCGCCTTCCGGACCGAGCCCGATGACAGCTATGCGTTTGCCCATGAAATAATCCCGTACTCTCATGCGGCTCAGTATACGTTATTTCCGCACGGATTCAAGATTTGCTGCTTTTTTTCTTTTTATCCTACTTTCCTCTGCCCATTATTTTTTTGATCTTCACCATCTCCTGCAGCATAGCCTGCAGTTTGACCGTTTCGACATCCGACACATATGAAGCAAGGACGAACTGGGACAGCCGCTTCATGAAGACCCCGTACAGGTCGTAGAAGTATTGCTCAAGTATCTTCTCTTCGGAGGCCTTGGGAGGGCTGGAGTCTCCTGCCGGCCCATCCATGGCCTGCAACATCTCGGTCGGCCTCTTGATCCCCTCATATATAAGCGAGTCGTGCGTCAAAAACCCGCCGAGCGACGGCGAGGTTACACTGTAATCTCTATTCATTCTCTGTATGGCTCTATAGCGACGCGTTCACGCTGGCGAACGCGTCTTTGGTTATGATCACATGATCGAGCACATGAATGCCGATCAGCTTGCCCGCTTCCACGAGCTGGCGGGTCACAGCGACGTCTTCGGCAGAAGGCGTGACTTCTCCTGAGGGATGATTGTGCGCGAGGACGACAGCGACTGCATTGCATTCGATGGCTGTGCGGAAGACCTCGTGGGCATGGACTATGCTGGCGTTGACGGTGCCTACGGATATGACTTCGTCGCGGACGATGCGGTTGTGCCCGTTTAGGTACAGCCCGCGCAATTGTTCGCGGGGCAGGTTCCTCATATCCGAAAGATATTCGTAAGCATCCTTGGCATTACGGATGGTCGGGAAGCCTGCTTCGCCGCGCGAGCTCATACGGCGCCACAGCTCCCCTGCAGCCACGATGGTACAGGCCTTCACGATCGGCAGATCGAGATCCCGAGACAATTTCGCAGCGTCGCGCTCGGCGAAGATATTCTTCTCGCCATAGTCGCGGACGATGCGCGAAGCCATTTCCATCACGTCTTCCTTGACCGTGCCGGTAACGAGCAAAAGAGCGGTCAGCTCGCGCACGGACAAAGCCTCCGGGCCATGGGCCAAGAGTTTTTCGCGCGGCTTATCGTCCGATGGCAGGTCCCTCAACATGAGCGGATACTCATGTTGAGATCGGTCGAGAAGGAGCGCGGTGTCGCGAATTACGTAACCGCTTTTCTGCACGAAAAGATTATAGCACTATGCCTTGATGGCCTTCAACGCGACAACCTTCGCTTCGTATTTGCCCGGCTTCTTTTCAGTCACTACCATGATCTTTTCAGCATCGGACATCCCTCCTTCGCGCAATTCTGCTACGGCTGCTCCTAGAGAGCCTGAGGCGCTGGGCCGTATCGCATATGCGAGCATGAGCTCACGGGCGTCTACGTCGTTGAGACCCACCGGTACGGCGATGAATGTAGGATGGAAGGCTGCGATAGCGCGCGACAGCTCAGCGTTCTGGGAAGCGATGAGCGCGATCTTGATCTTCTTCTTGGCTCCTTCCGCGACGATCTTCTTGGCGAATGAGAATGCGGCTGATTTTACCTTCGGTACGGCTGTAAAGTGTATGAGGTCATCGCGAACGAGCTCCGTGTGCTGCATGACGCGTCCCATCATGGCTGTGGCTTCGAACGGGAAGTCGCCATAAGCGGTCTCTCCGCTCATGGAGATGGCGCTCGTGCCGTCGAGAACGGAGTTGGCGATGTCAGTCACCTCGGCGCGGGTCGGCCTCGGATTCTTGATCATGCTCTCGAGGACCTGCGTTGCGACGATGCAGTACTTGCCTGCTTCGATAGCGGCTTCCACCATCTTCTTCTGCATGAATGGCATCTCCGGAAGCGGCACTTCGGCGCCCAGATCTCCGCGGGCCACCATGATGCCGTCGCAGTTCTGAAGGATCTCCTTCAGATTGTCGAAGCCTTCCCTGTTCTCGATCTTAGCGATGATCTTGCCGTTGTAGTCAGGATACGCCTTGAGGATCTTGCGGATCTCCTCGATGTCCTCCCTGCCGCGCACGAATGAGTGCGTGATGAAGTCGACGTTGTGGCGGGCGCAGAAATGGATGAAGCCCTTGTCCTTCTCGGACAGAGCCGGCAGCTTGATGTGCACGTTCGGCACGTTGATGCTCTTCTTGTTCTTGATGGTGCCGTTGCTCTTCACTTCGCATTCGAGGCCGCGGTCGGTCTTCTTTTCGACGACGAATTCAAGAAGGGCATCGTCATAAAAAATGGATGTGCCAACAGGGATTTCCTTATGGAAGTTTGTATAACTCACGAGGATCACATTCGGACCGACGTACGTCAGGTCGCCTGTGAAGATGATCTTGTCTCCCGCTTTGACAGGAAGGGGGGTCTCAATGTTCTTAGTGCGGACTTCGGGGCCCTTCGTGTCGATAGCGATCGGGATATGGGTCGTGACTTCACGGATGCGCTCGATGACGCTCAAGGTTCCGGGCTCGTCCTGATGGGCGGTGTTGAGCCAGGCGATATCGGCTCCGGCTTCGAAAAGGGACTTGAGGAACGGGATCTCTGACTTGTTATCGGCGATTTTGGCGACGATCTTTGATTTCCGTGGGTTGACCATGGTGGTGTGGGGTTACTATTGAAAATTAATTAATATGCGGCGGATGCGGGCAACGGGGGCTGCTTCGGGCTGACCGGATATCGTGACGGATCTATCGTGCGGGTGAAGCATGCGTGTCCTGCAGGATGGGCCCATGAATCGTCCGTGACTCCGACGCCTGCCGGAGACGGGTAGCTCATGTCTGTGCCGCCAAAGCCGCCCGATGAATATGCGCCGCGGCCCTTCGTGTCCTGCGATTCGAGGGCAAAAGTGGCGCAGAGATCGAAGGATGTCTTGTCCTTGAGCACGTACTCATACTGGGCGCTCGTGGCCGGATCGGTCGGCACGGTGAATCCCGAGATGGAATCGTTGAGAGCCGAGAGCGTCGTCGGCAACGTGCCCTTCTGCTGCCACTGATTCACGAGCTGCCACTGGATGTTGGTGAGATCACTTACACGCTGATTATCAAAGCGCATGTTGCGCTGTTTGGCTGGAGATCCAACAACGAGGAATCCTCCGATAACAGCGGCAAGCACCAGAACGATGCCGAACCACGGGATGAAGCGACGTGCGTTCGGGGTCCATCGGGGAGAATCCACGATGCTGAAGAAGTAATACTTTCCGATCGTTCCGGCGATGATGAGGATGGCCAGGATCTTGTAGATGAAGCGCGCCGTGACTTCCCCATTCAGGTACACATTGATGAGAGCGATGAGGTCGCCGCCGATAAGGGCTACGGTCAGGAAGATCGTGAGGTACATGCGCCATCGGCGGATCCAGATGTCGCGCTTTTCAGGGATGCGTGCCACATCGCGATTGATGACCCATTCTAGGATATACAGGAGCGGCGTAAGGACGAGGAGCATGGAGATCGGCCACGCAAGGGATGGCGCGTAAAAATACCCTGCCAGCTGATCGGGCAGAAGATAGTTGATGATGCTGAAGGCGAGGCTGATGAGAGCTCCTGCGCCGACATACAATACGATGGTCGCTCCGAGATGGAGGAAGAAATCCTTGGGCGTTGTTTTTGAATTCATGCGATTATTTTATATGTGTGATTATATCACGGTGCGCGCACCAGGATTCGAACCTGGGACCCCACCAGTATCAGTGGTGTGCTCTACCAACTGAGCTATGCGCGCAAGTACGATAGCGCCGGAGAACTCGAAAAATATAGCAAAAATGGGCTGTTTTAGCAATTATCCGCAAAGAAAAAGGAGGCCCGGTGAGGAGCCTCCGAAGAAACAATTCCGCTTTAGTCCTGACAAGCAAGATTCAGAAGGTACTGCAGATGGGACAGGAAGAGGCCAGGATGGCGCTCGTAATACAGAAAGGACCAAACGAACAGGGCTATCGGCACTAAGTTGCGCGCCACTCTGAGCTGATATCGCGACTTTTCGGTTATCGAGGGACTAAGGCGGAAGAAGAAGTTTGAAACCCGAATTTTCATACCGCGAAAGACTATACCATGCTTACTACGATATGGGAATACCCCCTGTGGATATGTAAAGGTGGTGGGCACGGGGGGACTCGAACCCCCAAGGATCGCTCCATACGCTTCTGAGACGTACGCGTATACCAATTCCGCCACGTGCCCGTGAGACACACTATAGGACACTTGCCCGAAAGAGGCAAAACGCCTAGAAAAAGAAAAGCATCCGTATGAGCGGATGCTTGTTCGAGGTTGAGGTTTCAGTTAGTGTTGCCTCATGAGTTTCCGGTTGTGTTCGGATTTCACGAGGGTGATGCCGTCTTGTTCTGTTTCGAATCCGTCTTGAGCTTTGATGCGTTCGGCATACTGACGCTTAGCAGCCGCATCGATCTTGGCTTGCTTGTGCGCGCCGCATTCAACGGCAAGGCCAAAGCAAAGGATCATGGCTAAAGACAAGGAAAACGCGGTGAGCGTTGACTTAACATCTGATGATTTCTTGGGTGATTTCATAATGAAAGGAACAGTTGTTGTGCAGGTTATATTATAGCATACAATATATCATTTTGTCAACAAGATTGGGATACTAAAAAAGCGAGACCTGAAGCCCCGCTTTGACTCTATCCTAATCCGGATAATACCCATGCTCCATCCTGAATTGCTCCCTATCCGCCTCGACTACGATCCATCCAAGCTGCTCATCAGCCGGTATCTCTTTCCTTTTCTTATGTCTGATCCTTCCCTTTCTTTTGCTGACAACCGGCACATAAGCCCTTTTGCGCCTTATCCCTGGTACATACGCCTCAGCCTGACCTGGAAAGCCTCTCGCTAAGATGACTGCTGCTTCCTGCCTTTCTTTTTCTCTTTTTGCTTTTAGCTCTGCGTATGTGTAGGTTTTACGCACCCGTTTGAGGCCCGCCCTCCTTCTCTCTGTCTCTTTTCTGGCTCTTTTCTTCGCTGCGGTTTCCAGACCGATCAGGCTCATGACCATGCTCACTATCTTGTGTGGATTCTGGTAAGGGGAAGGCGGCAATACTTTGCTGACTGCCTGACGGACGATCCCCAGAAATTCTTCTTCGGGGATCTTATCGTCTGATTTCTTATGTACGGCACGTAAGGCATCAGGCTCCGGGCATCCGCCGTCATCAGCTCTTTTATTCCTGCCATACCGGTTTCGCAGGCGGTATGCCGCGATCAAGACGTCGTACTCGGTTTTCGCTTTTCTTGCCAGGATCTCCAAATCAGACGCGTACATGTCCTCGCGATGCATCTCGTCGATCACTTCTGCAGCGCGGTCGAGCCTTTCAAGATCCTTCCTAGGAGGCTCTTTGAGAAGGTCCCACTCCCAGTGATTGGTATTATCGTATGTGGTTTTGACAATGCTCATGTGTGAAAATCTAAGGAAACCTTACAACAATTACCTCCTTTGACAACCCCATCTATCCTACAGCAAAAAACCGCCCTTTCGGACGGTTCGTTGCGGGTTTCCCCGGTTGTAGCGCGCTCTATTTTGTTCCGTTCGCCCATGAACGATTCAATTGAGATCGTCCATGTGGTGCCGGGATTCGTTCCCGGCTAAGCGCTCCACTTTAACGATGTGAGAGCGATAATCATAATCTTACGATCATATCGACTATAAGTCAGTCAGGCCGAAGCCTGAAAGACGGTTGATTCTTTGAAATATTCCACGAGCAGCTTCCGCTACCCGTGCCTTGTTACGACTTACCCCCTGTCATCGAATTTGCCGTAGGCCCGCACGAGGCGAGACTTCGGGCACCTCCGACTCCCTTGGGTTGACGGGCGGTGAGTACAAGACTTGAGAACGTATTCACCGCAGTATAGCTGACCTGCGATTACTAGCGATTCCGGCTTCATGGAGTCGAGTTGCAGACTCCAATCCGAACTGGCGCCCACTTTATAAGGGTTTGCTCCATCTTGCGATATTGCGTCCCGTTGTATGGGCGATTGTAACACGTGTGTAGCCCAGGGTATCAGAGGGCCATGCTGACTTGGCGTCATCCCCACCTTCCTCCCAGCCCACATGAAATGAGGGCCGAAAGAGATCGGAAAAACTTCAAATTTTGCTGATTCATCGTTCCTGTCCGACCTCCCCGCCTCACGTCGTGAGGGCTGGGCGGTCTCGTCTGACACTTATAACAGACAACAGGGGTTGCGTTCGTTACCCCACTGAAGGGAACAGTTCAAACCACGAACTGACGACAGCCATGCAGCACCTGTCCAGCCGCCTTTCGGCGATCCCCGTTTCTGAGGATCTTCGTCTGGATTTCTAACCCTGGTAAGGTTCTTCGTTTATCGTCGAATTAAACCACATGTTCCACCGCTTGTGCAAGTCCCCGTCTATTCCTTTGAGTTTCAACCTTGCGGTCGTACTACCCAGGCGGATCTCTTAACGCGTTTGCTTAGCCTCGAAGAGGGTCGATACTCCTCAAAGCGAGAGATCATCGTTTAGGGCGTGGACTACTGGGGTATCTAATCCCATTCGCGACCCACGCTTTCGTGCTTCAGCGTCAGGAGCGGACCAGTCTCTTGCCTTCGCTTTTGGTGTTCGCCATGATATCAACGCATTTCACCGCTACACCATGAGTTCCAGAGACCTCTTCCGTCCTCTAGCAATGCCGTTTCCCCCGCAGACTCTCGGTTGAGCCGAAAGATTTAACGGAAGACTAACATCGCCGCCTACGCACCCTTTACGCCCAATGATTCCGGATAACGCTCGAAGCACTCGTATTACCGCTGCTGCTGGCACGAGTTTAGCAACTTCTTATTCTCCAGGTACAATCAATAAACTTTTTCCCTGGCAAAAGGAGTTTACATGCCGAAGCACTTCATCCTCCACGCGGCGTCGCTCCGTCAGACTTTCGTCCATTGCGGAAGATTCTCGACTGCAGCCACCCGTAGGTGTATGGACCGTGTCTCAGTTCCATCGGTGGGGGTCACCCTCTCAGGTCCCCTAGGCGTCATTGCCTTGGTAAGCCATTACCTTACCAACTAGCTGATACCGATCAAGCCGCTCCAAGAGCGAAAAACCTTTACCCTTGCGGGACTATCGGGAATTACCCCGCCTTTCGGCGAGCTATGCCCGACTCTCGGGTGCGTACTTGATTATTACTACCTCGTCTGCCGGTTGCCCTTGCGGGCCCCCTTGACTTGCATGCCTTATCCACGCCGCCAGCGTTCATCCTGAGCTAGGATCAAACTCTTAACTAAAACGAACGGAACAAAATAGAAAGCGCTAACAGTCTATAGTTTTTTCGTCTCATTTGATCATACTCATCCGGGCCAGTGAATTATGGCCCGCAGAATCATTGTTTGAATTTACGTATTCTTGCACTTTCCTTTCGGCCCCGGGTTAGCAGGGCTTCCAGAAAGTAATTTCATACATTCTCAAGTTATTTGACTTTCAAAGACCACACCTCGCTTTCGAGGCGTAAGAGGTATATTACAGGCCAGGAAAATAAAGTCAAGCCTACTTAGTTTTCTTCTGCCAATCGTTCAAAGTGACGAGCAAAGGCGAACCGATGAACACTGAGGAATACGTACCCGCAGCGATGCCTATGATGAGAGCGAGGGTGAAATGCTGGGTGATCGAGCCGCCGAGGATATAGAGGACTACGAGGGCGATGAGGGTCGTAAGGGACGTATTGATGGAGCGGGTGAAGGTCTGGCTGATGCTCTTTCCGACGGTCTGAGCGAAGGTCTCGCGGCCCTGAGACGTATGGAGATTTTCGCGGACGCGATCGAACACGACGATAGTGTCGTGCACCGAGAAGCCGAGGACCACCAGAAGCGCGGTCACGAAAAGCGTATCGACTTCATAGCCTGCATAGTGGCCGAGGATGGAGAAGGCGCCGACAGGAATGATGACGTCGTGCGCGAGAGCGATGACGGCAGTAAGACCATATTTCCATGAAGACACCGGCTCTGAGACTTTGCGGAAGGCGAAGGTGATATAGAGGACGATTGCAAGGATGACGAGCACGATGGAAAGATAGGCCTTGCGGAGGGCTTCGGCACCAAGGACAGGGCCGATCGAATCGAATGACTTGACCGTGCCTCCCCCGAGGGCGGCAGCGATGGCCGGCTTCTCTTCCTGGGCGAGCGTCTTCATGCGGACGATATAATCGGTCGTTCCGGAAGGACGGACAGAGACGCTCGGATCGATCGTAGAGAGAGCTGAAACGATGGATGCCTGCGTCGGGCGCTCCCCTGTGTATGAGACTTCGATGAGAGTGCCTCCAGTGAAGTCGATGCCGCGATTCAAGCCCCAGACAAAAAGAGATACGGCCGAAGCGATGATGAGAAGGCTCGAGATGGCGTAGAATATTTTTCTGTTATTGACGACCCACATGGTATTGAATTAGTTATTGTCAGCCGGCGCTTTGCGGAAGCCGTTATTGATAAGGAATCGCGACAGGCGCGTGCTGTTCCGCGGCGAAATGGCATAGAGGAACAGGCGCGAGACGGTGATGGCGGTGAACATGGAGACCAGGACACCGACCACGAACACCAGGGCGAAGCCGGTGACGACCGATGTGCTGCCGAACTTGTAGAGGATGATGCCGGTGATGATTGAAGAGACGTTCGAGTCGCGGATGGAAGGCCAGGCGCGAGCGAATCCTTCATGCATGGCATCCCACGCTCCCCTGCCGCGGGCGAGCTCTTCCTTCATGCGCTCGAAAATGAGGATGTTGGCGTCGACGGCCATGCCGATCGTGATGATGAAGCCTGCGATGCCGGCAGCTGTGAGCGTGACCGGGATGATCTTGAAGAGGGCGAGCATGAGGACGGTATAGATGGCCAAAGCGAGCGTAGCGACCAAGCCCGGCAGCCTGTACCAGATGATGAGGAAAAGAGCGATGATGATGAATGCAACAACGCCCGCCTTGATGCCGCCGCGGACAGCTTCCTGGCCGAGAGTCGGGCCGATGGTCTGTTCGGAAATGAGAGTGACCGGGATCGGCAGAGCACCGTAATTCAGATTGCGCACAAGGGCGCTGGCGCTCTCAGTCGTGAAGCCGCCAGAAATGACAGCCTGGCCGTTCGGGATCTCCTGGTTGATCGTCGGATATTCTATGAGGACGCCATCGAGGAAGATGCCGAGATAGTCATGGGTGTGATTCCTCGTGATATCGCTGAAGAGCTTCTGGCCTTCTGGGCCGAACGTGAGAGCGACCTGCGGCTGGTTCGTATTCGGGTCGAACTGAAGAGAGGCTCGCGTGATAGCCGATCCGGTGAGGCCTGTCTGCTTGAAGAGGGCCATGAAGTCGGGATTCGATTCAAGAGGGCTCGTGGTGGCGGTTGCAGCAGCAGACGTCCTGAAAGCGTCGATCTGCGTTGAGCTGGCAAGAAGGAATTCGAGGGACGGCGTCGCTCCGATGGCATTCACGGCCTGCTTGGTGTCGGTGACCCCCGGAAGCTCGACGATGAGCTTGTAGGCAGATTCCTTGGACGCGAGAGTGCCGCCCTGCTCTGTCTGGACGAGAGGCTCTGAGACACCAAAGAGGTTCACACGGCGCTCGACGGAATCACGCAAAGCAGTCATGGAATCGGCGATGTCTTCGGGTGCGAGCTTGGAAACATCGGCCTGATAGACCAGGTGCGAGCCGCCAGAAAGGTCGAGACCGAGGCGGAAACGGTCAGGAGTGCCGCGGGCGTTGCTGGTCCAGACGAAATAGGCTATAGCCGCGGCAATGACGATGATATAGAACGCCTTGGCGCGGTGTTTTAACATAATGGCGTATTATAGCGACAAGTGAGGATTTGTAAATGCCCTAGGGCGTTTTCCAGGTTTATGAGATCTTGAGGAGCTTCTTGAGTTCGGCAAGGCCTTGTTCGAGAGAAACTTTCGGTTCCCAGCCCAAAAGCTTCTTGGCGAGGGCCACTCCCGCTCTGGTATTTCGCGGTTCGAGGCGTGCGGGGATGTATTGGACCGGTCCGCCGATGAGCTTGGCGACTTCGTTCATGCTGTAGTCTTTGCCGCCGCCGATATTGATAGCTTCCCCCTTACCTACGTTCGGACTTGTTGCAGCCAGGATGTTGGCGCGCACCACGTCGGACACATGCGTACAATCGCGGCGCTGTTCCCCGTCGCCGGTGATGGTGATGGGCACGCCGAGCTTTTTCTGGTCCAGAAATTTTGGGATTGCCTGGGCGTACGAGCCGTTCGGATCCTGGCCGGGACCGTAGACATTGAAATACCTGAGGGAGACCGTCGGCAATCCGTAGACAGAGCTGAACATCTTCGTATAGAGCTCGCCGACATACTTCTGCAGGCCATAGGGGCTCTGTGGAGCCGTTGGCATCGTTTCAACCAATGGAAGCGTAGGCTGATCTCCGTAGGCAGAACTGGAGGCCGAATAGACCACGCGCTTGGCACCAGCATCACGCGCTGCCACAAGCATATTCAGGGTGCCGGTTATGTTGACGTCGTTCGTCTCGCGCGGAAAATCTATGGAAAACTGTACGCGGGGACGGCACGCGAGATGGAAGACGAAATCCACTTCGGGCACCGCCTCGAACACCTCCTTGAGCGCCTTGAGATCAGTGATATCGACAACATGAAGAGTCGCGCGGCGATCCACCGCCTCTTTCTTGCCCGAGATGAGATTGTCGATGACGTGGACATCGTATCCTTCGTCGGCGAGAGCCTTTACGAGATGGACACCGATGAAGCCCGCCCCTCCGGTGACGATAGCTGTGCGCTCGGGCTTGGTGGATTTTTTCATGGGCTAGATCTTTACGTACTTCATGTACCTTCCCTCTTTCTTCACGAATGCGTCCTTGGAATGCCATTTGTACTGATAGCCGTACATATTCGTGAGCTTGGAGCCGTCGACGGCGATCGGATATGAATATGATTTCCAGCCGCCCTTCGAGGTGGGCACTTTGCCACGCGAGATATGCCACATGACGAAGAACACGATGCGTATGAGCGGCGGGGGCACGGTGATAGTCTTCTTGCCCACGGCTTCAGCCATATCCTTCCCAAGGACCACATCGCCCGGAGGGCAGGCATTGAAGGCTTCGTAGTCCGTCTTGAGCGGATCAAAGGCGAGCATCGTCACGATATCCGCTATATCGTCTTCGTGGATGAATTGGCGCAGCCATTTCTCCGTGATGGGCACGAATGAGACCATGGCCGAAATGACGCGATGGATGAACGTCTTCGAATCCTTGAGCTGGCCCGAAAGTGTCGCCTGAAGGCCGAAGCGGATGCGGATGTAGCGGCCGCGGGGACCGGTGATGGCAGCAGGACGGATGATGGCGACCTGGACAGGCGATCCGGCGCGCTTTGCGGCTTTGTATTTGAGCTCGAGATGCTCCTCGACGATGCGCTTCTCTTCAGCATAGAGATAGTCGCTCTTCCTGAAAGGCTCCTTCTCGGTGAAGCGATGCTCTATGGTGTTGGTCGGATAGGCCGCGTACGAAGCGACGGTCGAAAAATGAATGAGCTTCCTCACCGAAGGGGTCGAGAATGCGAAATCGAACACATTGTCCGACCCCTCGACGTTCCACTGCCATTGGAGTTTCTTTTGGCCATACATCTCGCGGATCTGCCACGCAGTGTGGATGACGATGTCTGGCCTGGCCTCGGCCGCCGCTTCGCGCCACGACTGATCATCCGTGTTGGCGACGATATAGGTGAGCTTGGGCGAATCCTTGATGAAATCGGGGACGGGCTCCTTATCGATGCCGATGATCTTCGCCACATCTTCCCTGGCAGAAAAAAGATCGATAAGCATCGCTCCCACGTATCCAGCTGCGCCCGTAATGAGAATGGTGTGTCGGGGAGTTGGTTTTGTATTCATGTTCTTGGTGTGTAACTTCTGTAACTCCGTTCCGGCCCGCGATGTTACATGCCTACGCGCGACAGAAGGGTCTTCATCGTCCTCAGGGTGATCTGAAGATCGAGCCCGAGCGATCGATGGGTTATATAGTATAGATCATATGAGAGCCTGCGTCTCGTTTCTTCGACCGACTGCGGCGGCTTCTCCTGATTGATCTGGGCCCAGCCCGTGAGGCCCGGGGCCGTGATGGTGCGCACGGCATAATACGGTATCTCTTTTTCGAGGCGCTCGGCAAGGCCAATGACGTCCGCACGCGGACCGATGAGCGACATGTCCCCTCTCAGGATCGCCAGGGCCTGCGGCAGCTCGTCGATGCGCGACCGACGGAGGAAGTGGCCGACCCTGGTGACCTTGTTGTCTCCGACTGCGCTCTCGGCGACCCACTTGGCGGAATCATTCCTCTGCATGCTCCTGAATTTGTATATGCGGATCAGCCGACCATTCTTGCCGACACGCTCCTGGGAAATGAATACGGGGCCTTTGTCCTCAAGCTTGATCGCGAGAGCGACGAATGGATAGAGGATGCAGGCTACGATGCCCACGATAACCGAAAGCACCGCGTCGATGCCGCGCTTGATGGCATCATATACCTTTGGCGAGTTGAGGCTGATCTGGCTCATGATCCACGCATAGTTCATGCGAGAGAGCGGGATGCGGTCGAAGACGTCCTCGTACAATTCATGGAGGTCTATGATGGTGGCTTTGCCGAAGAAGCGCCTGTAGAGTTCGGGCAGCACTGCGCCTATGCGGGCGTCATCAAGGTCGGCGACGACGTACTGGAAGCCCTGCGGATTGCTTTCCATGCTCTTGATGAGCTTGGTCGACAGCTCTTCCGGGCTTATCTTCTCGCGGCAATAGAGGCCTATACGCGGGTTATGCGCCATCTCGAGGACCAGCTCGTCAGTCTCAGGGCTTGCGCCGATGACGAGAGCCGGATTCCTGCGCCGGAGCGACATGATCGAGTAGGTATTCAGTCGCCAGAGAATGATGAAGACTGATGACAAGAATAGGTACACGAAGAGGTTGATCTTCGGCGTAACGCTGAAGCTCGGAATGAAGTAGAAGAGTATGACGGCTATGAGACCGTTCGCGATCTGCGCGCTCAGGATGGTTCCCGGAAGAGAGGCGCGCCCCGCGTGGATGGCGCGGCTATAAAGGCCGGCGATATAGAAAACGATGAGCGAGAATGCGAAGACGATAGCGAATGGGAATTCATGGGCGCGAATGAGCTCCGCCGAAGGCAGGGATCCGTAGCGCAGGACCAATGTGGCCCATAGAGAGAACGCCAGGAGGAATAAGTCCCCTATCGCAAGGACAAGCGGTTCTTTTCTATTAACAACAGGTATTGTATGATTCGAACGCATATAAACGCCAATGAATATACCACGCTTTTCCTGATTTATGAAGCCCACCTCCATCCTCATACTCATCACCAAGTCCAACTGGGGCGGCGCCCAGCGCTACGTCTATGACCTTGCGACCTGCCTTCCAAAGGAGAATTTTTCAGTGGAAGTCATGGCTGGCGGAGACGGACCGCTCATAGAGCGCCTTCGCGCCGCCGGAATACAGGCCGCGGGAGATCTTCCCATCGGCCGCGACGTAAAGCTCAGCGAGGATCTTAAGGCTTTTTTCAAACTCATCTCCATTCTCAGGTCCAGAAAGCCCGACGTGCTCCATGTGAACAGCTCAAAGATCGGCGGACTGGGCGCCCTTGCCGGCCGCATGGCGGGCGTGAAGAAGATAGTCTTCACAGCCCACGGATGGGCGTTCAATGAGAACAGGCCCCTGTCCCAGAAGGTCGTCCTCGCCTTTTTATACTGGATCACCATGATCCTCTCCCACAAAACCATCATCGTCTCCAATGGCGCCAAGAATCAGGTGCATGCGTTCCCATTCATCCGAAGCAAGATCATCGTCATCCATAACGGCACCGAGACCGAGACAGGCTATGCCCGCAAGAATGCGCGTCTCGAGCTTACGCGTATGAATGCCGAGCTGAAAAAAGCCACGGACGGCGTTTCCGAATCCAACCTCATCTGGATCGGCACCATCGCCGAACTCCACCCGGTAAAGGGCTATGAATATGCCATCCGAGCCGTCCATGAATGCATTCAGGAATTGAAGCGGACGAATCCGACAAAGAGGATCGCGTACACCATCCTGGGGAGCGGCGAGGAACGAGAGCTCCTGAGGGATCTGGTGATAGAGCTTGGCCTGTCCGAGCACGTGTTCTTCCTCGGCCATGTCGATGGAGCGGCGCAGTTCGTGAAGGCATTCGACATATTCCTCCTCGCTTCCCTGTCTGAAGGCCTGGGCTACGTGCTCATCGAAGCCGGCGCAGGCTCGGTGCCGATAGTCGCCACGGCGGTCGGAGGCATACCTGAGGTCGTGAGCGATATGGAGTCGGGCATCCTGGTCCAGCCGAGGAATTCCCGCGAACTGGCGCACGGCCTCCTATTCCTTGTCGAACACCCTGAGGAGCGCAGAGACTATGGCGCCGCGCTCAAGAAGAAAGTTGCTGCTGAATTCTCACTCGTGGAAATGATCAAAAAGACTTCCGAGGTGTACGTGAGTAAATAAAAGGCCCGGCAAAGCCATCTTCAGCGCGGCCCGAGAAATTCATTCCTGATCGCGTCTTTGTGCGCAGGGCGGGCATATTTGCGCTGGGCCATTACAATGCCCAGCAATACGAACTCAGTCATAAGATGCGTGCCGCCGTAGCTCATGAGCGGCAGCGGGGTTCCCGTCACCGGCAAGAGATGCATATTCATGCCCATGTTGATGGCGATATGCACAATGAAGAAAATGGCCACGCCCGTGCCGAAGAGGATCTCGAAATTCGTGGCGCCACGCATCGCATTCATGATCACGCGCCATATGATGGTCGCATACAGAAGGACCAGGATGGTCACGCCCACGAAGCCCCACTCTTCGGCAAACGCGGCGAAGATGAAGTCGGTCTGATATTCAGGCAGGAATTTGAGGCGGGACTGGGAGCCATAGCCGAGGCCTTTGCCGAGAAGCCCGCCCGAACCAACGGCGACTGTCGATTGGTATGCGTTGTAGCCAGTGGTATGGATATTGGCCAGCGGATCGACGAACGTGCGGATGCGATCCTTCTGATATTCCTTGAGGCCGAAGACCCAGAGAAGCCCGAAGCAGAGGAGGCCGGTTCCCAGCATCATGAAGAGATGCTTCTTTGATATTCCGGACACGGCGATCATGCCGAGCCAGAGAAGGAGGATGATGAGGGCCGAACCGAAGTCTGGATGGACCAGCACTAGGATGAAAAAGATGAACGCATATATTCCCGATATGAGGATGTGGCGTATGTTCGCGATCTCGATATGGCGCCTGGAGAAATATTTGGCCAGGATGATGATGAGGGCTATCTTAGCCAAATCGGAAGGCTGGAATGAGAACGCGCCGAAGCTCAGCCAGCTCGCGGCGCCATGGGAGATCTTGCCGATGACGAAGAGAGAGCTCAGGAGTCCGATAGACACGGCGAAAAATGCCACCGAGGCCCAGGTCGTCCTGAGGAACCGCGTGTCGAGGAAGCTTATCCCGAAAAAAGCGGCAGTCGAGACCAGTATCCAGATGAATTGGTGCGTGGCGAAAGAATTATCCCCTGTGAAGGAATACATCGTGGAGAGCCCCGCTACCAGAATGGGGATCATGGCTCCGAAGATCCACCAGTCGATACTCGGTTTTTGCATGACTCCTATTCTGCCACAGGCAAGACCTCAATGGAAACGACCTTGCCATTATGCCCCTGAGGCCAGGTGAAGGGGGCGATCGCGCTTCCCTGCGATGGGATTGAATCGACGATGGTCTTAGAGAAGCCGACGGCATTCTTGTCCTTATCCTGAAGGATCACATATACGGTAATGCCTGACAGATTTTGCGCCCCTTTGTTGGCGAGAGTGACGATAAGGGAGGACGTTGTCGAGCCTTCTATGTAGTTCTGATCCGTGACAGAGAGACCCGTCGTAGGCTTGGTATCGTATGCCCAGGCAGGTACTCCCGTAAATTTCATAGAAGCGCGGGCAGGGGTCTGGATGCCGGTATTGACCGATGCCTTGAACGCAAGCGTGTTGCGCCCGGCGGGAATGGTGAAGGTTCCTGTGACTTCCGCTATAGGCACTGCCTGCGCATCATAGAGCGTCACGAGGTATGGGGTGCCTTCCGCGCGCACCTTTGAATTCGGATTGACTACATATGCCGCCACGTTATAGATATGCGGAGCGACTTCCTCGAAGCGCGTCCAGGAAACGGCCGGCGACAGGAATGCGCTCGGACAAAGCCTCGAACATGACCCTCCGCAATCCACGTCCTGTTCATTGCCATTCCTGCGGCCGTCGAAGCAGGTTGGGGCCTTATAGAAGAACAGGAACGACGGGATGCCCACGACGGCGATCAGGAGGAAGATCACTATCCCTGCATATATGAGCCTGCGGCGCTTTGACCAGGATGTCATAGGTTATGGATGAGGGGCGGCAGATATCGCAGCTGCGACTCCCAGACCAATGATGGGGATAAGGATGAGAACAAGTATGCCTACGACCAAAAAGAAGATAAGCCATTTCCTGAATGCGGCAGTGTCTGTGGCGCCTTCAGCTGCCGGCACGACCGTCCCCTTCAGGGATACATACAGATTATAAAGATACGTGAGCAAAAGCGGTATAAGAACTATATTCAGGGCAAGCTTCAGGATGCCTGCTACGGCCGAGGCTTCGGATGAGGCCGCACCGGCTCCAATCGCCATTCTGACCAGGAAAAGAATCCCTGCGGAGATCAGGCTGAGAAATATGCCTATCACTACGACGAACAGGAGCCTTCCAAGGACAGGCCACCAGCGGCCTCGCACGAGGGCATAGCTTTCCATGAAAGACATCATCCCTTTCTTCTCGTCGAGGATGCGGCTGAACGTATACAAGGCTGAATAGACTCCGATGATTATCCCAGGAACGATGAAGAGCACGACGCCCCCGAGGATCATGAGGCCGTGAATGATCGCAAGGCCAGCGAGGGGCCAGAAATATCTGAAGCCGACAGAGTATTGCCCCTTCACTGTAAGAGGTGCGGCTGGCTCCTTGGAGATACTCTGGACGGCAAGCGTAAGCGCCGGCTGGAGCGCGATGCTTAGAACTGCTCCCCCGATGGTGAGGAGAACGCCGACGAGCTTCCATATCCCCGAAAGATGACTTGCACCGAGAGCCTGTCCCAGATAGAGAGGAACTGAGGAAACGGCCGCGATGCCCGCGAGAATCTTCCAGTGCGCTTTAAATAAGGTCCACGCAGATGCAAATAAGCTGATCGGTCCAGGGAGAGGTTGAGTGGTATTCATGCCCCCATTATCTCACAGGTATGAAAAAAGCCCCAACCGGGGCTTCTCCACTTGAATCCTCTGTTCTGGCGGCAAGCTACTTTCGCCCATTAGGACTATCATCGCCGCAACTGCGTTTCACTGCCGTGTTCGGAATGAGAACGGGTGGTGCCACAGCGCCAAACCACCAGAACGCAGGATTCAATATATCGCATAACGCGGAGCCTCTTCATGCAAAGGGCTCAAGACAAGTATGTAAAATAACAAAAGGCCATATGCAACATATGCGTACATAGCGATTTTCAGAGTTCCTAACAGGATCGGCGGATTAGTACATCACGGCTCAACACCTTACGGTGCGTACACCTAATGCCTATCAACGTAATCATCTCTTACGAGCCTCAACGATGCCTTATCTTGGGGCCGGCTTCGCGCTTATATGCTTTCAGCGCTTATCCGATCCGAACATAGCTGCCCAGCGGTGCCGTTGGCACGACAGCTGGTAGACCAGAGGTTCGTTCAACTCGGTCCTCTCGTACTAGAGCCAATTCCCCTCAAGCATCAACGCCTGCAGTAGATAGGAGACCAACCTGTCTCACGCATGTTCTCATATATTGCTATATGCATTGGACTATTGCTTGCTCCCTGCTCGCGACCCTACTGGATCGTCCGCATGGAGTGCCGATGTTTAGTCTCTACGGGCATGCCCGACCTTCGGACACTTCCCTCGGAATACCCCTTTTGATGGGATCCTCCGATATTAATCAGCTTGATCTTCGCATATTGCTATGCGAGACCGCCGTGGTTGATTGATCTACTTCCTATCTTATATTCTTACTTTCTTAGAACGAAAATTCTCGAAGTGATTCAGACTGTCAAACAGTCAATGTACTTCACACATGTTTTCTTTGTCGCGTCAGATCCCTGCCAAACAATTGAATGCTTGACGGTCTGAACCCAGCTCGCGTACCACTTTAATTGGCGAACAGCCAAACCTTTGGGAGCTTCTCCACCCCCAGGATGTGGTGAGCCGACATCGAGGTGCCGAACTCCGCCGTCGATATGAACTCTTAGGCGGAACTAGCCTGTTATCCCTAGAGTAGCTTTTGTCCGATAATCTTCCGCGGCTTCTAACGCCCACGGTCGGTTCACTTGGCTCTGCTTTCGCATCTGCTCGACACGTACGTCTCGCAGTCAAGCCAGCTTGTGCCCATACACTATCGGCACGGTTTCCATTCGCGCCTAGCTGACCTTAATAGGCTCCTCCGTTACTGTTTAGGAGGATAGCGCCCCACTAAAACTGTCCACCAGATACTGTCTCCCGTCGTTTATGCCGACGAGGTTAGAACATACATATTTCAAGAATGGTGTTTCATCGACGGATCAACGCCACCCGAAAGCGACATCTCAAATCCTCCCATCTACGCTACGCATGAAACACGTATGGTCAATATCAAGTTACAGTAAAGCTTCTAGGGTCTTTTCGTCTAACTGCAGGTAACCGGCATCTTCACCGGTATTGTATTTTCACCGAGCAAGTCTCCGAGACAGTTCTCCAGTCATTGCACTATTCAACGCGTCGGAACTTACCCGACAAGGAATTGCGCTACCTTAGGATCGTTATAGTTACGACCGACATTCACCAGGGCTTATACAGTCAAGCTCATACCTTGCGGCAATCACCTCCCGTATTTGACCTTCTGGCATTGGTCAGGCATC
>JAQBQT010000005.1 GCA_028286835.1 Candidatus Parcubacteria bacterium
GCCTTGTGCTTCATGCGCACCGGCTGCATCTTGATAGTACTGCCGCGCTCGCGCTCGAGCTCCATGGAGTCGAGGACCTGCTCCTGCATCTTGCGCTTCTCGATGGTGCCGGTCGCCTCGAGCAGGCGGTCAGCCAGAGTCGACTTGCCGTGATCGATGTGGGCGATGATGGAGAAATTGCGGATGAATTTAGGGTCCATTGGTTGGGTCAAAATAGCACGAAAAAGTTGACAGGTCGAGAGGGCGTAGTAAAACCGATCCTATTTCGTCTATATAAATCAGATACAAGACTCCGATCTGACACCTCAACCCCTGTACCTTCAAATGAAAAAAGATAAAAAAAGCCGCTCTAAAGAACACGGCCTTATAAAATTCATAGTCCTTGAATCAGGATGGCTCTGGATCAGCGAGCGTTACAAGGATCCGCTTGTAAAAAAGCTCGCTGACGGCCATGTAGACATACTGAACCGGGCATTGGAAGGGATCAAGCCCGACCGCTTCGACAACTCACCTTTTTGGAAAGTCGATCCTAAGTATGTCGGGCAGACCCTTATCGCGAACCGTACTCCGGAAGACCTTGGTCGATTCGGCCTTCAGAGGGCATTCTTAGCCGATGGCACGCTCGTGCGAGTCAAAACTGAATACCCTCTCTTATTTAAAACATGGAAGAAGGTACCCAAAAAGGGCCAGTTCACTACATTAGTATTGGATGAGTTTCAACTTTGCAGTTAGCATTCGTACTGTTAATGATATCGCGAGCCCGCCGACATGTGCGTTGCGGGCTTTTTTATTCATGCAACGTATTGACAAATATCATACTTATGGTGTATAATATAGTTCTTCTAGCCCTTTGAAACTCATCTCAGCAAAAACACAAACACTTATGAAAGATGACGGTAAACTCGTAGCCGAAACCTGTTTTGGATTGCTATTAATAGTTGTTGTCATAGTAATTTCGATGTACCTCGGGCAAGGGATATCCTTCCTATCGAAACACATTCCTCAACCAATAGCTTACTTTGTCGGTTTCCTCTGTTTCGTCAGTTTAGGAATTGTTATTCGCTCAATTTGGAAATCAGGTAAGCAATGGATCTATCGTCCCTGAATCTCCATCAACTTACGAATCCGTCCAGCTCACGCTTGGCGGATTTTTTATTGCGCGCATCGCGCACATAGTGCGACCCCTTCCTTTTTATCCTAGAGCTGCGCGGTCGTACCGACTTCGGCCGGCGGCAACGTCACCTTCCAGATCTTGCGGTGCAACGCACGCCAGACTTCGGCCAATTCCTTGTTCTGAAGCACGATGAGGACAAGAACAAGAACGATGAGGCCGACGATGCCGGAAGCCAGGCCCTGAAGGAAGACCCCCCAGACTTTGTTGAGCGGAAACACGACTGAGAAGATCTGAAGCGAGAGATAGGAGGCATATCCCATGATGACTGAAGCCGCGAAGCTGTGGAACATCGTCGAAAGGACCGGCTTGGTGAAGCCAGGATAATTCTTGGCGAAGAGCCACCAGTGAAGGACCGTATTCAGCGCGACGCCGAAGGAATACGCGAGAGCCAGAGCGAGAACTCCAGTACCAGCCTGCCCTTCGACGCGCAGAATGCTTTCGAGGAAATAATGGAAAAGAGGCGACACCTTGAAGAGCCACATAAAAAAGAGTCCCGAGCCGACAATGGTCGAGGCGGAGATGGCATTGACCAAGAATGGGCGTGCCGTCTTCCCTTCCGCATAGAATGCGCGGACAAAGAGGACGATGAGGCTCTGGCCGACAGTCGAGAGCGTGAAGAGCGCGAGCATCGCAGCGGTGAGGCGGGTATCTGCCCAATCGAAGCGTCCGGCGCCGAGGATGGAGCGCACGATCTGGGCGCGCAGGACCACGAAGAGTATGGTGACCGGAATGGACCAGAAGACGATGTGGCGGGCGGCGGCGATCATCTCCTCGAGGAACTCCTTCATGTTCTTGTCATAGTAGAGGCGCGACAGGGTCGGGAACACCGCCGAGGAATAGCTCGCGCCGATGACTGCAAGCGGAACGGACTGGAGGTTGAAGGCCAGATTGAATATGGAAATGGAGCCGGTCGCCATGAGCGAGGCTATGGAGATGAGGATGAAGCCGGCGATCTGGTTGGCGGAGAGGGTCGCGGTGCGCGGCAGGGACGACAGGGCGATGCGCTTGATCTTCGGCCACTCGATCTTGCGGGTGAAGCCGGGCAGGAGGTCTTCGTGGAGCATGAACGGAACCTGGATGATCATATGGAGGAATGCGCCGATGGCGACGCCTACGGCCAGGCCCGATATGCCGAATGACGGGTAGAGGAATGCCACGCCGCAGATGATGCCGATGTTGTATACGACCGGCGACGCGGCATAGACGAGGAAGCGATGGCGCATCTGAGTCAGGCTCGAGAACAGATTGGAGAGGCCGAGGAAGAACGGCGACAGGAGCATGATGCGGCTGCAGAGGATGAGATCCGGGAGCGCGGCGCTTTTGGCGAATCCAGGAAGGATGAGCGGCAGGATCCACGGCATGAGGAAGAACACGATGGCGCTCACCGCGATGATGACCATGAAGAAGACCGAGAACATGGAGTCCGTGAACTTCCTGCCCTCCTCCTCGCTCTTGGCGAACTTGTCTATGAAGTACGGCAGAAGGATGGAGGCGGATACGAGCGATCCGACCAGGGCGAAGATGACATCGGGGACTTCGAAGGCGGCATAATAGACATCGAGCGTGTGGCCGGCTCCGAAGCTGAAGGCGAGGAGCTTGTCGCGCAAGAGGGCCAGGAGCATCGAGAGGATGGCGAAGCCGCCGAGGATGTACGCGGCCTCGTGGAGGCCTCGAATCTCCCTGCCGATAACTGAAAACCAAGTCTTGACCATTTATTTACGGCGCTCAGGCAAAGGCGGAGTCGTGCGCTTTTCCGGCGGGGTCTTGAGGGCCGGCTGGGTTCCGGCGAAGAGCGACTTGCCTGCGCGAAGGGCCGAGAGGATGAGCGGGATCTCCTGATTGTTCGGGTTGGATACGGCGAGCTGCTCGAACTGGGCTATGGCGTCCGCATTCTGGCCGACGCGGGCGTAGGAGAGGCCGAGGAAATACCGCGCATTGGCATAGTCAGGCTGGATCTTAACGGCCTGAGAGAGCGTCGTGATCGCATGCGCGTAATCCCCTGCCGTGTACTGGAAAAGGCCGAGCTGGAAATTCAGGAGCGCGTTCTGGGGGTTGAGATTTATAGCGAACTGAGCGGCAGTGATGGCGTCCGGAAGGTTGCCCTTGGCCGCTTCGACCTGCGAGAGGAGGAATACCGATTCGAGATAATTATTCTTGACCTGGAGCGAGGCGCCGATCGTCTGGAGCGCGGCATCGAACTGGCTGTTGTTCGCCTGGAAGCGGGCGAGGCTCACATAGAGGGACGGATTCTGCGGATTGAGGCTGATCGCGCTCGTGTACGAGTCGACACCTGTCTGATATGCCTGGGCCATATGGAGGCTGCTTGCGGCTTCTGCGACCCGGGCGGCCGAGAGGTAGTTGTAGTAATTGCTCGTGTCCGCGGCGATGGCTTTCTGGGAATAGCCGAGCGCTTCGTTGACCAGCGCGGAAGCCTGAGTTACCGCCTGAGTCGTAGAGGAGTTGGGGCCTGCGGGAGCAGAAAGGAGCGTGCGGGCTTTGCTGAGGGTGGATTCAGCGCGGCCCTGCCAGAAAATATCCGTCGCGTGAAGAGAGAGCGCTGTGCTGAAGTGCTGATCGGCAACGGCAGGATCACCAGTCACCGTGAGCTCCTTCAAGCCCTGATCGAAGTAGGCCAGGGCGACTGTGTCTTTTATATAGATGAGGCTCCAGACGATGACGATGGCAAGAGCGGCCGCAGCGAAGAAGGGCGTCAGGCGGTATGCGCGCGTCCCCTGAACAGGAATGACATCGAAGGAGCGCAGGCGTCCGGAAGCAACCGAGGCGCCGAGCCAGAGACCGGTCATGACGAATGCATAATAGATGAGAGCGTGCGGCATGACATAGAGCACGGCCATGATCCAGAGGAATGTCGCGGCGGAGAACGACGAGACGACCGCGAAGCGCGCGTACGGCTGCTCTGATTCTGCGGCCATGGCTTCTGATCCCGATTCAAGGGCCGCTGATTCATGTCGAGGCTTTGATCGGAGTGATCGTGCGCCGAGGATGCCGAAGAATACGAAGAACAGGATCCACATGATGGTGCCGATGAAGCCCTCGGTGACGACGAACGTCGGTATGAGGCCGAATCCTGAATTGAATTCGACGCCCCAGAGATCCGATGTGTTTATGATAGACGGCTTATATGTCAGAAATGCATTCGAGAATCGGTTTGGACCAGTGCCGAAGAGCGGCTGGGCCTTGAGCTCGCCTGCGGCGACATCGAGCGTCATCTGCCACGGGAGCGAGAGCTCGGAATATCCCGCATGGAGGCTATTGATGATGGGGCCAGCGATGACGGTCCCTTCAAATACCATGACGATGGAAAGGACGCCGACTACGAGCGGCACGAGGAACATCTTTCTAGACGCAGATTTCCTGAGGAAAAATGCCATGCCGAGGGTGATGATGGCCACGGCTTCCCAGATCTCCCTTCCCCCGACGATGAATACGGCGAGGCCTGAAGCTACGAGCACCACCCAGTAGAGGTTCCTGATGCGCGACGGCAATGGAAGAAGGAGGACGGATGCGAGCGAAATGAGCGCGACCATTCCCGCGAAGATGCCGATGGAATACCACGAGCCGACGAGAGTCGCCGTGGCGATATTCAGGATGCCGAGCGAAGCGAACGTAGGACCGAAGGCGAAGCGCAGGATATGCAAAAGATAGAGCGCGATGAAGGCGCCGCCGATGGCAGTGTAGATGACCATCACCCGCTCGATCCTGCGGACCGAGGCGCAATACGCGACCCAGCCTGAAACGAGAAGAAGGATGATGAAGCTTCCAGTGCCTGCTTCAAAGCCTTGGCCGAAGAACGACTTCATGAAATGGCCGCTCTGAACCGAGGAAGCGATAGTGGCGAGAGCGAGAAGAGCGCCGGTCCAGATCATGGCCCGAGGCGGCAATCGGAGAGAGCGTTCGCGGAGAGAAGCCGCGAGGAAGAGCGCCGCGGAGATAAGCGTGCCCACCGCGATGACGATCGTTTTCACGGCTTCGAGGGCAAAATACGGGCTGGGCCAGAATGCGAGAGGAGCGAGGACGACCGTCACTGTGAGCACACGGGACGCAATGGAATCGAGACGCGAAGGACGGTCGTTTGTTGGGTTCATATGTACCAGTATACCAAGCGTCTGCGGACAAGAACAAGCGCCCCGGTGTGGAGCGCTTATTCATAGTCGTCGCATGTAAGCCGAATTCTGTTTCGCCCGAAGGCGATGGCCATCATATATCTGGGACGCATGTCGCCATGCGCCTCAAGCGGTTCTCCGGCGGCCTTGCGGCTGCCGGCGCGACCTTGCATCGAGGTAAGGATTTTGCCGTTGCACCCTCCATGTTCCCATGAAGGTTGATCCTCGCCTTGCGGCGGTGGGACCCGCGTGCCGTTTCCAGCCCGCGCGTCACTGTTCGCACCTCTCGGATTACCCTGGCGGGCGTTACCCGCTACCGTGCTGCCTGATCGCGCTTGCGCACGACCCGGCCGATGTTCGGACTTTCCTCACTGAATGATGCGCAATTGCTTACTACATCATCCAGCGCGATTGCCTGTGCGACTGGCATTAATATCTCATAAATTGACGAGTTTGACAAGATGTAAATATTTGTTAGAGTGATCTTAATATGAGCTCATTTATAGTTACTACTGGACAGATGGACTCGCAAAGAGAAATCGCGCGTCAGGCAAAATGCCCTCCTCTTACTCCGGAGGAAATCGAAGATATCACGCATACCGTTTTCATACCATCGAACCCTCAAAAGTCTGATGTACTGTTTGTCTTCGGCACTCGCTACAGCAAAAAATGGCCCGAGGTTGCCGATCTCTATAAGAAAGGTTTTGCGCCCTATGTGTATATCTGCGGAGGGATACTTGATACGGATCAATCGCCTGCTCGAATCATATCTCATGTCATGTTCGAGGATTTCATGTCCCTTGGAGTCCCTGAGAAGGCTCTTATTCTTGATGAAAATTCAACAAATACGCTAGAAGACGCTGTATTTGGAAAGAAGCTCTTCGAAGAAAATAATATTCCTTATAAGAAAATCCTTTTTGCGGCCAAAGGGCCCCACAGCGGCAGATGTCTTAGGACATTAAAAAAAGTATTTCCAGATTCGGAACTCTTCCCATTTGTGTATGATTACCTCTATAAAGGTAACAACGTGACTCCTGAAAAATGGACTGAAAGCGAATTTGGCAGATCCCATGTATGGGGAGAATACCAACGGATCAAAAAGTACTCGGAACGAGGAGATATTTGTCCTTAATTTACTATGCTACTGAGCCGCCTATACAAGCGGCTTTTTATTTATCCTATATTTTACTAAAACTCGAAATCATGTAGTATCTGAACTGAAAGGATCTTAATGCCAATATTAAAATTACCACAACGACGAATAGTAGCTCCTGGAAACTCCTCCGTAAGACGCCTTAGTACTCAAGCGAGTTGGACTCAGATACAAGCCAAAATCATGGCTAAGGTGGTTCCACAGATTCAGGCATACGAAAACGCTCGTAAAGCTTCCTTACAAGAGGCGAAGTTCAAGGTTTTACTCTAGCTCTTTAGCCTGTCATATCAAAGCAGCCAATACGTATTGGCTGCTTTTTATAAAAACTATTCCCCTATCGGAGCAGTCTGGGTGGGCGCAGGAGTCTCGGCCTTCTTGGCGTTGATACCAGCCTCCATGACCGGAGCACCGCCGTCCTTGGGCGCATGGCTTGCTCCAGAAGTGGCGCCTGAATGGCCGTCAACCTCATAGCTCGTATTCTGGGCTTCGAAGAAATTCACGAGCTCAAAGACGTCAGTGGCCGTCGACATCCACTTGGCCGGATTGGTGACATTGTAGTGCTTCGGAAGGCCGAGCTCTTCGAGGCGGCGGTCGGTGACGTACATGACGTACTGGTTCACGTAGTCTGCATTGAGGCCGAGGATGCCGTTCGGGAAGAGGTCGCGGTTGTAGGCGACTTCGAGATTCACGCCCTCGATGACGATGTTCTGGATCTCTGTGGCGAATTCCTCGGTCAGAAGCTCGCTGTTCTCCTCGAGGATGTTGTGGAGGAGATTCATGCCGAATTTGAGGTGCAGAGATTCGTCGCGGATGACCCAGTTGATCATGGATCCGAAATTGCGGAGCTGGTTCCTTTGGCGGAATGAGAGGGCGACCATGAAGCCGGAATAGAACCAGATGCCTTCCATGACGAGGTTGGTGGCGACGAGGTTCCTGATGAAGTCCTTCTTGCCGTCGACCGTCTCGATGTCGAGCGTGTCCTCGGTCATGCGCTTCATGTAGCGGTTGATGTAGTTCTCCTTTGCCTTCATGGACGGCACTTCGAGGTGGATAGCGAAGACCTTCTCGCGGTCGAGCGGGAATGTCTGGAGCACATACTCGAAGGCGACGCAGTGGTTGGCCTCTTCCCACATCTGCTTGGCGAGATAGAGATGGCACTCCGGCGACTTGAGATACGGATATATGCCGAGGGCGATGGATCGGTTCACGATGAGCTCGGCTGGATTGAAAAAGGCCATCAGGAACTTCACGGCGTGGCGCTCGTCTTCAGTCATCTTGGCCCAGTCCTCAAGATCCTCCTTAAGAGCGATCTCGTGCGGGAACCAGGTGTTGCGGACGGCCTGCATGTACAGGTCATAGGCCCACTTGTAGCGGAGCGGATGCAGATTTGTGTCGTCGGGTGAAGCCTTTCCCAGGATCATGGTGATAAAAGATTAGCTGTTATAAAACTGATTGTACCTGCCCGGAGCATATGCGCAACTTTCGCTTGAGCCCGGGATGTTGCGCAATGATCTACTCGCAGCCGATACAGATATTGGCGGTACCCGGATCGTCAGGAAGATGCACGATGGGCTTCTTTGCCGGTGCCGGCGGGGTCGGAGGAGCCATATGGGAGACTTTCGCGGGAGCCGGTGCGGGCGCGGAAGCGGCTGCATGAGCTGGAGCAGATGCTGGGGCTGAAACCGGAGCCGACGATATCGTAGGGATCGAAGCCTGCGCCGCTACCGGAGCGGCGGCCTTCGCCATGACAGGAACAGAGACTGAGGAGAAGAGGCCTTTGGCCGGAGCCGGGATTTTTGCTGCCGGAGCCGGAGCTGCTGAGACCGGAGCCTTCATGGTCTCCACCGGTGCCGGAGCAGAAGGGACCGATGCCGGCTGCTCTGCCGTGACTTCGAGGGATTTCTGCAGAGGAACTGCGAAGCCTGCAGGAGCTACTGGCGCGGCGGCCGGGACTGCCTTTGCCTTCAGACCGAGTGAACCGAAACCTCCATGGCCCGCCTTCTCGGCCTTGTTGACGCGGACCGTCGACTGCTCTGCCGTGTGGCGCGGCTTCATGTGCAAGTAGTAGGTCGTCTTGAGGCCCTTTTCCCATGCGGCCGAATAGATGTTCATGGTCTCGTCGATGTCGCGGGTCTCGAGATACATGTTGCGTGAGAGCGCCTGGTCGACCCACTTCTGGGCGCGGGCGGCCACTTCGATGAAGGCGTGCGGGGATGTCGTGAATGAGGTCTTATAGATATCCTTGATGTGCTGAGGGATGCTCTCGATGCCGGAGATGTCGCCCTGGCTCTCGATGATGGATTCCTTGACCTTGTCCCAGAGGCCCATGTTCTTCAGGTCCTTCACGAGATTGTGGTTGATGTCTATATATTTGCCTGAGATCTTGTTGCGGGAGAATATCTGAGCGAAGCGAGGATCAAAGCCAGGCGTAGTGCCGGCGACAAGGCCGATGTTGGCGTTCGGAGCGACGGCCATGAGGGTCGAATTGCGGATGCCGCGCTTGACCTTGGCACGCAGGTAATCCCAGTTGAGTCCCTTGTGCTTGGATTCCTTGACCACTGTGAGCGGACGGCCGCGCTCTTCCTCGAGGATCTTGAGCGTGTCTATAGGAACCATGCCCTGTGACCAGCGCGATCCCTTGAAGTGCGTGTACGAGCCGCGGGTCTCTGCCAAGGTTGCGCTCTCGTCGATGGCCATATAGCTCACGAATTCGAAGATGCGGTCGGCGAAGTCCCATGAATGTTCGGCATCGTATGACATGCCGAGCTGTTCGATGGCATCAGCGAATCCCATCACTCCGAGGCCGATGGCACGGTTCTCCTTGTCGCTCTTTGCAGCCTCCTTGATCGGCAGCTTGTTGATGTCGATGAGGTTGTCGAGCTGGCGGACGGCGAGGCGGACGGAATTCTCAAGGCGGGCCCAGTCGACTTCGCGATTCTTGATGTGGGCGGCGAGGTTGATGGATGCGAGGTTGCAGACTGCGACGTTTTCCCTGTCCTGCGGGAGACAGATCTCCGTGCAGAGGTTCGACATATGGATGGTGCCGGTATTGTTGTTGAGGGCGCGGACGTTGATCGGATCCTTCCAGGTGAACCATGGATGGCCGGTGGACTGAAGAGCAGTCACCTGCTGACGGAAGAGCTCGCGGGCCGGAACCTTCTTGAAGGTCCTCATCTCGCCGCGCTCGGCGCGTGCGCAGTATTCCTTGTATTTCTCGGAAAACTTCTTGCCGTAGAGCTCGGAAAGCTCGCTCGCTTCGGCCGGATCGAACATGTACCAGTCCTGTCCATTCTGGACGCGCTTCATGAACTCGTCGGTCATGAATACTGACGTGTTGGCCGTGCGCATGCGCATGTAGTCATCGCCGGCATTGTGCTTCCAGTCTATGAATTCAGGGAAATCGAGGTGCCAGTTCTCCATATAGAAGCAGAGGGCGCCTTTCTTCTTGCCGCCGCGCTGAATGGCGCGGATGGCGGTGTCCATGATCTTGGCGAACGGCGTCGGGCCCGTGGAAGCTCCGCCGAAGTTGGATTTGAGCGGGGATCCTGAAGCGCGCAGCTTGGTAATGGAAACGCCGAGGCCGCCTGAACCCTTGGAGAGAAGCATGACATCGGAAACGGATTTGGCAATATGCTCCATATCGTCCTGGACTTCGAGGAGGAAGCAGTTCGAAAGAGCCGGGCGCAGAGTTCCCGCAGAAAGGTTCGTGGATCCGCCGGCGATATAGTCGTGGCGGGACATCTTCTCGTAGAAGCGGAGGGCCCAGACGGTCGGATCAGCCTCATTGTATGAAAGGCCCATGGCGATGCGCATGAAGAAGTACTGGGGGGTCTCGAGCGGCTGGTTATTCGTATCCTTCAGAGCATAGCGATTTATGAGACCGTCGACGCCGGCGTACTGGAAGAGATCGTCGCGCTCGATGGCCAGAGCCTCCGAAAGCTTCTGGAGGTCGTATTTGGCGGCCATGTCCGGATGAAGGCGGTTGTTGGCGATGCCTTCGGTGATATAGGAGATGAAGCCGGCCTTGTGCTTGGCTTTGAGGTCCTGAGGATCGTCGATATCATAATCTCCCACCACCCTCTTATATATGGTCTTGAGGAAGAGGCGGACGGCGACCTTGTCGTATTGGATATCATCCTTGATGTTCTGGATGGCGGCGTTGATGGTGGCCTTGTCCATCTCTTCCGTCGTGATCCCATCATAGAGAGTGAGCTGAGTGTCAGTGGCGATCTGCGTCACCATCGAGATCGGATCGAAAAAATCCCTGCACGCGCGTTCGATGGACCGGTTGATCCTGTCGGCGTTGAAGAGCTCTTTAGTTCCGTCGCGTTTGGTGATGAAGATATTCATGACTGTTTATAAAAATGTTTAGTAATTTTTTGCAAAGCCTATATGGATTTAACGTCGCTCAACGTGAACGGTTACATCAATTTGTAATCGTCACTAATGGCTTATCAAATTACACAGGGCAGGACTTTGGTTTGAGTATTATAAAACGCAGCAAGGCTAGAAGATAGTCTTTTTAAAATAAAAATGCGCAAATTTTTGTAATCGAGAACAGATTTTGAATACAATCAATAGTCAACTCATAAAGCATTGAATATAAGCTGATATACAGCCACAATAAATAGGGTCAAATACTGAAATAATTTAATTATTCGAAATCTATTATTAAATATTCATCAAAAATTATGAGTTATCCACAGAAATTATATGGTGTAGTGCTTTTTCTATTATCTTTGGATTGCTGTATATCTGACCTGATTTAGAAATAGCAGCAATAGGAAAACTTTTAATTCTCTTATCAGAACTTTTTTCCGAAGCTTTTAATTTGACTTTCTGCTCAAAAGAATATTTTAAAAGTATTTTCTTAGGAATGACCGCACTATTATATAAAATATGATCTACAGTGCGCCCTAATCGATTTTCAATTTTTCTAATAAAATCCCCTGCTGAATAATTATCTGTTTCCCCTTTCTTTGTCATGATATTAAGGATCAAGATAATTACAGCCTTTGAATCAGCGAGTGACGTCTTCACCCCTGTAGGCAACATAACCGGTATAATGCTGGAATATAGATCACCAGGGCAAATGACTATAAAATCTGCATCCTTAATGGCATTGATTGCCATATTCGAGGCCTTAACCTGCGGCTTAAGATACACATCAGAGATAAAATTAGACTTAGCATTCCAAAGCGGGTTTTTATACACTGTATCAATGGCAGTTTCTCCCGCAATCACATTTCCCTGCGAAAGAGAGGCGTGTAATTGTGTTTTTTTGCTAGTGACTGGAATGACTCTATGACATCCCAGGCCGCATATTTTCCACATGGATTCTAGAGCTTTCTCTGGACTACTCACCTTTTCCAAAGCATGAAAAAATAGATTCTTCACAGAATGCAGATCAAGAGGCCCCTTTTTATAGCGATACGAAAAAGCATCAATCAGAATCGTGTCGGTGCACAGCGCCAGTATGCACTTAGTTAAGTCTCCAGTGTAACCGCTGCCTTCATATTCCTTTTGAAGTATTCCGGTAGATCCTCCTGAATCAGTACTGGGACAAATACCCGTGATGCATATATCCGGGAAATTCTTCAGAGCCTTAAGGATCTGAGAGTGTCCACCTCCTCCGCCGATTGTAACTACTTTCTTCATCAAAATAATCTCATTTAGAACACGAGTTGCGTGCCGGTCGCAATGCCCCACTTCGCTGCGCCCCCAGAATTAAGCTCCAAAACGTATCCGATCTGCGCGTGCGGATAAAAAACGTCAGGATATGTTTCGGGAGAAACGGCGCGCGCGATGCCGGCGATTTTTTTATTCGGCAAAACCCAGATAAGGTCAAGAGGAAAATTCATTCCCTTCATCCAGAATCCGTAGTCGCCCGGTTGGTCGAAGACAAAGAGCATGCCGCCGTCTATAGGAAGAGACGCCCGATCCCCCAATCCTCTTTCGCGCGAAGCAGGGGTGGCCGCAACTATTGCATGAATGGTGCCGCGAGGCGTTTTTACAGAAAGGATGGGAAGCGTTTCGTCCGGAATGGAGGCTGCAGAGGCTATTGAACCGACCGAAGCGGTCTGGATCGGAGCCGAGGAGGTGCTTGAAGCCTCAAGAGGAGCTTGAGCGGAAGGCTGAGCGGGCGTCTGCGCCGTAGAAAGATCCGATGCCGCCTGGCGGGTCAGCCTTATGAGCACGAATGCGCTCACCACGAGGACAGCGGCAAAAGAAAGCCTTGAAAAAGTCTTGGTCTGCATGAGCCTATATAGTAGCGGATTCAGTCTAACTTTGCCTCTTTCCGTGAAGAAGCATCTCGACGGCGTGTTCCATGGAGCCGGCCTCCTTTACCTCGGTGTTGTTCACAAAGAAAATGTCGTCGGCGGCCGCAATGGTATTCAGGCGATGGGCGATAATGACGCGGGTAGTGTCCTTCGGGAGCTTCTGGATGATATCTTCGAGGACTTTTTCGGTGACTGTGTCGATGTTGGCAGTCGCCTCATCGAGAATGAGGAGGTCGGGTTCGCGCAGGACCGCGCGCATGAAGGCGATGATCTGCTTCTCGCCCAAGGAAAGCGTGCTGGAGCTCGTGATAGGCGTATTCATGCCCCTTTCAAAGCGGCCGACAAGGGACGTGAAGCCGAACTTCTCGAGCACGGCTGCGATATCTGCGTCAGAATGACCCTTGTATTCATCAAGGCCGTAGAACAGGTTGTCTTTGACGGTGCCGCTGAAGAGAAACGGTTCCTGAAGGATGAATCCGATCTTCTTGGTCCGCTCCGCATGGGTATATGAGCGGATGTCGCGGCCTTCGAGGTACACGGTGCCGGATGTCGGGTCGTAGAGGCGGGCGAGAAGCGATGCGGACGTGGTCTTGCCGCCTCCGGTAGGGCCGACGAAGGCGTATGTCTTTCCTTTCTCGAAGACGAAATTGGCACTGCGGAGGACTTCCTTGCCTTCCGGGTATGAGAACGATACGTCCCTGAATTCGATGAGGCCTTTGCCGTCGCGCTTCGTCTCAGCGCTGTCCGCAGGAATGAGGACGAGGTCGGACTTGAAGGCAAGGATGATGCCGATGCGGTCCCAGGCTGCAAGCGCCGTCTGGAGCGTCGCCCAGAGGCGGGCCATCTCGCGCAATGGATCATAGAAACGGGTCACGTAGATGACAAAGCTCACCAGAAGGCCGATGGCGAAGTCGCCCGACGCGATAAGGTACAGGCCGAAGCTGAGTACGATGACGAGCGCCACGTTACCCATCCACTCGAAGACCGGAGTAAAGAGCTCGTTGGCCACGCCGGCACGGAAGGCAGCCTTGAAGTTGGTCTCGTTCGCGGTGCCGAAGCGCTTCTTGAAGTAATCCCTCCTGTTGAAGGCCAGAATGATCTTGAAGTTGGCGATGGATTCCTGGATCTCACCGGAGAGAAGGCCGCTCGCCGTGAGGCTCTTCTTGTTGACCCTGCCGATCCAGCCGGACACGAGACGTGCGAAGAGGAAGAGGATCAGTCCCGGAGCGAGCGCGGCCGCTCCCAGCTTCCAATTGATGAACAGGATGAAAATGCCCGCGCCTATGATGAGGAATATGTTCCCGACGAAGCGCATGAGGCCCTGAGAAAAGAATTCGTTGACCCGCTCCGTGTCCCTGTTGATGCGCGAGATGAGATCGCCAGCTTTATTCTGATTGAAGAATGCCAACGGAAGCTCCTGAAGCTTGACGAAGAGGCTGTTCCTCAGATCCCACAGGACGCGCTGTGCCACGCCTCCCATGACGCGCATCTGAACGTAGTTCGAGACGTAGGCGGCTGCAAAGATGGCGAGCAAAACGCCTGCGGCCATAAGTACGCCCGGATAATCATGCGGAATGACGTAATGGTCTATCGTGTAGCCGATGCCGAGTGGGCCGAGCAGGTTGAATACGGAGTTGGCGAGGATGGCGATGCCTGCGATGATGATCCCTTTCTTCTCTTTCTTGAGAAGGGGCAGCATCTTCCTGAAAGCGCTCAGTGCTGAGCCCTTCGGTTCCGTGTCTTTCTGATCCTGTAGTGAGTAGGTGGTGGTCATGTTAATTTTCGTATGCCTGGGTGCTTTTCTGCGACTCCATGATCTGGGCATATTCAGGAGACGTCTTTGAAAGCTCGGCATGGGTACCCTCGGCGATCAGCTCTCCTTCCATGAGCAGGATTATCTTATCGAAATGCTCGACGGAGCGGATCTTCTGGGTGACTGAAATGATAGTGATGTCAGGATAGTTCTTCTCGATATTGGAGAGGATGGTGCGCTCGGTCGCGGTGTCGACGCGGGCCGTGAAGTCATCGAGAAGGAGCACTTTCGGATTGAGCGCGAGGGCGCGGGCAAGCATGATGCGCTGCTTCTGTCCGCCGGACAGGGACGTACCGCGCTCGGAGACAATGGTGTCGAGACCCTTCGGCAGCGTATGGATGAAATCGCCGAGCTCCGCGGTCTCGATGGCCTTGGAGATATACTCGTCCTTCACCGTGGCGCTGAAGCCGATATTCTCGCGGAGGCTCATGTTGAAAAGAACGCTGTCCTGGAATACCAGCGCGATCTGGGAATACAGGGCCTGCTTCGCGTACTCCTTGAGAGGCTTACCGTCATAGAAGACTTCGCCCGACTTCGGATCGGTGAGGCCCATGAGCACCTGAAGGAGCTGTGTCTTGCCCGCCGCCGTCGGTCCGATGATGGCCATGCGAGTCTTGGCACGAATAGAGAACGAGACTTCATCCAGGACTTTCCGCTCGCCGTATATGAGGCTGACATTCTTCACGTCCACATCGCCGCGGATCTCGTGCTCATAGGTGCCGGCCTCCTTCTCGTCCGGAAGATTCAGGACTTCCTTGATGCGGTTATATGATGTCTGCGCGCGCGAGATAATGTTGGACACAAAGCCGAGCATGATGATCGGGAATATGAGGATGAACACATAGCTATTGAAGGCGGTGAAGTCACCGATGGTCATGCTACCGGATATGACATAACCTCCGCCCACCGCGAGTATCACGAGGGACGCGACGTTCGCCACGGCGCCGATGGTCGGGATGACGAGCGAGAACATCTTCAGGATGCTCATGCCCGTGTCTTTGGCGGCGGTATTCTTCGCGCTAAATTTCGCATGCTCAAGCTCGCCGGAATCGAAGACGCGCACGATGGCCGATCCGATGACGCTCTCGCTTATGACGAGGTTGAACCCGTCCACCAATTCTTGGCTCCTCTTGAAGAGAGGCCCGAGCTTTTTGAAGACGAAGAAGAACATGAGGCCGATGACCGGCAGGATAGTGAGGACCATGAGGGCGAGCCTCCAGTCGATGCGCACGAGGAGCGTGGCGGCGCCCACGATGACCACGACCGAGGAGATAATGGTCGCGAAGCCCATGGACAGGAATACCTTGACCGCATCGATGTCGGAGGTCAGGTTGGTGAGGAGCTTGGCAGGAGTCTCTGATTCGAGGCGCGCGTAAGTCATGCCCGATATCTTGTCGGCGATATTCTCACGGATGTCGAAGGCTGCCTTTTCGGAAAGATACGTCTGGAAGACGCCTTGGAAGTAGGTGAGGAGGAATATGCCGAATGAGAGAGCTAGGAATTCAATATAGAAGGTCTCTGTGATAGGCTCGCCTCGCGAATACATGTCGATGCCCCAGGAAATGAATTTGGGTACGAAAAGGCCCAGGCTGTTGCCGATGATGGTCGCTCCGGCCAAAAGGGCTGAGAACTTCCAGTACTGTCGGAGCATGCCGAACATGCTCGAGCTCGATTTCGGGGTTTTTGGGGAGGGCTTTGGGGACATGGGAACTAAATATAGTAACCGAGAAATCCATCTCTGTCCATGACGCGCCCTAAGAAATGCGAAAAAGCAGTGGATTGCAGGAAATAATAACAGTGCTAGGATACGGCCATACTAACGTAATTTATATACACATGACTTCGTTCAATTTTTGGCCGATCCTGATCGCTTCCGTGGTTGCATTCGCTATTGGCGCACTCTGGTACTCTCCCGTTCTCTTCGGTAAGGAATGGATGGCTCTCTCGGGCATCAGCGACGCAGACGTCACTGAAAGCTCAAAGAAGGGCATGTGGAAACTCTATCTCACCCAGTTCGTCACGACGCTCGTCACCTTCAGCATCCTCGCCTTCATCATCACGTCGATCGGCGGAGCGACGGCAGGCGACGGCATCTTCTTCGCGGTCCTCGCCTGGGTAGGGTTCGTCGTCACCCACGCCATCGGCAATGTCATCTGGACCAAGCAGCCGTTGAAGCTCGCCCTCATCAACACCCTCGGCACATTGGTCTGCTGGGTCATCGGCGGCGCCATCATCGGAGCTTGGAGGTAAACCTTCAGAAGGGAATGGGGGCAGAAAAAAGGACGGGCTCAGAGCTCGTCCTTTGTGTAATCCTTATGAAAAAACTTCTTCGGGATCGTAGGTATAATGCATTCTGAATTGCGCAGAATTATCAGACGCAAACCACCAACTCAAACATTGCTGTTTCGTCGGAGCAGACCCATCTTCCGTAGTAAAGCTCGGCAATCCAAAACGCATTGGGTTGAGGATCGCCTCGCATTGCAAGGAGACATACTCTTTTAGAGAAACTTTTTTGGGCTGACAAATCTCGCACTGAAGAACTGTGGGGGCACTTCCATTCATATACACCTCCCAGGGTATTGAAATGACCATTAAGTAAACGCTGCCATATAGTATAGCTCCACCTGGGAAATTCACCAAAAGTTATCCACAGGTCTATCCCCAGGCTTAAAAAGCCTTATTTATCCTTGCGCCTCCAGATATTCCGGCCTGCTCCGCGAATGAACTCCTCGCCGTAATCTATGGCCTTGCGGTAGAGCGATTTCAGCTTGAGCGCTCGATCTGTACGGTACAGATCATATGATTGCGGCTTCTTCCCTTCCACGAGATCCTTGAAGGTCGTCGCTGCAATGGCCGCATAGGTCATGCCGTTTCCAGAGAAGCCGGCGGCATAGAGCACATTCGGGTTCTTATAGGGACCGATGAGCGGCAGGCCGTCAGACGGCTCAAGGATAGGACCGGACCAGCGGCGACGAATGGTCGTCGGCGTCTCAATGAGAGCTTCATCGAGATGCTTCCTGAGAGCCGTGAAATTCTTCTCGGGATCAATCGGCACCTCTTCGCGGTGATCCTCGCCGCCGAAGATGACCGTGTCGCTTTTCTCTCCGGGCTCGAGGCGGAAGTAGTGATACGGATTATCCATATCTTCATATATCCCCTCTTCGAGCGCGCCTTTTTTTATCTCAGCCTCGAGCACATAGCTCACATACATCCCCTTCTTGAAGAAGATGCCGAGTGGCTGGCCGAACGGCTGGTATGCTGCCGAGATGACCCAGTTGGCCGATACCTCCAGGCCCTGGACCGTCTTCAGCACGAGATGGTTGGGATGCTCTTCGTCGAGCGTTATCGCTTCGGTCTCCTCGAATATGGAGACGCCGAGCTTGTCGAGCGCAGGGAGAAGCCCTGCGATGAATTTCATGGGGTGGAATTTGGCCTGATCCATGACCTCGGCATATCCGACGCTTTTCAGATGAGGAATGGGCTTGCGGACCAGCGAGACGCGCAAGCCGGAGCGCTGCATGGCTTCGTATTCGGGCATGAGGTCCTGCAATTCCTTGTCGTCGGCTGCGTAGACATAGTTCGAACAGCGCTTGAAGTCGCAGTCGATCTTTTCCGTCTTCACGATCTCCTCGATGAGGTCGATGGCCTCGGCATGCGAGTTCAGGATGGACTTCGTCCCCTTCCTGCCGTAGAGAGAAAGGAGATCGATGACGTCCGTATCGATGATCTGGGTCAGGAATGCGGTCGTGACATGCGTGGCGCCTGAGGCGACCGTGCCTTTCTCGAGGATGACCACCCTGCGTCCGCTCTGGGCGATGAGGTATGCAGACATGAGGCCTGTTATGCCGGCACCTATAATGGCCACATCAGCCACAGTGTTCTTCTCGAGCGGCGAATATGAGGGCAGCGGCACGCCTGCGGTCCAGAATGATTCGTTTTTCATATGGTGAGTATACATGAGGAGACGGCTGGATGGGTGCAGGATTACAAAAAAAGCACCGGCTATCCGGTGCCATTATATTTGACGGCGAGATACGCAATCCTTCTTTCCCAGCCTTCTTCGATCAGCTTGCCTGCAGTATAGGAGAGATTGAACTCTTCTACCATTTTTTTAGCTGCTTCCTCCACCGCCAGAAGCCGAACTATGGCCTCGACGATCGCTTTTTCCTTAGTGGATACTGAACGCCGCACAGCTGTGTCAGTAAGAGCGTCAGTGTTATACCAAGCTCTTAATTTCTCGAAGACCAAGCATGCATAAAATTCCGGCGGCATGAATCTCAGGCTCGTTTGCATCCTCTTGTCAAAGACATACTCAAGAGGAGGTTTTGCGCGTGCGACCGCAATCACAGATTCTGTTTTGATCATTTCATTCTTCCACTCCAGAGAAGTGCAATCCGTGATCGACTCCAGAAGCGACGATCTTTCCGAGCGATGGAAAGATAGGCCGGCATCGCTGTACACATCCCTGAGACGTTCCATCAGCACTCTTGCGAGGGCAAAATGACTTAGAGAATTCAGATCCTCCAACGTGTGCTTTTTCATTTTTACATCCTTTGTTGATTGTTCTGTTTCCAAAACTACACCCCGGATCGGGATATGTAAAGCTTCTGATTATTGACAAAAAATTTATAAAGTGTAGAAAGGTACGGAACAGCACCGTACCATATGCACCTACGTATTCCTGGAAAATGGGATTTCATTTTCTCTCTCAGCCTCTTCGGAGGGCTTATCAGCCTTCTCTTTCTTCTCTTGACTCTCGGCGCTAGTCCGAAGGCCGAGATCCTATTCGGCACAACTACACTCCTCGCCGTCATCGGCTTCATATGGTCCTCGATAAGGATCGCACGAAGCGGCTAGAGGGCTTCAATCCAGTGTCCCAAACCTATCGAGAGATAGGTTTTATTTTATCTGCTATTCTCTGCGGGCCGTCTCGAGTTAGAGCCAGCGGATGTCTAAAGTGACAAAAGTGGCACAAACCTACTAGTGGTGGTGCCCCATCGATTCTACTGATGCCTTCTCTTTCTTCAAGATCGAATCATCGACTGGATGCTCCGACTTCTTTATCAAGAATGTGACAGCGATCAAGGTCGTGATCGGAACCGCAAGGACGAGACCTATCGAACCGACCATAGCCCGGATGATCTCTGTCGAGAAGATCTCTTGATTCACTATAAGCGATGCATTACCGCTGGATTGGTAGAAAAGCAGCAGGAGCGGCAATGATGCGCCGACATACGCGATGGCTAAGATATTTACCAAAGCCCCGATATGCTCACGGCCGATGCGCAAGGCGCTCTTGAATATGGCCAAACGAGGCAGGTGAGGCGCAACGTGATGGAGCTCGTCGACGGATACAGCTTGGCCGATAGCCGCGTCATAGAGAACACCGAGAAGGCTGATGATGATTCCTCCGAGAAGAAGCCCGGCGAAATTGATCGAGCCATGCGTATCCATATTGAGGTAAATGGCTTCTTCTGTAGCAAAGCCGCTCAATCGGCCGAAATGTATGGCGGCGTAAGCTAACAGCCCGCTCACGATAACTGTCGCGATCATGCCGAACACCGCTGAAGAAGTGACTCGATTGAATCCGTGGGTTATATACGAACCGAGAATGATTATGAGCGCGGCTACTCCGATGGACACGAGCGCCGGGGAATATCCATTGATGATGCTTGGCAGAAGTATGTACAGGATTGAAGCCAAGCTCAAAGCCAAGGCGATGAGGCCGCGCATGCCCTGCTTGCCGCCGAATATGAGCACGCACACGATGAACAAGCCGATAAAAAAGTATACCGTGGGCAGACGATACGGATCAGCCACAGAATACGTATTTATGCCCTCTAGCTTATTGACCGTATGGCGAAGGTAAAACACATCGCCCTTGGAAAGTATCAGGTAATCATTGTCGATTAATTCAGTCTGACCCTTTTCAGTTCCTTCCAAGATCAAGACCTTGATCGTTTGATATGTGCTTGTAGCATATAGTCCCGGGATGGCCTTGGTTTCCTGCTTGAGCACTTCGATAACCTGCGCTTTAGAGGTCGTGACCTGATCTAAAGTAAGAGATTGGGCTTGGGCAAGATGACCCCCTTGGAATAAGGCGGCTGCTACATAAAGAAACGCGCTACCTATGAGATATTTCCTCATATTGGAAGATTGTAACATTAAAAAAGGACCCCTCCGAAGAAGGGCCCTGAAAAGAACAGGTGCTGACGATTCAGCAGTCAGCGAAGGCGATCGGACCAGCCTGGCACTGGATCTGCACCAGCATCGGATTGGCGTCCGGTGTTCCCACGATCCCCTTGCAACAGTTAAAGAAACTGAGCTCAAGGCCGTGGCAGAAGTGCTTCGACGCCAAACGCCGGAGCTCGTTCCCTGCATGGATGCGGGTGAGTTGCTTTCCGATGTCTGACGATGGGTCTTCCTGCCAATCGGCGCGGCCGCCGTTCTCCTTGGCTTCATGGGACTTGCGGTGAAGCAGGTCAAGGCCTAGCTTGAGGTCGACGCACATGGACCCGACCAGGACTTGTTCCTGCTCTTCGGGAGTCGGCGCTGTGAGGTTGATGCCCAATCTCTGGGCGACTGCGGATATTGACGGTAGTGACATAGAACTATGTGGTTGAGATGAGCTCTTGCTGACCGCGACATGCGATCAGCGCTCGATTCTGCTCGAATAAGCAGAACTAAACGCTGACAACATGGGACGATCTCGCGGCAAAGATAGCTTCTGCAGCGCGAGCTGTGTCTACTTCTATCCCTTTGTGCTTGTTCTCCACAATAAGATGAGGGATCTTAGCGAACTCTAATTCAGACTTTATCTGTTCCGCCACACGGATACTGTTGACCGTCGGCTCCCTGACTATCACCGCCAGGTCGACACCAGAAAGAATGCCGGTAGCGACCGGGTCAGTACCGGCACGCTCATCTATCACCACCGCTTCATTGGGATTGAGCCGGAGCAAAGGCAGATATACCTTGAGAGGAGCCGCGAGAGAATGGCTGCATGCTTCTTGCGATCGGACTCGATCAGTGTGAGGCCCGGCAGTTATAAGCCGGAGACCGTTCTCCAATTCCACAGATATGCTCTCTGTATATCCATCTGCAGGAGTGATCGTGAATACAAAGCCTTTCTCTTTTGCGAGCTTAAGAGCATTCAAATATGTATCTGCCCGCACTGAACCGACATGCTCTTTGAGCTTTTCAGGATCGTTGCCCAAAAATACAGAAGGTTCTGCTCCTAAGTTGTAGGAAAGGTCCATATTGTAATCAGCATCAATGGCAAGCACTCCGATACCGCGCTTCCGAAGCTCTCGGACGAACGCCGTTGCCATGGTTGATTTACCAGATCCTCCTTTTCCTAAGAATGCGACTTTCATGATCAATAGAATACCTTATGCCATATATTAATGCAAGTAGCTTGCATTAATATATATGTGTGTTACTGTCTGAGGTGTTGTCGCTCCCTTTTTAAGGCATTTTAAGGCAAGAGTACTGCATCTATGATACATTAATTTTATGAAAACCTCGGATATCACCACCCTATTGCGCGCCAAGGGCTTTCGCGCCACCCAAGGCAAGATAGCCCTCATAGCAGCCCTTTTGGATTCACCATCGCCAGAATCTATTGAAACGCTTGCGGGCAAGATCAAGGGCGCGCTTGATGCGGCGAATGTCTATCGATCCCTAGAATCATTCGTCGCGGCCGGACTGGTGCGCAGGATAGACCTGGGCAATGCGAAATCGTATTATGAATTCGCTGTCGACCGGAAGCATCATCATCACATCGTCTGCACTGATTGCGGCCGGATCGAGGACGTGAAGGGTTGCAGCGAGGCTTTGGACAAAACCGCGCTCAAGGCTTCCACATCATTCTCAGCGATACAGAGCCATTCGCTCGAATTCTTCGGGCTCTGCCGGCCATGTACGAAAAAATCTGTCCGTTAAGCTTTCTTCAAGGGATGTAGGTGCGCGGCGATGACGATAGCAACCGCAACGGTGCAAAAGGCATGATTGAAGCGTCTCGTGCGTCGCTCGATTTGGCGGAGAGAGAGGGATTCGAACCCTCGATACCCTTTCGGATATACCACCTTTCCAGGGTGGCCCATTCGACCGCTCTGGCATCTCTCCAAATGCATGCATGCGCAACACGTGCGCGGCTCACCTAGAGTATCAGACGAACTCGATAACGACAATCTCGGAATCGGAGCCGACGCGCATAGGCGGCCCCCACGAACCCACGCCGCTCGAAGTGTAGACCTGCATATTCTTGAAGCGCTTCAGGCCATACGAATATCCCTTGTATATGAGATATGGCAGGACGTTCAGCGGGAACTGCTGGGCGCGATGCGTGTGCCCGGATATCTGGATGCTGAGGCCGGCCTGCTCGGGTATATCGAGATATGACGGCTGATGCTTGAGGAAGATGGATGCACGGGAACGGTCGATGGGCAGCGCGGCCAGGATCTGAGTGAGCTTCTCCCTCTCGACCGAATCGTGATCGGTGACGCCCACGATCTGCAGGCCATTCACGTCCACGAGCTCGTTGAGAAGCACGCGGATGCCGAGCCCGCGTATCGCCTTCAGGAAATTGCTGCTGTCGGAGAACTCTTCATGATTTCCCGTGACGAAATAGACGCCGTGAGGAGGCTTCATCGAGGCGAGCGGGGCGACAACGACGTGTTCGTCGATCTTGACCCCGTCATACAGATCGCCACCGATGAAGACGATCTCAGGCTGTGCGGCGTTCACCCTGTCGGCGATGCGGCGGGAGAATTCGGCTCCGCGTATCTGGCCCAGATGGATGTCGCTTATGAATACAGCGCGCTTTCCCTTCCAGAACGCCGGAAGGCTCGGAAGTGCGAGCTTGATGCGCTTCTCCTTGATGGAGTGCGCATGGATGAGGCCATATATTCCCGCCAGGATCGCAGCGATACCCAAGAGCCTCCCGGACCAGGCGAACGTGTCATGGACCCCCGCCAGATTGCCGAGGCCGACGATGATCCCATAGAAGAATGACGCGAAGAAAAAATATACGAATAATCCCATCCAGACGGCGATGATGCGGTAGGCGGTGCGCGTCACCTTCGTGTTATATCGCGAGACGATGAGGAGGATGGCGACCGATGCTGCGCCGAGGATCCCCAGAACGATCTGGATCGCAGCGCGCGGGACCGGCCAGGAGATAGGCCACGCCGCTACCGTTGCGGTATAGATTATGAAATGCGCCAGGACGGCGGACCCGAGAGCGATGAGCAGGAAGAAGCCGAAGCGGATGATTGTGAGTGTCTTGGGCAGAGGCATGATGATATATAGATACTATAACATTTGAATATGACGAACCTACCAGCTTCCGGAAGCGCCGCCGCCGCCCGATGAGCCGCCGCCAAAGCCTCCGAAGCCGCCTCCTCCCGAACCTCCTGAGGAGCCGCCGCGCCGGTTATTGAATAGCCAGAGGAGAGGCCATAAGCTTCCGCCACTTCTGCCGGAACCTCCCGGTCCGCCGCCTCTTGAGACCAGGAAGTCAAAGATGAGGCCGACGATCGTGAGCACGATGACTGCGATGAGGCCGATGAAAAACCCCCAGATGAGGCCGACTATGGCGCCGGCTCCAGCTCCGAGAAGGCCGCCTAGCCACCACGATCTGCTGCGGCCAAGTATCCGGCTCAGGAAGTTGAATGCGATAAATAGTATGAAGAAAATGCCGCCCCAGATATCTTTGGAAGAAGACGGCGAGCCGTTTCCCGAAGGCGCCGAATATTGCTCGGCATCCGCAGAACCCGTGAGGATCTGACTGACCGCGTCCACGCCGCCGGAGATGCCGCCAGCGTAGTCATCGTTCTTGAACGCGGGTATCATGACATTCCTGACGATATTCCCCGCTTGAAGATCTGTCACTGTGCCTTCAAGGCCGTAGCCGACCTCGATGCGCGCCTCATGGTCGCCTGACGATACAAGAATAAGAAGGCCGCTATCGGAATCCTTTCCGCCGATCCCCCATTCTTGGAACAGCTTCACCGCATAGTTCTCGATGGTGTCTCCGCCCAAAGACGGCACGGTGACAACGGCCACCTCATCGCCTGTTGCGGCCTTGAGAGAGGCCAGCTTCGATTCAAGGGCCTGCGCTTCTGCTGCAGGCAGGACGTGCACGAAGTCATTCACGTACCCCGTCGGATGGCCCGGGCTCACATAGGCACGGACAACTATCGGAGAAATGGAAATGACAAAGAAGGCACAGGCGCTTAACGCAAAGCTGGCAGTAAAGCGGAAGGGCATCTTTTTTTGTGTCTAGAAGCTGACTTTCGGAGCGTTCTCTGCGCCGGGAGCGGCCTGGAAGTATGCGAGGTCAGAGAAGCCGAACATGGAGGCGACAGCCGATGACGGGAAGCGCTTGATGGACATCTCGTAGGCCTGGACATCGTCATTGTATCGCTGGCGTTCGACGGACACGCGGTTCTCGGTGCCCTCGAGCTGGGTCATGAGGTTCTGGACTGTATCGGAAGATTTGAGGGTCGGATAGTTCTCGACGACGGCAAGGAGGCGTCCGAGCGAGGACTCGACTTCGCCGGCCGCTGCAGCGCGGTCGCTGACGGTCGTGGCTCCGGCATAGTGCGCGCGGGCATCGGCCAAAGCGGTGAAGACCGCCTGCTCCTGCTTCATTGCGCCCTTCACGGATTCGACGAGATTCGGAATGAGATCCAAGCGGCGCTGGTACTGCGTCTCAACCTGCTGCCACTGGGCTGTAGCCGCTTCCTTCTTGGATACGAGGCTGTTGTATGTCGACCATCCGTAGATGACTGCGAGAAGGGCGATGACGCCGATGATAATAAGGGTTTTTTTCATGGTTATTTTGTCGGAGAAGCCTGCGTCTCATCCTGGCCCTTCGGAGGAGCTACGAATGCGAACGTCTTGACCATGGCCGTGAATTCCTCGTCGGCCGTATTGAGGATGGCCTTGTTGTTATTCTGGGCCTGAATGAGATTCGAGCCGCTCAGATTCTTGCTCTCAGGGCTGAGGGAGATGTAGGAGAATGCGAACATGTAGCAGATGCTGTCCTTCTGGAGCGAGTACATGCGGTTGAAATAGGAACGGCCCTGGACGTTGTTCGACATGGAAATCATATTGAATGTCTGGGCGCCGATGGTGACGGTCTTGCGCTCATTCACTGTCGTGACCGGCGGGAATGCGCATTTGCCGCCTGAAACCATGACGTCTGACTGGAGCTTGGCCACGGTTGAGACCTGAGACTTGTCGATCGGGACGATGAACTGGACGCCGGTCGTCGTCTCCTCTTTCTCCCATGTGTTCGGATACTGGACGGCAAAGCCGAGCTCTGCGTTCTGATATTTTGAAAGGGATCCGGAGACCTTGGTGGTCTCAGATACCGGAAGAGCGGCAGTAGTGGTGCCATGCACCTGATCGAGCGGATTGAGGACGCCGGCCGGGGCTTCCGGGGCCTTGCCGCTATACCAGACGATGCCTCCGACAACGATAATAAGGGCTATAACGCCTATCACGCCATTTCTAAGATTTTTATTCATATGCGCGCTATTGTAGCGTGTTTACTGGGCCGGAGCAAGGATATGGAGGCTCGAAACCATCGCGTTCATGAGCGTGATGGCTGCCCACAGATCGGTATCGTGCTGAGCATCATATTTTGCCACGAGCGCTGGATCGTCCACATAGAAGCCGGCGCCATTGGTGCCATGGTTTAGGAAATCGACCCGATAGCAGGTGCCGTTCGCCTTTGTAGCATCGGCGATCTCGAGGTAGCGATTCCCTGCCGCGCCGTCCGTGCCGATCAGGCGCGTGAAGGTCCGGCTGTTCAAAACGTATGAATCAGAAGCAGGACGGCCCGTTACCCCGCCCGTAACGGTCATGGCCGGACACGAAGCCGAGGCGCTGACGGTTATCTTGACGTCATCGAGGAGCGGCCAATGGAAATAGGATTCTTTTGGCACGATGAGAGTAAGGACTCCGTCATTTTGGCTTGCCGCGAATGACGGCGGATACTCTATTGAATATCCGAGGTCGTTATTCACGTGCATCGTCCATGAAGAGATGTCCACCGGAGAAGAAGTCGCTGTGGGAAGAGGAAATATCTGGGTAGCGGCGAGAACTCCCGTTGTGGAAGTCGAAAGCGGATTGCCATATGAGGTATTGGACGACGAAGCGACTGTCCCCGGCGGAAGTATGAGCGGCCCGCGATTGTGGACGCTGTGCAGGAGATACCCGCCTGCGGAGATGAAGGCCAGCAGGATGATGATCACTCCGAGAATGACAAGGGGACGCGATGACATGCAATTATTATAGCAAGAACAAGAAAGAGCGTGGGTGCTAATAACAATTCATGCGGCCTTAGTACCCCATGCCGTCTGCGCCATGACCAGCGTGATCTGCTTCCTTCTTTTCTTCAGGCTCATCAGCGACAGCCGCTTCGGTCGTAAGGAGGATGGCTGCTGCCGAGCATGAATTCTCTACGCCGAGGCGCGTGACTTTCACCGGGTCGACGATACCAGCGACGATCATGTCGGGCACGAATGTATCAGTGAGCGCATCGTAGCCTGAATTCCCCTTTCCATTCTTGATCTTGTCCACGATGACGGAGCCGTCATCCTTGCCTGCGTTTATGGCGATCTGCTTGGCCGGCGCTTCGAGGGCCTTGAGGACGATCTGGTAGCCAAGCTTCTGTTCTGCGGTGAGGTTCTTCTTGGCCATGGACTTCTCGACTTCGAATGCCGCTCGTACGAGCGCTACGCCTCCGCCTGCGACAAGACCTTCTTCGATGGCCGCCTTCGTGGCATTCACCGCATCCTCAATCTTGAGCTTGAGATATTTCATCTCGGTCTCGGTAGCGGCTCCGACGCGGATGACCGCAACTCCTCCTGAAAGCTTGGCGATGCGCTGATCCATATTGTCCTTATCATATTTGGCGGTCAGGTCCGCGCGCTGCTGCTTGAGCTGGGCGACGCGCTCCTCGACGTCCGACTTCTTGCCCTTGCCTCCCACTATAATAGTATTGTCTTTGCTTGAAATGACCTTACGGGCCTTGCCGAGCATGGAGAGTTCGGCCTTCTCGAACTTGATGCCTACCTCCTCGGAGATGACCGTGGCGCCTATCGTGACAGCGATATCCTGGAGCATATCCTTCTTCCTGTCGCCGTATCCCGGCGCCTTTATGGCGAGGACATTGAATGTGCCGCGGAGCTTGTTGAGCACAAATGTGGTCAGAGCTTCGCCGTCAACGTCCTCGGCGATGATGACGAGATCCTTCTTGCCCGTCTGCGCGAGCTGCTCGAGAAGCGGGAGTATCTCCTTCACTGTGGAAATTTTGCGGTCTGTGACGAGAATAGCCGGATCGCGGAGCTCTGCTTCCATGCGGTCGGGATTGGTTACCATGTATGCGGAGACATAGCCCTTGTCGAATTCGATGCCTTCGACAATCTCGGATTCGAGCTCTGTCGACTGCGATTCCTCGACGGTGACCACGCCGTCCTTGCCGACTTTTCTGATGGTGTCTGCGATGATGTTCCCAAGCTCGACGGATTCTGCTGATATGTTGGCGATCTGGCGGACCTCATCATCGGTCTTGATGGGCTTGGCCATGGCCTTAAGGGCTACAACGACATCCTTGGCTGCGGCTTCGATGCCGAAACGGATGCCCATGGAGCTCACGCCCATGGTCGTCTGCTTCAAGCCTTCATTGAAGATGGCCTGGGTGAGAATGGTGGCGGTCGTCGTTCCGTCGCCAGCCTTGTCATTCGTGCGCGAGGCGACTTCCTTGATGATCTCCGCGCCCATATTCTCGAACTTATCCTTGAGAGTGATCTCGCGAGCAATTGAAACGCCGTCATTCGTGATGGTCGGCGAGCCGTATCCCTTGTCGAGCACGACATTCCTGCCGCGCGGGCCGATGGTTATTTTCACCGTGTCGGCGACTGCGTCGATACCCGCTTTGATGGACTTACGCGCCGCTTCGCCATAGAGGATCTTTTTTGCCATAGATGTTATTTAATGATCACTAATATCTCAGACTCGCGCACAATATAATAGTCATCCTCGTCGATCCTGACCTTATCGCCCCACTGGAACATGACCGTATCGCCGACTTTGACGGCCGGTGCGATCGTCTTTCCCTCCTCGGTGCGGCCCGGACCGACGGCGACTACTTCGCCGCGCTTGCTGCCCTTGTCTTCATTCACGGTGATCGGAATGATAATGCCGCTCGATGTCTTCTTTTCAGCAGAGCTGTCGTCTTCCTTGATGACGATGCGATCTCCGAGAGGCTTTATTTTGCCCGCAACGCCGGAACTGGAGGCCTGTACTGCTTTCTTTTCTGTAGATTTTCCTT
>JAQBQT010000014.1 GCA_028286835.1 Candidatus Parcubacteria bacterium
CGTGGACGCTATTCTTCATCAATGCCGGCTATTGGCTCGTATTCATCCTGCTCTCGGCTTCGATCATCGTGGCATTGGCATAATTCCGCTAAGACCCCTAAGAAGGCTCTGAGCCATAAAAATATAACGATAAATATATATTGACAAACGATATGGACTAACTTAAGATGAAAGCATACTTACTTTAGCCACATCACATGAAAAAAAGCTCAACCATATTTCTTCAGGTCATTATCGTGCTTATCGGCGTCGGTGCTCTTGCCCTTTTGCTCTGGGAACCCCATCTTGAGGGCGTGAACGCGGATTCGACATTCTTTGAGGTATATCTCGATCCCTTTGTAGCCCTCGTGTATATAGGGTCCATTCCGTTTTTTGCAGCGCTCTATCAGGCAGTCAAGGTGCTGAGGTATGCGGGACAGGATAAAGTATTCTCGCAGCCGGCCGTGAATGCCCTCCGGACGATAAAATATTGCGCGCTGATCGTCGTCGGTTCTGTCGTACTGGAGGAAATCTTCATCATGCTGACCCATGGCAATGATGATGCCGCAGGCGGAATCATGATGGGCGTCCTCATCATCTTCGGTTCGATCGTGATCGCAACTGCCGCGGCGCTGTTTGAGCGTGTTTTGCAGAATGCCGTCGATATAAAATCCGAGAACGACTTAACTGTTTAAGAATATGGCGATCATCATTAACATCGATGTCATGCTGGCGAAGCGGAAGATGAGCGTCACAGGGCTCGCCGAGAGGGTCGGCATCACCATGGCCAACATATCCGTGTTGAAAAACGGCAAGGCAAAGGCTATCCGGCTGTCGACGCTGGAGGCGATTTGCAAGGCGCTCGCATGTCAGCCCGGCGATATTTTGGAGTATAAAAAGTGAGCATAAGCCGTGAATCAAAAAAGCACCCGGAAAGAGTGCTTTTTCTTCCATATTTCGCCTCCTGTACTATGCTTTATTCCACAAGCTTTTGTACTGCGCTCTGCTTTGCCACAGGAAGTATATGTTAAGCACAAGCAATACGATCGCTAGGCTTGCACCGCTGGTAAAAAGTCCTCCATCGAGGAATGCGTGAAAAGACACGATGTTAACAACAATGGGCGCAATGAGAAGCGAAGCGAGAGCCATGCGGTTCATGATGATAAGCACAATGCATACGGCAAAGACAAGCGCCATGATATATAAGACATAGCCGTTCATGAAGAGCATGTTGATAAACGCAAACGCCTCCGGAGTGTTGTACAAGTCAGGCGTAGGTGCTGGAAAGATACCGATCGCTCCTAAAATCGGCGTTAGTATCAGAAGACAAAGAACGACCCGAAGGATGATGTTTATTATTTTCATATGGATTGATAGTAGCAAATCTTGTTTCTAAATACTATTTCCGATGATGTCAGCAGTACTAAGCAATAAAAGACAAAACCCCACACATTGTGAGGTTTCGTCACTGGGGCTCCTCGGGTAGGATTCGAACCTACGACCAACTCGTTAACAGCGAGCTGCTCTACCAGCTGAGCTACCGAGGAATGTTGCGCGCTCTTCGCGGACAGGAGAAAATGTATCACATACCCGCCCTGAAATCAAAACAACCGGCACCCGTCACATACTAGGTAGCCACTAGCCCTATGATATAATCAACCTATGAATATACGCATCAAAACAAGCAATGTCACAATGAGTCCGGCAGTTTCCGAATTCGTGGACAAGAAGCTCGATAAGATCAGCAAGCTCGTGCAGAGCGACCCATCCGCCATCTGCGATCTCGAGCTCGCGCGTACGACTGCGCATCATCACAAGGGAGATATCTTCAAGGCCGACATCCACATAGTGGGGAACGGCATCGACGCCTATGCGACCGCCCAGCACGAGGACATCTATATGGCCATCACCGACGCAAAGGACGAGATACTCCGCGAGCTCAAGGGCACGAAAGGCAAGCGCATCTCGATCGTCCGCCGCTCGGGCGCCCGCGTCAAAGCCATGGTCAAGGGTATCTGGCCATTTTCGTAAGGAGCCTGATGGACGGAGGTGAATACAGGAGGGGTACGTAATCAAGCAGTCAATCATAGCCAATGAGCTCAGAACCTTTCTTCAGTTTTGATTTACACCAGCAGATCAACCAATGGCTCTGCATTGCGCTTGTCGCCCTCCTCGGATTCCTCGTCTGCCTCTATTATTTCGTGAACAAGGCCGAGGCATTCGGCAATTTCTACGTGGCCGCGACGGTAACGAATGTGCCTGCTTACGTGCCTACTCAGGAGACTGTCCCGAACCAATAAAGCCGTTCTGGAAATCAGCATAGCTCATCTCTTTCTTGCCTTCTGGTATGACTCGCTCTATGACAAGCTTATCGTCCAGGAATAGGGCGCGGGTGACTTTCACTTTTATCTTCTTGCCTGAATGCTCGAACATGAAGTACGCGACAGGCCACTGGCGATACGCCTGGATCTTGAGGAAGTTTTTTCGCTGGCTGGCGGGGCTCGCATCGGCGATGTCCATGAGCCCGTCTTCCTTGGCGATCTTTTTTGTGAATGTAGCGCGGGAATGGTCCTGCTCCTTTTCCTGAATGCTTCCCGCGACCCAGCCCGGCAGGATCTCCGCCAGAAGATGTGCGCCTTCCCGGGCCATGAGCTCCTCGAATTCTTCGTATGCGGGCCACTCTTCGACCGCGACTTCCTTCTGGGCGACGATGGGACCGTGGTCGACTTTCTCGTCTATGCGCATGATGGTCACTCCGGTATTTTTGGCGTCATCCAACATGACGGCTTGAAGGGGAGCCGGTCCGCGATACAAAGGCAGGAGCGATGGGTGGACGTTGAGGGTCTTCCTGGCAGGGATCTCTATGATCGAAGCAGGAATTATTTTGCTATACGAAGCGACGATAAAGACATCGCATTTCGCAGCGCGGAGCATTTCTGCAAATGCGGAGCCGGGAGCCGAATCGAGCTTTGCCGGATCGTGCACCGGAATATTGCGAGTGAGCGCCCATTCCTTGACCGGGTTTTGCGTCAGAGTCAGATGGCGGCCCTTGGGCTTGTCCGGCGTCGTGATGGCGAGCGCAGGCAAAAAACCCGCTTTCTCCAGCTCATCAAGGATGATGACCGAAAGGCGCGAGCTGCCGAAGTATGCGAATCGGATGGGAGAGGGAGGATTCATGGATATATGATAGCGCACTTGGCGCGGGTGCCGCGCGCTTACTTCTGCACCTCGGCGATCTCTTCGGGGCTCATCTCCCATGTCTCGCGGGCGATGTCGGTGAAGAGCTTGCCGTCCAGATGGTCCACTTCGTGTTGGAAGATCTGGGCGAGGAGGCCGCTTGCGCCGCGATCGATCTTTTCTCCTTTTTCATTCAGGGCCTTGAGGCTCACGCGGGTCGAGCGCTTCACTTTGCCGTAGAGCCAGCGAACCGAGAGGCAGCCCTCTTCCATCTCTTTTTTGTCGCGCGAGCGGCGGGTGATCTCCGGGTTGATGAAGACCAGGCTGCCGTCTTCTCCTTTATATGTCTTGTCGGCTTCTTTGAGGAGGTCGCCCGAGACCACGAATATGCGGACCGATTCGCCGATCTGCGGGGCGGCTATGGCGATGCCGTCTTTTTGGGTGGAGAGGGCCTTCTTCATGGCAGCGATGATGCCTGTGATGCGGTCAGAGCCGATATCCTGTGCAGCAATAGTTGCCGCCTTTTCGCGCAGGATGGGGTTGTCTCGCTGGAGAATGGCTGGCTTTTCTGTCATGGAAAAACTGTAACACGAATGAGAGCGCTTGTCATTTCTGAGATTCCTACAGCAAGCTTTCAGGATTCACCTTCACGGACACATCAGGCGGGAGCGAGCGGAGCTTGTTGGCGAGCTCAGTCTCAGGCCAGAGGCGAGGCTGGATCTTCACGAGTCCATGAATGACTGAATTGCCGCGGACAGTCGCGGTGAAAGCGGGGAAGACTTCGATCTCGTGCGGGTTGATGAACGCCTGGAGCTCACCCATCTCCTTGGCGATGATGGGCTTCTTGCCTTCCATGGTGATCTTCACCAGAACGGAGAACGGCGGATATTCGAACTGCCTTCGCTCGTCCATGACCATATGGTGGAAGTCGGAGAGGTTGCCCTTGAGTCCGCACTCGAACACTTTCTCTTCGGGCCGGCGCGTCTGGACGAGCAGGGTCCTCGAGGCGATGTTCCGGAGGCGGATGAGAAGGTACATGACCCGCTCCTGAATGCGGAAATCCGGCAGGGCGAACAATGAATCGAGCGAGGCCACTGCGACATGCTCGACTTTCTCGGAGAGATACGGAAGGGCCATCTCGGTGCCGAGAAGGATGCTTCCGGGCTTGGCTTTGAAGTTCGCGACGGCTTCATTCACGGCGGTTTCAGTCTTGGTGGAGTCGGCGTCTATCTGGTACACGCTCATCTCAGGGAACTTGGCGGCGATCTCTTCGCGGACCTTGTCGATGCCGATGCCGAGCGGCGTCAGGCGCCAGCCGCCGCAGTTGGCGCACTGCTCGTCGGCTGGACGGCGTTCGCCGCACTTGTGACATAGGAAGAAATTCACGCCAGTTTCTTTGGACGTATGAAGGACGACTGGCGAGGAGCACTGCCTGCAGGTTACGATGGTCTCGCAGTCGCTGCAGACCGTCACCGATGACAAGCCGCGCCTTGTCGAAAGTATGAACATATGCGCACTGTCTTCATGATTGAGACGGATGAGGTCTTCGAGCTCGGGCGAGAGCACGCGGAACGGGATCTTTTCAGCGGGCGCTTCATTGCTTTGATTGGTTTGCGCATCGTCGGATGCCGCGGTTGGATCGCGGCGCATATTCACGAGCGCATCTGAGGCTGTGGAGATCGAGCGCCATTTGAAAGGCGAACCTTCGGCGATCTCGCGCTCCTCGAGGCGGTGAAGAGTCTCCGCGCGCAGCATACTGTCTGCGAGGTATACGGTCTTGCGGCTCTTTCGGGCGAATGTCTCGAGTGCCTGTCTGAAATCCAGATATGGAGCGCGGGGCGAGAGCCAGCCGCGGCCGTTCTCCCGTTCGATGACGACGGTGCCTATGTCTGAGCGGGGCAGGACCGAGAATGACCCGGTCGCGATGATGACCACGGGATGGTCGGTCGTCGCGATCGTCTCCCAGGCGGCTATGAGCTTCTTCGGCGTGAGGCTGCTATGGAGCATGAATATGTATCCCTCTATGCCTTTCTCGAGCGAGGTGAAGAGCTGTTTGCCGTCTTCGATGGTCGGCACATAGAGGGCGATGGATCGCTTGCGGGCGAATTCCTGCCGGATGAGGCTTCGCCATGTGGAGAGGCGGTCCGCATCGTCGCCCTGCACGGCGTATGTTTCTTCCGGGGTGGGCACGCCTGGCGCGGCATCTGCAAGGGGAAGCGGCGGCGAGATCTTATTCGCGTTCTCAAGAATGGCGTCAGCGACGAGCGCATTCATGACTGCGCCCACGTTCGTGGCATAGAAGTCAGCCAGGACTTTGCAGGCGCTCACGAAGGAGGGTGGAAAGAAGGCATTCGCCTTGACCCTATCGAGCTTGCGGATCTGGTATGGGGCGCTTCTGACCTCGGTCTTGATGTCGCCCGCGGCACGCGTGTCGGTCACGACGGCATGGATCGACTTCGAGCGCAGCGGCACGGACACGACAGCGCCCACTGGCACTTCCGAGGCGGTGAAGTATGAGAGCGTTCCGGTTTGGCCGCCGACCTTCGAGCGAGTGAGCGGGATGACGGTGATGATGTTCATGAATGGGCGGCTATGCCGATAGGGTATTTATACAGTTATTTGAGGCGGCGTGGTAGGGGGATTGACACAATATAAATACACATATATACTATTAAAGTAAGTTATAGTAATGCTTATTAAGTTAATAAATTAAATTAATAAGCAAAAATACTTATGCATCCACGTTTTAGACTGTGACTGATTTTGGAGTTCGTTAGTTCTTAAGATGTTCTCATGTTCGTATGTTCGTATGTTCGTATGTTCGTATGTTCGTTAGTTTGTTCGTAAGTTCGTAAGTTCGTTGGCCGCATTCCCTAAGTTAGGAATGCGGCCATTTTTGTAATTTGGGTCTCTAGGAAAACGTTCTCGAAACGATCCAAATAATTCATTGACAGGGATTGTGGAATCATATGGTCTAGTATGGTAAATCATGGCTTTATTGGCCGATATATTTTTGACACGAATCTCAACAGATGTACATGAAAATTTCGAACCAAAGCGAAAGCGTTTAAGTTGGGCTGGTTAAGAGGGAAGTTGCCCTTGAAATTGTGCACTCCCACCACTTCTCGACCGTTTATGCTAAAATCATTTTTACTCATATGGCCACCGCCCAGAAAGAAGCATTCATCATAGAGGGCCTCGCTGGAGAGAAGAAGCTCTCGGGCACAGTCCGCATTCACGGCGCCAAGAATGCCGCCCTCAAGGCCATCGCCGCATCAGTTCTTTTTGCCGGCCCGGTCCGCCTCGAGAACGTTCCAAAGACTGCCGACATCGAGACCCTCTCAAAGATCCTCCGCAAGCTCGGCGCAAAAGTAGAATGGAAGAAGGGCGGCACAGGGAAGGACGCCGTCGATCTCCTCGAGATAGACACGACGACAATGAACTCTATAGAGATCGACGCAGAGCTCGCCGGCAGCATGCGCGCTTCGGTTGTTCTCACCGGTCCCATGCTCGCGCGCTTCGGCAAGGTCACATTCCCAGCGCCGGGCGGCTGCGTCATCGGCACGCGCCCCATCGACCTCTTCCTTTCAGGTTACGAAAAAATGGGAGCCATGGCCGTTCTCGATGAAGCGGCTTGCGTGCACCGCATCGAAGCGTACAAAAACGCCAAGGGCACAGGCACGGGAAAAGGCCTCCTCGCGGGCACCGAAATATTTTTTAATAAAGTTTCAGTCGGCGGCACCGAGACACTCATGATGGCGGCGGTCCTCGCGGAGGGCACGACTGTCCTCAAGAACTGCGCCATGGAGCCAGAGATCGTGAACGTCGCCGAATGGCTCATCGCCTGCGGCGCGAAGATCACCGGCGTCGGCACGCCCGTCATAACAATAGAGGGAACCGGCGGCGAGCTTCTCAAGCCGACTCATTTCTATACGACTATTCCTGATCGCATCGAGACGGGCAGCTTCCTCATTCTCGGAGCCCTGCTCGCACGCGACCTCACTATAGAGAATTGCCGCCCTGACCATGTCGAGTCGGTCGTGAGCCTCCTCACTGAGGCCGGCGTGCCCATCAAAATCGGCGCCTCCACCATCACCATTTCCGGCAACACCGCAGCCAATTCCTCATTCAAGACCATCGCTGACCTGCGCACGCACGAATATCCAGGCTTTCCAACTGACCTTCAGCCTGTCATCGTCGCGTATCTCACTCAGGTCACGGGCGAGAGCAAGATCTTCGAGACCATATACGAAGGCCGATTCAAGTACGTCGAGGACCTCAAGAAGCTCGGCGCCAGCATCACCATCATGAATCCGCGCGAGATCGAAGTGAAGGGCCCGACCCCTCTGCGCCATTTGCCCGGCGAAGGCGATCTCACCGCATACGATATCCGCGCAGGTTTTGCGGTCGTTATGGCGGCTCTTTCAGGCTCCGGAACATTCAAGGTCATCAATATCCACCTCATCGATCGCGGCTACGAGAAGCTCGAAGCCCAGCTCTCGTCTCTCGGTGCACAAATAAAACGCGTTGTGGTATAGTCGCATCATTCTATGAGCATTTTTTCTCCGAAACTGGGCATCGACCTGGGCACAGCGAACACGCTTGTCTTCGTGCCGGGGAAGGGGATCGTGCTGAATGAGCCCTCGGTCGTCGCCGTTTCCGAAGTGGACAAGAAGGTCTTGTCGGTCGGGAATGACGCGAAGGAAATGATCGGCCGCACGCCCGACACCATCATCGCGTACCGCCCGATGCGCGACGGCGTCATCGCCGACTACCGCATCACCGAAGCCATGCTCCGTTACTTCATGGACAAGGCCCTCGGCCGCTTCTCGCTCCTCAAGCCCGATGTCATGATCTCCGTGCCTGCGAGCGTCTCGTCGACCGAGCGCCGCGCCGTCATCGAGGCGGCCATCCGCGCAGGCGCCAGGAATGCATATGTCGTAAAGGAACCCATTCTCGCCGCGATCGGCGCAGGCATCCCCATTCAGGAAGCGCGCGGCCACATGGTCGTCGACATCGGCGGAGGCACGACTGACGTCGCCGTGATCTCTCTCGGCGGCATCGTCTCCTGCATCTCGGTGAAGGTGGCAGGGAACAAGATGGACGCCGCCATCGCCGACTATATAAAGAAGGTGTTCAACCTGGCGATCGGCGACCATATGTCGGAGATCATAAAGATCACCATCGGCTCAGCCATTCCGCTCGACCAGGAATTGTCCATGAATGTGAAAGGTCGCGATTTCATTTCCGGCCTGCCGCGCTCCGCAGAGATCAAGACAAACGAGATCGTGAAGGCGCTCGCTGCCCCACTGCGCGACATGATCAAGGCGATCAAGGACGTGCTCCAGGAGACGCCGCCGGAACTCGCGGCCGATATCATAGATCAGGGCATCACCATGACCGGCGGCTCGTCCATGCTCCGCAATTTCCCCGAACTCGTCTTCCGCCGCACGGGAGTGAAGGCCCAGCTCGCCGAAGACGCGCTTCTCTGCGTGGCGAAGGGGACAGGCATCGCCCTCGAGCATTTGGATACATACAAAAAGACCATCATTTCGAAGCGGTAGCCACTGAGGATCCAGTGTGCCCTAGTATAAGGCCATATTTGTAAGTACTTGACAAATCCACAGGGTATGCTATACTGGTTACAGATCACAGTATGTTCCAGCTCCTGTTGATCCCAGTCGTCGAGGGCCCCCTTGGTTCCTCCGACAACAAATGAGCCACGCTTCGCGTTCCGCTTCTCGCGTTTCGCGTCAGTGCTCTCCCCACGGTATCGCATTATGCGACCGTGGGGATTTTTTTATCCGGATCGGGCTGGAGTAGATATGGAAAGGGACTGTTGACAGCCCAAATTCCAGGAGTAGTATTTTCATGTCGTTGATCTTAGAAAAATCATCGCTCTGGCAGTCTGGATCCAAGCCTGCTACGCCCGCTTCGCTCTTAGCGACCCGAGGTTATACAGGCGGAAATTATACCTACTGAGCTTTGCTGAGTATCTTTGATTGAGGATGCGTGCCCTTCGGCGTGCTAAGCCCGTTGCGTAACTGCGACGGGCTTTTTTCTTTTCCGAAATGTACAATAGTCGCATGAACCTCGCCGCCCAGCTCAAGACGATTTCGCATCACGCGTATTGCCTCATAGGCCGGCAGGAGGAGAAGGCGGAGCTGGTCGCCATTCTCGAAAAGAAGCACAAGCTCGCAGCCCGGGCCAACCCGGATTTTTTTGACAGAACCTATGAGATTTTCGCCATAGACGATGCTCGCGCCGTAAAGGCGCAGGCTGAGATGCGGCCCATCCACGAGTCGGGAAAGAAGATATTCATTCTCGCCATGAATGGGATCACATCGGAAGCGCAGAACGCCCTTCTCAAGCTCCTGGAGGAGCCGCCGGAATACGCGCATTTTTTTCTCATTCTGCCTTCAGTCCATCTCCTTCTGCCGACCGTAAAGTCTCGCCTTTCCTTTTTGACGCCGAGCGAAAGCGCTTCAGGAGAGACGGGGACGTCTGGCGCATCAAGCGCCGCCGAAGCTGCAGAATTCATGAAGCTCGCTCCCCAGAAGCGCCTCGACTTCGTGAAGAAATTCATGGAAGATATCTCGAAAGAGAAGCGGCCGAAGCAGGACGCTGTGGATCTATTGAACGCCGTCCAGGAAGCCGTGCATGCGAAAGGCGCTGCGAAAAATGCGCAGGCCCTCGAAGCGATAGAGATCTCGCGCACATATATGAACGACCGTTCGCCCTCCCTCAAGATGCTTCTCGAGTACGTGGCGCTCTCTGTCTGACGGGTAGCGCCCGCCCGCCCGCGGTGATATGATGACGCCAACACACTATAATATTAATATATGGCATACGACCTAAACCCATTCAAGAAACAGCTCGCAGGCACCGAAGAGTGGCTCAAAAAGGAGCTCCAGCAGGTGAGGACCGGCCAGGCATCGCCGGCCATCCTCGACGGCGTACGCGTCGAAGTATATGGCGCGCCCATGGCTCTCAAGGAAGTAGCCAGTGTCATGATCGAAGGAGCCCGGACCCTCCGTGTCACTCCATGGGATAAGGCACAGGTGAAGGAGATCGAGAAGGCGATCACTGTCGCGAACCTCGGCCTCTCGGTCGCAGTCGACGATCAGGGCGTGCGTGTGAATTTCCCTGAGCTCACTTCGGACCGCCGCAAGGATTTCGCCAAGCTTGCCAAGGACAAGCTCGAGGAGTCAAAGAAGCAAATCCGCCAGCACCGCGACGGCATCGTGAAGGACCTCACCGCCAAGGAAAAAGAGGGCGGCTACGGCAAGGATGAGATATTCCGCCTCAAGGGCGAAGTCCAGAAGGTCGTCGATGATTTCAACAAGAAATTCGAAGACTTGTACGCAAAGAAGGAAAAAGAGATCCTGAACTAAGCTTCATACCGAATGACCATAGGAACCATCCTCATCTTCCTCGCAGTCCTCGCCGTGCTCATATTCGTTCATGAGCTCGGGCACTTCATGGCGGCTCGCGCTTTCGGTATCAGGGTGGACGCATTCAAGATCGGCTTCGGTCCCAAGGTTTTTTCCTGGAAGCGCGGCGAGACGGAATACGGCATCAACTGGATCCCATTCGGCGGCTACGTGAAGATCTTCGGTGAGAACCCGGACGAGGAATCCACGACCGGCTCCGATTCGTCGCGCAGCTTCGTCAACAAGCCGCGCTGGCAGCAGGCGATAGTGCTCGCGGCTGGCGTCCTCATGAATTTTATTTTTGCCTGGATACTGTATACAGGCGTGTTCACAGCCGGCGTCACTGCGGCCACGAATGGCTTCGAGCAGTACGCTTCGCTCTTCACCAATCCGCGCATCATGGTGTCGTCTGTCTTGCCGGGATCTCCCGCAGAAAAGGCGGGTCTCATGACTGGCGACATACTCGAAGGCATCGCGAGCTCTACCGATGCGACCATCACTGGATTTCAAAATGCGATCAATGCCTCTGAGGGACACCCTATCATCGTTGTCTATACGCGTGGCAAACAGGTTCTATCGAACGCCCTGATCACTCCGGCAGCGGGGATCGTCGAAGGGAAGTACGCAATCGGCATTTCCATGGACGAGGTCGCCGATCTGCGCCTGCCGTTCCTTACTGCGGCCAAAGAAGGATTTTTCTATACCATAGGTCTCATCAAGGAAACTGCCGTCGGGCTCTACACGTTCATCGCAGATGCATTCCGCGGCTCGCCGAATTTCTCGGAGGTGAGCGGACCGATCGGCATCGCAGGGATCGTGGGGAACGCAGCGACGCTCGGCTTTACCTATCTGCTTATGGTGACCGCCATCATTTCCATCAATCTCGGCGTGGTCAACCTTCTACCATTCCCGGCGCTTGATGGAGGCCGCATCCTCTTTGTGCTCATCGAAGGCGTCATCCGCCGCCGCATTCCTGCTACGTTCACCAACACGGTGAATGCCATCGGCTTCGCCCTCCTCATGATCCTCATGGTGGCCGTCACCTGGAAAGATGTCGCAAAATTGATCCACGGCTAATAAAAAAGCCGCTGTATGGAGCGGCGCGTAGTGAGGGGAATCAATTTTCTCGCAAAGAGTTTTGTTGATTTTACGGAAGTGAATTGAAACGAATAATGAGCGTCTTGTAGCCAATGGCTATATACGTCACTAAAAACATGAG
>JAQBQT010000018.1 GCA_028286835.1 Candidatus Parcubacteria bacterium
AAGCATGGTGGGTGGCTGCTGCGAATCTCCATTCTAGGCGATTTCATTGGCAGGCGAAAGGCATTGACTGGCTAATGATATGTGGTGTAAAGTCCGGGTTCACCACGGGTACGCAATCTGTCTGTTCTTTATAGCTATGAACTCTACTGTTGTTATCACTAAATGGGATCCTGAGTTTGATGTCAACGAGATTCTTTATTTAGTCCAGAAGAATGAGAAGTTTCAGAACTCCTTGCTGGCTGATCCCGCTAAAACCCTGACGCCGTCCTTGCGCAGCGAGATCGACAAGCATATCGCTGAGGCAGAAGGTTTGCTCCAACGCCTCACGTCGGAAGGCCTCAGGGAGGGCTCAGTCGAGAAGGGTCTCCAGGTTGTCGCTGATGGAATGTTCTCCCAAAGCGATGTCGGCCTCAAGATGGGGATGCAGGAGGTACTGAGAGTGCTCAAGTCATATGATCAGCGATTCATGGCCGCGCTGGTCCAGTATCAAGCGATGTAAAAGTGATATACGAAGCAATACAAGCACCAGCCGCCGCGCTGGTGCTTTTTTAGTATTTTAGTTCGTGGCGAATATAAAGCGCGCCTGCATATTGACAATAAGTTCTATTGTGCTATAATATGTGCTGCTAATTTGATGAGCGTTATGTCGGCATTCCGCGCGACAGCATCAGATTAAGTTCCTGCTTCAAATATATATGACGCTAGTTACGCCCGAGTCGTTGGGATTGCCATTGCCTGTCACGGCCAGAAAGACGATCGTTTCCGAAGAAATCATGTTGAAGGAATACTTCAATCTGTGTCCCCAGTTGCTTGCTGATAAGATTAGGATTTATGCGAAAGTAAGTTGCATGGATCCGGTCAGTTACGCTCCGCATCTGAAGGGATTGACGCTCACGCGTTTTTCGGAGGTTCTTGTCTTCTCGGAAGTGATGCTACAGGGCGGCATTTCCAGGAGCTATGATCTCCATACCTCAGATTCTCACGTGATCGAAGTGCAAAAACACTTCAGGCTGTCCAGCAGCAAGATCGCCGATGATCTGGAGAGAAAGGTCCTGGGAGAAGGAAAATCCTCCATGGAGTACGTCAGATATCTCCGAAGGAAAATGCCTGAGATGGTTGATCAGCTTTTTCTGGAGGCTGTCGGGCTACTAAGCGAGGTCCAGAGCAACTAGGTAGCGGCTGAAAGGCCAGTTAGTACGGCAGCAAGTCATAGGACTTGCTGCTTTTTTATTTGCCCGATTATTTGGCGGCCTTGTTCAGGATCTCCTTGAGCGGCGCAGTATCGGTTTGCCACGTCGTGCCGTCGAACCATTCAAGGCCGTTGAACTGGAGCTTGTAAGTGTCGCCGGGACGCTGAAGGGAACCGAGATAGATATGCTTCATACCCGCCTTCTCGGCATACTGGATGGCACGGATCATCATACCGAGGCCGGCATCCTTGGGCGCGCGGTCGAGGTCATAGAACGGATACGAGTAGTGCATGAATGTGGGCGTGACGAAGCAGATCGCGTAGCCGACGACGAGCTCATTCAGGGAATAGGCGAGCATGGTGTTGAAGTTGCTCTTCTCCTCGTCGGTCAGCATCTCTTTGACCTTGTTGGCGCTCATGGTGCCGGGGCCGAATTTTGTGTCATAGAAATCCTTAGCAAGTTTGCCGATCAGCCAGTCATATTCTTCGCGCAGTGGAAGGGTGATGCCGTCGAGTTCGAGGCCGTCGGTCTTTTTGAGGATGCGGCGATTCTCGCTTGAGAGCTCGAATTTCGCCAGATCGACGCGGCACGATCGGGTCTGCTGCATGACGCCTTTGTCGAGACGCCCGAAGACGAAGCCGCGCTCGTACATGCGTGCGATGTTCGCAGCCGAGAAGTCGGCGATGGTCTCTTCTTTCCAGTGGAGGTATTCCATGAATGTAATCAGTCCATTCTAAGGGATTTTAGATATCTCCGATAGGATATTGACAAATTGGAAAAAATGATTAGATTTAATGACAGAAACCTTGTAAATCAACCCTCAAAAGGAGACTGACAATGATGGATTATTTCGGAGGAATGGATAGCCCTCAAATGACTACTCAAGATCCTGTCGTGGCCAAAAGCTGCGACATGAAGATTGTATTGAACGGCGGGAGCAAAGTCCTCGACAGCGCTACCCTGCCTATACAGTGGTTCTTTGAACCTGAAGCCATGGCCAAACGGCCTGAATGGATAGTGATTGTCGTTCAGAATACCCTGAAAGAAGAAATGTGGCGATATAGTACCGGTCAGCGTTACCTCTTCAAGGTTACCGATCGTATCGCCTTCATCCAGCTCGATAAGCCGGGTAATTACCAAGTGCTCATTGCTGCGGTAAGTGGCCGTGAGCCGCGATGGTTACTGGCGGGTGATTATCCTGGGTGGTACTTGTACAAGATCTACTGGCCGACGGAATCAAAAGCTGCGAGCAGCAAAGATCTAGAATTCGCTTCGTATGCCTGCGAGATGTTCGAAGTTCCAGAAGGGCTATTCGCCAAGCAGAGCGAAAGCATGCTTGGCAAAGCTCTCTGGAAATGGATCAATCGATGGCACAGGAGCAAGCCAACTGATCAATGCGACTATCGCTTCCGGGCGATCATTGCATTCACGGCTCAGCCTATCTGTGTCGGCACCGCATACCTTTTTCGGTATGCATGCGCCTTGTTCGCCACGTTAGTACTCGGCATTTGTCGTGCCGCGGTGCTCTTCTTCGGCTATCGTCCGCTTTTCTTCTCAGAAATCGCAAAGTTCTGGGATTATGAGCAGCCGATACGGCATCTCTCATTGAGAGTGCTCGAATATCCAGTAAATGGGTATCGCGTCTGGAAGAGAACGGCTGAGCCTAGATGGTGCAGCGATCCGACAGACGTGCTGATGCCCGTCACTCCTCTGCAAGTCTGCTTGGCCCTCGGCGCATGCTACGGTTTATTTGTTGCATACAGCCTTCTGTCATGGGAAACCTGGCTGGAGATACTAGTGCAAGCGATAAAGTATGTTGCGCTTGGTGTACTCGCCATAGCGCTGGTATTCGGTCTTGTGAAGTTCTGTTTAGCTGCTTTTTTGGATAAGAAGAAGCTGACGGAAGAGAAAAGATCGAAGCTGAGAAAGGAGGAATGGGAGCTCATAAAGCACCAACAGGATTCTTATACGTTATGGCTGAAGCAGGAGCTGAGTGCAGACCGCGCGCCAAGCAAGGTCGACCTTAAGAATCTGCCGCAGCCTTTCGAGAATAAGGTCGCTCACGCCGTGCGCACCAAATTCTGGGCTGCTAAGGTCAAAGTGTGCCGGCCGTTTGCCCAACAGTGAGAGTATTGAACTTGCTACACACAAGCCGCTGAATGACTCAGCGGCTTTTTTATTTGCCTCATTTTATTAGCGTGCTTATTAGTGAAGCGCCAGCCAGAAGCCGAATACGACAAAGACGAAGTGCACGACCCAGAAACGCATCACGGTCTTTTCCTCGCTCCAGCCGAGAAGCTCGAAGTGGTGGTGAAGCGGCGCCATGCGGAAGATCTTGCGGCCGATGATGTAGCGCGAACCGACCTGGAGGATGACCGACACCGCTTCGATATAGAACATGAAGCCGAGGAAGAAGAGCGAGCCGATCTCTCCGATGGCCATTGCATTCACGGCAAGAAGCGCTCCCAAGCCGAGGGAGCCGACGTCGCCCATCATGAAGCGCGCGGGTTTGATATTGAAATAGGTATAAGCCGCCAGGGCGCCAGTCGTTGTGGCGTTGAGGATGGCGACTTCGCCGAAGCCGTTGATCCACGAAAGAAGAGTGAGGGCGCCGAAGGTGATGATGAGCATGCCGCCTGAGAGGCCGTCCATGCCGTCGGCGATATTCACGGCATTGGCGGTGAACATCACTACGAGGATGATGATGGGGACGATGAGCCAGCCTGCATTCCAGGTATAGCCGAAGGGAAGATAGACGAAATGCCACGCCGGACCGAGCTTGTTATATATCCACCATGCGGTGATGGATCCGGCGATGAATTGCAGGATGAGCTTCTCGTGAACGAAGACGCCCTTGGATGTACGGGAGCCGAACCAGACCGAGAGGCGTTTGAATGCGGTCCAGGGAAGGGTGAGGGAATACCAAAGGCGCATGCGCCAGTCCTTGTGGACGCGGATGAGCGTGAGAACGTGGTCTATCTTCCGCGAGCGGCGCTCGGCGCCGTATACGTTCATGATGTCGTCGATGGCGCCGAGGGCTGCGGAGATGAGCATGACGCCGACCGGCACCCAGGTGAATGAGCGCGACCAATCAAAAAAATAGGTGATCACTGCGACAGTGATCACGACGAGAAGGCCTCCCATGACGGGCGTTGTCGCTTTATATGCGTGGGATCCGAGCGCGGCGAGCTCGACTTTCGCCCCCTTCACCACCTTGAAGCGGAAGAGGAAACGGGTGAGAAGCGGCGCCCAGATGAAGGCTCCTATAGCGCCTATCAGCGTAAAACCGAGGATATACGCCAAATCAGCGGTTCCCTGGAGGATGGTGATCATGCGCTTCAGAATATCACGCTTGAAGCGCCCATTCAATGAGGATTAGAGCCCTGTAGGTGATTCTGGCGAATCACCACTTCAAACGGCGGAGCTGGGTCTTGGATCTCTGTGCGCGCGCGAATATCCTGTTATCGGCGCCTTCGAGGCCGTTCTCTATCCATCTCTGGGAGAGAAGAGGCTCGCCGGGTTTGGAGATCTCGATGACGCCCTGCTTCACGCCGCTGCCGTAGAGGCCGTCTTCGGGATAGGCGACGGCATGAGAGTAGTGAAGCTTTGTAGGAACGCCATCAGTCGAGTCGATCTGGTGTATAACGAGGATGTGATTGCGTTCCCCTGTATCAGAACCGTCCATCATAGTGATCATGTCGGCGACTGCTACTTCATGCAGCTCGACCGGCCTGCTGTTGAGGTCGCTTGCGAACGTCTCCACATCGGTCAGGCGGCAGGGATGACTGCGTGAGGCGACGAAGCCCTTGATACCGTGGGCATGAATGAATTCGAGGTGCTTCTTGAGAGGTCCGCGATCCTGGGCCTGGCTCTCTGTGTCGAGGACGTAAAATGCGAGGGCGGAGCAGTCGATGCCGATATTATTGTCGACGAGAATCTTCTTCAGGGACTCGTCTGCGAATGCGTCGAGCTTGATGTGATTCTTGAAGACCAGGGTTTCGGCTTCATCGAGGATCTCCTTGGGGCTGCCTTTGCCGACGAGCGCGTTCAGGGCGCCGCGGGAGCGGAGGGTCTTGTTGTTGAAATAGGGAACGGAGCAGACTGCCGCGCCCACCTTGAAATGAAGATAGGCGTTGATCAGCTCCATTGCCTGTGGTGAGAGCGTTTTCGATATCATGAATGACATACACTGTAGCGCAAAATGCGGGCTTGGAACAGGAGGAAGGAGTTGACACTGTGTCCCTTTGGGAGAATAATGTGGACTGATTTTGTTATCTTCGCACATTAACGACAGCACATACTGAAGGACTTGCTTATGACCGTAGTTCGAAATTTTCCAGAAATGGAAAAGTGGAAGGGTGGCAGCAGCTTGGAATCCTGGATACGTCCGACTGAGGATTCCAATGCTTTTGAAATCGATTGCGATTCGACTTTTTTCCAGGACCACTGGAAGTGGGAACCGATCAATCAGCCCCGGAGCACAGGCAGGATGATCATCCGGTTGCAGGGGAATGATATTTTCCTCGGCTCTGCGATGCTCGATGAGTTTCTTTTCGATCCTCCGGAAAAAGTCAAAAATATCTATATCCTGCACTCCCCTTCAGGGAGAGCGGCCGAGCTTTCTCCGTTGGTGGGACATGCGCTCTGCAGACTGAATTCCCTGGAGCTTCTACGGATACCTGAACGCTATCAGAAGAATAGAAAGGGCAATCCCCGTTTGATCCCATGCCCCGATACGATCTATCGGGATGAGACCAATATTCTGATGATCCTCGTCATGAGCTTCCGTGGAGGCGGAGTCTGGCTTGCGAATGGGCATAATTGGAGAGGCGATATCACATCGCTGGATCTTCTATGCCCTAAGTATCCGACGGCAGTCTAGCGTTGCCGTTTTGTTAGTTTCAAGACCCTGCGTCAGTTGCAGGGTCTTTTTTATTGGGGATGTATTGTGGACGCTACTGTAGGATCGTGTCGCGGATCTCCTGGCCTGTCTCGTTGAAGACTCCGTGTTCGGCCATGATGCCTGTTGCGCTCTGGATGCGGATCAGGTCGGAGTTCTCTTCGGTGTTCGGATATGCCATGACCTCGAAGCCGGATAGTTCGAGTGAGCCGATGGTCTCATCGGATATGGAAGAAATGTCACCAGTGACGCGCTGGATGATCTGCGCGCCGTCAGTAAGGGCAATGATAGGTTGAGACAGCGGCTGGCCTGTGAGGGCTGCAATGTGCGCCTCGAATGTCGTCATGCCGGAAGCGCCTTCTGCGCGTCGGATCCGCTGAAGCTGGGATTCGTATGTGGTTGAGGCCGGCTGGCGGGCATTTATTTCGATGAGATATATGCGGCCGGTCACGGAATCCTTCATGAAGTCCAGGCCGAAGAGGCCGCGCCATGAATCTTTTTGCATTCTCGCACCGATGTCATGGATGAGCGAAGCGATGGCCTGCTTGTCCGCGTCGGTGAGGATCGTGTGGGCCAGCTTCCAATCGTTGCCGACCGTGGCAAATGCATTTCCGGTGAATGGCGCCATTCCCGTTATCTGATAGTTTATGTTGCCCGCGAGGATGGCGTCAGCGCCCACGACGACATTCACGGTCAGCGAGGGTCCGTTGATGAAAGCCGTCACCCTCGATCGGCGCTCGGGAAATTTTTCCTTGAGCGCAGCGAGCTCGGCGCCGGTGCGCACGAGGATGGTGCCGCCGCCCGTGTGGCCGTGCGCCCATTGAACGACGAGAGGTTCGCCGTTCCAGCGCACGTCCTTCATGAGCTCGACATGATGGAATGGGAGGTACTTTGAAAGCCCGCCGAGCCATTCGATCTGCGAGATCTTGTTCTCTATCTTCTCAGCGAGGGCGGCGGGAGGGTTGAGGAGCTTCCATCCGCGTTCGCTGGCGACGGGTTCGATGAGGGCGCTATTCTTGAAGACAAGAAGCTTTGGAGATGTGCCAGCCGAGTCGCGATGATTGGCGAGAAAGTCCAGGGTCTTCTCATGCTTAAGAAGATCGCCTGTACCAAGCAGTTCGCCTGTCGGGCTGTCGATGAGGATGACGTTTCGGGGGTATTGCTTCTGGATGCTTTCGGCATACGCGGTGCGGTTGGCTATGACGAAATAGCCTTCCTGAGGCTCCATTCCGAGAGCGCGCTCTATATCCCTAGTGACATATGCGATTGTCTCTCGAGGCGGGTTCATGCAGGAAGTCTAGTACAGTTTTGCTCTAAATGGTATGGTACTGCCATGTCATATCTCTCCATCGTCGGCACCCCGATAGGCAACCTCGAAGACATCACGCTTCGGGCCCTGAAGACGCTCGGCTCGGCGGATATCATCCTCTGCGAAGACACGCGCATGACCAAGAAGCTCCTGGCAAAGCATCTCATCTCGCGGCCGACCCTTTCGTATCATGCGCACAGCGCTCTGTCGCGAGTCGATGAGATCATCCGGCTTCTGCGCGAAGGCAAGAATCTCGCGCTGGTCTCGGATGCAGGTACTCCGGGTATCTCCGATCCAGGAGCCGACCTGGTCGCGCGGGTCCGCGAGGCACTTGCCGAAGAGATCCGGACTGGCGAGGTGAAGATCGAATCCGTCCCCGGACCTTCTGCGCTGACGACCGCGCTCTCCATTGCAGGAGTGCCGTGCGCTGATTTTACATTTCTGGGATTCCTGCCGCACAAGAAGGGCAGGGAGACCCTCTTCAGGGAGATAGCCGCATCCGAGCGCACGATCGTTTTCTATGAATCGCCGCACAGGATCGAAAAGACATTGCAGTCTCTGAAGGAGCATCTGGTGGCCGGAGCGAGAAAGGTGACCATATGCCGCGAGCTCACCAAGATCTTCGAGGAAGTCGTATCGGGTACGCCTGAAGAAGTCGCTCTGCATTTCCAAAATCATCAGGATACGGTGCGCGGGGAATTCGTGGTTATTGTGAGCTGAACGGGAGATACGCTATAATGCGTCCATTATGTCGAAGAGACAGATACTCATGGTGCTCGGCGTCTGGATACTGATCCTTCCGTATCTCGGTTTTCCTGATGACTGGAAGAAGAATATCGCGCTCGTGACGGGCATCCTCGTGGTCATCATCGCATACAAGGTCAAACCTGACGCCGTCTCACGCATTTCTGACGCGCAGAATCTTCCGTACATCGAGCATCGCAATGAATAAGATCGCGATCGGAGTTTCTGGGGCTGTCATTGCGCTGGTCATAGCATATTTTATTTTCTCCCTTTCATCTTCAGGGAAGCATATCCAATTCCAGTCCCAGCTCGCCGCGAGCTCGACCGCTTCGTCGACACCGCCGGTGAAGCCTATCCCGCAGGTCGCGCATATGCCGACTCCGGCCGCGGTCAAGGCTGTATATATGACAGCCTGCATCGCCGATACGCCGAATCTTCGCGAGAAGATGCTGAAGACCCTCGAGGGCTCCGAGATCAACGCGCTCATGATCGATATCAAGGACTATACCGGCACGCTTGCCTATGCCTCGACGAGCGTCGAGGGTCCGAAGGGCAATGGCTGCCGCATCCGGAGCCTTCCGGAACTCGTGGCATCGCTTCATGCAAAGGGCCTCTATATGATCGCGCGCGTGACCGTATTCCAAGATCCGCTGTATTCAAAGGCTCATCCTGAGCTGGCTGTTCAGAGCAGGTCTCATCCAGGCCGTCCATGGGCCGACAAAAAGGGGCTGGCTTTCATCGATCCCAATTCTTCTTCATATTGGGATTACATAGTTTCGATCGCCAAAGAAGCGCACGCCATCGGCTTCGATGAGGTCAATTTCGATTACATACGCTTTCCGTCGGACGGGAATATGTCCGACGCGCATTTTGCCATTCCGGCCAGCACAACAAGGGCGATGGTCATCACTAAATTCTTTAAATATTTGCGGACCGCGCTTCTGCCGGAGAAAGTTGTCATGTCCGCGGACATTTTCGGTCAGACGACGATCAATACCGACGATATGGGCATCGGGCAGATCCTCGAGAACGCGCTGCCGTATTTCGACTATGTCGCGCCGATGGTATATCCGTCGCATTTCATCGATGGCTTCGCAGGCTACGCCAATCCGGCCGCGCATCCGTATGAGATAATCAAGTACACGATGGGCAAGGCGGTCCAGCGCGCCCTCGCGGCATCTTCCAGTCCAGAGAAGCTTCGGCCGTGGCTCCAGGCATTTGATCTCGGCGCAACATACACTCCGGCGCTGGTCCATGCGCAGATGCAGGCAACCTATGACGTCGGACTCACGGGCTGGATGCTCTGGGATGCGTCTAACAGATACAGCAGGGAAGAATTGTAGGGCATCCCATAAGGTGCACAAAATGCCCTTGCGCAAATAAAACAGAGTGGTAGTCTTGTTCTTGGATGTCTGTTTTTCTGTTTCCGTAAGAATCGCGATGTGTCGCGGCTTACTGAACTTTCGTCATACAGGTGTACACATGTATCGGAAAGCGTCCCGGCATACTAGCAGGCATTTGTATCCTAGAAACTAGATAAGCACATGTCACAATACTCAAGAGGCAGGTTGGCAGTTCCGTTAACGGACCATCACGCGCAATTCCTCCATGTTCAAACCGTCGTGAGAGACACGAGCGTCATCGAACGACTTTGTTCGAAACAGCCGCAGTATCTCACGGCAGATGAAAGGGATGAGCAAGAGCGACAAGAGCAACGTCGAGCGCGTCGAGCGGCAAACTTGGCCAAATTACCGGGAGCCCAGCTGACTTCCGCAACCGCAGCCTAGTTGGTCGCCATCTCATACGATGGTATCGTTGTTTGCATAACAGTTAGTGACATAAACCACCCACCGTTCTCCGGAGCGGTGGGTTTTATTTTTGTGATATACTTGAGCCAAAATCACACTCGCACACACACATCATGGAAGACAATAAGATCACATACTTCGGCGAAACCGACTCCCGGAACAAGAGGGTCAAATTCGGCATAAAAGCCAAGGACCGTACCCGCCACGTCTACGTCATCGGAAAGACGGGTATGGGAAAATCGACCCTTCTTGAGAATTTGGCTGTCCAGGACATTCAGGGCGGCGACGGCATGTGCTTCATCGACCCGCACGGAAAATCCGCCGACCTCCTTCTCGAGTATGTGCCGAAGGACCGCATCCGCGACGTCATCTATATCGCGCCATTCGACACTGACCACCCGATCTCATTCAATGTCCTGGAATCCGTCGACCCCACCAAGCGCCACCTCGTAGTCGGCGGCCTCATGAGCACCTTCAAGAAGATCTGGGTGGACGCGTGGTCCGCCCGCATGGAATACATCCTGACCAATACGCTCCTCGCTCTTCTCGAAGCACCGAACACGACTTTGCTCGGCGTGAACCGCATGCTCTCCGACAAGGCGTACAGGAATGAGATCATCACGCATATCACCGATCCGTCCGTGAAGTCATTCTGGGTCAAGGAGTTCGCAAACTATACCGAGCGCATGGCTGCCGAAGCCGTGCCTGCCATTCAGAACAAGGTCGGTCAGTTCACCGCGAATCCGCTCATCAGGAATATGATCGGCCAGTCGACATCCTCATTCGATTTCCGCGAGGCGATGGATAAGCGCAAGATCCTCATCATCAACCTCTCGAAGGGAAAGATCGGAGATGAGAACATGAAGCTCCTTGGCGGCCTTCTTGTCACCAAGATCTATCTCGCTGCCATGTCCCGCGCTGACGTGCCGGACAGGGTCATGAAGATGCTCCCGAACTTTTATCTCTTCGTGGACGAATTCCAGAACTTCGCTAATGCATCCTTCGCGGATATTCTGTCCGAGGCCCGCAAATATAAGCTGAATCTCACCATCGCCCACCAATATGTCGAGCAGATGGATGAGCTCGTGCGCCCGGCCGTATTCGGCAACGTAGGCACCATGATCGTATTCCGCGTCGGTGCCAACGATGCCGAGATGCTGGAAAAGGAATTCGCCCCGCAATTCATGGTGGAGGACCTCGTCAATCTGGGCCAGTTCCAGATGTATCTCAAGCTCATGATCGACGGGCTGACGTCCTCGCCGTTCTCCGCGACCAACCTTCCGCCGATCGCGCATCCTGATACCACATACGTGCAGGAGATCATTGCGGCTTCACGCGAGCAGTTCGCCAAGTCCCGTGCTGCTGTGGAGGAAGAGATCGTGAAGTTCCACGAAGCGACTGTCGCGCCAAAAGCTCCTGCTGCTCCAAAATCCTTGCCGATCGCTCCCAAGGTCGCGCCGGCCGCAGCTGCAACAGCTTCGGCTCCTATCGCCGCAGCCGCGACCCCGGCTCCTGCGCCCGCTCCAAAGCCTGTGCCGACGCCTGTGACAGCTTCAGCCCCTGTTCCTGCATCACAGCCTCAGCCTAGGCCCGTTGCTCAAGCTCCGGCACCAGTCCAGCCGATTAAACCTGCACCGACGCCAGCGCCTCAGCCGACCCATAAGCCTTTTGCAAATCTCAAAGAAGTTTTTACAGAGGTCCCACCTAAGCCTGCTTCTGCGCAGCTCCCTCAAACGCCGTCGGTCCCGCCGACAGCTCCAGTTCAGCCGGTATCCCTTTCAGCTCTCTCTCAGAAGCCTTCGCCAAAGCTCGATTCGAAAGTGCCTACGCAGAAGAACGTCAACGAGTTGAAGAATGCGCTTGCCGCTGTTCTGGGAAATAAGCCAGCGCCTTCTGCGGCGCCAGCAGAGCCAAGACCAGCTCCCGCACAGGCACCTGCATCAGCGCCAAGAGCGGCATCTCCAGCGCCTTCGCCCTCGCCCGCCCAGATCCCATTCCAGCCGGAGCAGAACAAGATGGGAGAAGTGCCCGAAGAGGTCCTGAAAAAAGTGTTGAAAGTCGAATGATAGTGTGAAAGGATGAACCCATGAAGCCCCGCCGCATTCTCATATTCTCGCTCGTCTACTACCCGCGCTTCGTGGGAGGAGCGGAAGTAGCGGTAAAGGAGATCACCGATAGGATACCGCCGGGCGAGATCTCTTTTGAAATGATCGCGTTGAACGGGGGAGGCGAGGCTCGCGAAGAGCAGGTCGGCGCCGTCACGGTTCATCGCATCTTCAGCAAAGTCGGACCGCTCCAGAAGCTCCTCTTCCCGTTCGCAGCATATTTCAAGGCGAAAAAGCTGCACCGGCAGGATCCATACGATGGCACATGGGCGATCATGGCGAGCTACGCCGGATTCGCTGCGTATCTTTTCAAGAAGTCGTTCCCCAAAATCCCATTCATCCTCACCATCCAGGAAGGCGATCATTTCGGCCGCCGCGAGGGAGTGCTGTTCCCGCTTTTCAAAAAGATGTTCGCGCACGCGGACCGCATCCAGGCCATATCGAAATATCTCGCGGACTGGTCAGGGCGCATGGGTGCGACATGCCCCATAGACATCGTGCCGAACGGCGTGGACTACGGGCGTTTCGCCGCAGCTCTTCCTGCTGAGAGAAAGGATCTTCTGCGACGGGAATGGGGAGCGAGCTCTTCCGACATCATTCTGGTGACCGCGTCCCGTCTTGTGTTCAAGAATGCGATCGACACCATCATCCGAGCCCTTCTCGATCTTGATCCATCAGTGAAGCTTCTCATCTTGGGCAGAGGCCGCGACGAAGCCAAGCTCAAGGCGCTGGCCGCGACCCTCAAGCTCTCTGACCGCGTGATCTTCAGGGGATTCGTGCCGCATGCGGATCTGCCTGCGTATCTTCAGGCATCGGATATATTTGTCCGCCCATCGCGAACCGAAGGCTTGGGCAATTCATTCCTGGAAGCCATGGCCGCTGGCATTCCCGTCATTGCGACGCCGGTCGGCGGCATCCCGGATTTTCTGACGGACGGAGAGACCGGCCTTTTCTGCGAAGTAGATAACCCGCAATCCATCGCCCAGAAGGTTCAGAAGCTCACGCGCGATCGCGAGTCGCGCGGATACATCACCGAGAAGGCGCGCGACATGGTGCGCGACATGTATCAGTGGGATGCCATCGCTCCCCGCATGCGCAAACTCTTTATATGAATCCAGCCATGAATACGGAACTGCCCAAGAACGAGCGCAAGCTGCTTTCCATCAGCATCGACCGGCTGATCTTCCAGGAGGGAAGCGCCGTACGCGCGCGCATGATCGAATATGCCAAGGAGTGGGGAGAGATCCATATCATCGTCGCAACCGACGCTTCGTTCCGTGAGACGAGCATCGCACCGAATGTGTGGGTGTATCCGACGCGATCGCGCATGAAAGCCCTGTATCCTCTGCAGGCAGCAAGCCTCGGCCGCTTCATCATCCGCAGGAGGGGAATCACGAATATAACGTGCCAGGATCCATTCCTGACGGCATTCGCCGGCACCGCCCTCCAGAAGCAATTCAAGATCCCGCTCGAGATCCAGATCCATACGGATATCAGCAGCCCGAATTTCGGCTACACATTCCCGAACAAGGTCAGGAAGGCTCTGGCGCTTTCATACATACCCAAAGCCGACACCGTTCGAGTCGTCTCGGAGAAGACCCGGAAATTTCTCATGGAGACGTTGAATGTTCCCGAAGCCAAGATCACTCTCAGGCCCATCGCCGTCGATGTGTCCGCGATCAGGAATGCGCCTGTCATAGCCGACCTCCGCACAAAATATCCGCAGTTCAAAAAGATCGTCCTGATGGCCTCGCGACTCACTCCCGAGAAGAATATCTCGCGTGCAGTACGCGCATGGCCGGAGATCGCGGCGAAGGTGCCTGGAGCTGGATTGGTCATAGTGGGTACGGGTCCGTGCGAGCGGCATTTGAAAAGGCTCGCCTCTGCGGCTGGAAGAGGTTCGAAGGACGGCGCGCCCTCAGTCGTTTTTGAATCATGGGCCGATCAGACGACCTTGGCTTCGTACTATAAGACGGCCGATCTCTTTCTGGTCACATCGCTTTTCGAAGGATACGGCATGACGCTCGTCGAAGCACTGGCCGCAGAATGCCCAGTCGTATCGACTGACGTGGGAGTCGCACGGGAAACGGGCGCGCGCATCATCGGGTGGAGCGAGGCCGACCTCATTCATGGCGTAACTGAGGCGCTTGGGGTATAGTAAAGCGCATGAAAATACTCATCGCGACGGGCCTTTTCCCGCCCGATATCGGAGGCCCGGCAACATATTCCAAGCTGCTTTCCGATGAGTTGCCAAAGGGCGGCGTCTCTGTGTTCGTAGAGAGCTTCGGCTCGGTGCGCCATATGGCAAAGGGCATCAGGCATGTCGCCTACGCCGCAAAGCTCCTCTGGTCGGCCCGCGACGCAGATGTCGTCTTTGCTCAGGACACGGTCTCGGTCGGCCTGCCGGCGCTTCTCGTCTCCTATCTTCTCGGGAAGATATTCATCGTGCGCGTGCCCGGCGACTATGCCTGGGAACAGGCGGTTCAGCGTTTCGGCGTGAGGGATTCCATCGATGATTTCCAGAATAAGAGATACGGCCTCCGCATCGAGCTTTTGAGAAGCATACAGAAGCTCGTCGTGCGTGGAGCCGATAGGGCTGTCGCGCCGAGTGTGTATTTCGGCGGACTCGTGTCGCGCTGGAGCAGAAATCCGGATAGGATTGCATCCATCTATAACGGCATCGACATCGCGCAGATCCGCACAGCCGCGGCTGGAGTCGTCGTCGAGCCGAAGACCATCGTCTCGGCCGGCCGGCTGGTGCCATGGAAGGGCTTCGGCACCCTCATCCGGGCCATGAAGAAGCTCGACGGATGGAAGCTCGTCATCGCAGGCGACGGCCCTGAAATGCCCGCGCTCAGAAAGATCATCGCCGCCGAAGGGCTCTCCGACCGCGTCTCGCTCGCAGGGAGGCTCAGCAAGGACGAGCTCATCAGGCTCATCGCATCCGCGGACATATTCGCGCTCAACACCCATTTCGAGAGCTTCTCATTCCAGGTCGTGGAGGCGATGGCCGCAGGGACTCCTGTCATCGCGACCAAGGTCGGCAATCTCGCAGAGATAATAACTGACGGATCTGAAGGCCTTCTGGTCGTGCCTGACAGCGAGGATGATTTTGTGCGCGCCATACGGAGGGTTTCAAGCGATCCTGCGCTGAGGCACAGATTCGCCGAGGCGGGCAAGAAGAAAGCCGAGATGTTCTCGATAGAAAGGACGGTGCTGGCCACACGGGAGGTGCTTGATTCCCTGGACAAGGCTCCGACTCCGGGGCTCAAGCGCCGCCAGCTCGTGGGCAAGCTCGTCCGCTATCTCTTTTCGGGCGGCGTAGCAGCCGTGACCGACCTTGTCCTTCTCTATGTCTTCACTGATGTCGCGCACATTTGGTACGTAGCCTCATCGGTCCTAGCGTTCCTCGTCGCGTTCGGCGTGAGCTTCTTCCTCCAGAAATTCTTCACATTCCAGGACAACGGCACTCAAGGCATGCGCGGCCAGGCCGCTATTTATCTCGCTGTGACCGGCACGAACCTTGCCATAAACACCGGACTCATATATCTGCTCGTCCAGTATACTGGCTTGCATTACCTTCCTGCCCAGATCCTGACCAGCATCATCGTCGCTGTCGAAAGCTACGTGCTCTATGGTATGTTTATCTTCAAGGACAAGGGCGGCAAGGCTGCCCAATAAGCCATATACCTACACATGAGACTCCTCGTCATCACACAGAAAATAGACCGTACCGACCCCGTGCTGGGGTTCTTCCACCGGTGGGTCGAGGAGTTCTCGAAGCATCTCAAATCTGTCGTGGTCGTGTGCCTCCAGAAGGGTGACTATGACCTGCCGGGGAACGTCTCGGTCCTTTCGCTCGGCAAAGAGAAGCGCCAGAGCAGGACCAAGTACGTATTCCTGCTTTTCTATTTCTCGATCCGCTATTTCAACCGCTACGATGCCGTCCTCGTCCACATGAACCAGGAATATATCCTCACCGCCGGCTGGCTCTGGAAGCTTCTCGGCAAGAAGATATACATGTGGCGCAACCACTATTCAGGTTCGATGCTGACCGACATCTCAGCGATGTTCTGCACCAAGATATTCTGCACCTCGCACTATTCATACACGGCCAAATTCAAGAAGACGCGATTCATGCCCGTCGGCATAGACACTGAGATATTCCGCCAGGATGATTCGGTGCAGAGGATCCCGGGATCGGTCCTCTCTCTCGGCCGCATCTCCCCGTCCAAGAATGTCCATGTCCTCATCGAGGCCCTGAAGATCCTGCATGGCAAGGGAATGGATTTCCTCGCTGACATAATCGGCGATGCGCCGGCAGGCGACGAAGCCTACGCCGAATCGCTCAGGAAGACTGTGGGCGAAGCCGGGCTCGGCGATCGCATCAGGTTCATTCCTGGCATACCGAATGTACAGACGCCGAAGGTATATTCGGCCCATCAGATATTCGTGAACCTCTCGCCGAACGGCATGTACGACAAGACGATATTCGAGGGCATGGCCTGTGGCTGCTTCGTCTTCGCATCGAACGACGATCTGCGCGCGAAGATAGACGGGGCATTCATGTTCCCGTATGGGGATGCCGCGGCTCTGGCAGAGAGGATCTCAGGCTTCCTTGCCTTGTCGGATGCCGAGCAGAAGAAAGCGGCGGGGAATATTTCGACCATGGTCCGCGACAACAGCCTCGCGAAGCTCTCTGAGGGATTGGTCGGAGAGATCATCAATCGATAGGAATACGAACATGCTAGTAACTTCTACAAAGCGGTCCCACATGCTCATCGGGCTCCTTCTTGTGGGCACGCTGTTCCTCGCACTGCGCCTGCCGGGGATCCATCTGCCGTATCATCAGGACGAATGGAAGAACATCTCGGCCTCGGCTTCTGTCGCGACCGCGGGACAGTTCTTCGCTCATCCTCCGTTCATGCAGATGCTCTTCGTGGCCGGCCATGAATTTTTCGGCGCTGATTATTTCAGGGCTTTTCCTCTGCTGTTCTCGATAGGCGCGGGCTTCCTCCTTTTTGCCGTGGTGAAGCGCCGCGCAGGCGAAGCTGCGGCATGGTGGTCGGCGCTGCTATTCACCGTCTGCTTCTATAATATCTTCGGATCCCTGCAAGCTGATGTCGACGGGGCGATCCTGCCATTTGTCTTCCTTCTGGCTGTGTATTTCTATGACAGGTATGTCGCTGCGGCAGAAGCGGCTTCGCGCAGGAAATGGCTCGGCATCCTTATCGCGGTCTCGCTCGCGGGCCTCCTCATCAAGCTTTCGTTCATTCTGGTCATCGGCGCTCTTCTGCTGGATTATCTCTGGACATACAGGCGCGACATGCTCGCCAAGCGCACGGCTATGGCGGCCGGGGGATCCATCGGCTTCGGTGCCGTATATATCGCCGCGCTCTACCTCATCCATGCGGTATATCCTGCCTTCGATATCAATTTCATGATCGGGCATGCGAATCAGTTCGCCGGCGCGAACGGCAGGAATTGGACGCAGATCTTCGTGCAGGCGGTGAAGGCAGTGTATTACCTGTCTCCGCTCCTGATCGTGCCGCTCGTATTCATTTCCAAGGACATCGTCCGCCGGACCCGCCCATTCATCCTCTATATCGCACTGGGCTTCGTCTTCTATTTCGTGCTCTTTGATTTTTCGCAGGGAGCGCTCGATAAGTACCTCATGTTCTCCATCGTCCCACTGGCAGCTCTGGCCGGAATAGTGATCGCCGAGATATTCAAAGGCCTGCGATTCCCCGAGAGCCGCGAGAATGACGGAGAGCCCCGCACCTTCCCGGTCGTGGCCATCATCACGGGCCTTGTCATCGCGGTCACGCTGGTGTCGCTCAATTTCCTGCCGCAGACGGTCGCCGCCCTGTATCCGAAGACGGAGTGGTTCTCCAAGGTCCTTCATGGCCATTGGAACGTCCTCACGCCTCTCACGGGCGGCTCAGGACCGCTCGGCTTCTATATCTCATTCCTGTTCATAGCCGTGTCGTTCATCGTGTCGATCGCCTTGGCTGCTGCAGCCATGGCCAAAAAACAATGGCGCGTGCCGTTCATGGTCGCGATCGTCATCATCGGCCTCACATACAATACGGTCTTCTCCGAAGAGCTCCTCCTCGGCAAGCTCAACGGCAGCTCGGCGGATGTCATGCATCGCACTGTGGCATTCATATCCAAGACCCCCTCAGTCACGCCGGTCCTTTCATACAACGATATCGGCAGCCATGAGTTGAGCGTGATCGGCAAATATGGCGGCCGGTTCTATGCCACTCCGGATTTCGAAGAAGGCCACAAGAAGAAATTCGCTGACTACCGCTACTATATGGTCATCGATATCCCTCATCTGTACGAGGATGGATTTTATGGGCGATTCTTCGCGACATGCACGCCGCTCTTCAACGCCTTTTCGGGAAGGATAACGGGCAGGGTATATGATTGTCCCGCAACGACTACCCAGGCAACCGCTGCCGCCACCGTGCCTGCGGCGAAATAACATGAGCTTCTGGAAAAAATACTATTACGAATACTTGAACTCGCTGGTGAATTTTCTGGCGCCTGCGAACCGAGAGGGCTGCAAAGTCATCTCGGATGAGCTTGGCCGGGTGCCGGACATCCAATCATTCCTGGAAGAGGCCCAGAAATCCCTGCCTGCGGACGGACGCATCATCATCACCCAATACAGCGCGCTCTGGGAACCGGTCCTGCGCCTCGCGTCGCGCCTCGGCATGCGCACGGGCCCCATCGAGCAGAACTGGCTCTCTCGCCACGACCTGCACACATTCGCGCGCCTCGCGGGCCTTGAGGTCGTGAAGTCGGGCACGAAGATGATCATGCCCATATACATTCCCATCATTTCCTGGCTCATGAATGTGATCCTGGCCAATATCTGGCCTTTCAGCCACATGGGCCTCATCCACTACGCAGCCCTGCGCAAGGCAGGTCTTCGCACCCAAGCGCGTCCCTCTATCTCCATCATCGTCCCGGCCAGGAATGAGGCGGGCACCATCGAGAAGATCGTCCGCGATCTTCCGGAACTCGGCTCATTCACCGAGATCATATTTATAGAAGGCAATTCGACCGACAGCACATTCGATGAGATCAGGCGCGTCGTTGATCGTGCCGCCGATCCATCTGGCAAAGAAGGAGCAGCCAAGCGCCGACTCTCATACGCCAAGCAGGAAGGCAAAGGGAAGGGCGATGCGGTGCGGAAAGGCTTCGATATGGCGAAGGGCGATATCCTCGCCATCTATGATGCGGACATGACAGTGCCTGCGCATGAGATGGGCAAGTTCTATGAGGCTATCGCGCTCAACAAGGCGGACTTCATCAACGGCTCGCGCCTGGTCTATCCTCTCGCGCAGGATTCCATGCGCGTCCTCAACTTCTTGGGCAACAAGTTCTTCAGCCTGGCCTTCAGCTGGATCCTGGGAGAGCCTCTGAAGGACACGCTCTGCGGCACGAAAGTCCTGTGGCGCTCTGATTACGAGAAGATCAAGGAGGGCCGCGCATTCTTCGGCGACTTCGATCCGTTCGGCGACTTCGACCTCCTGTTCGGCGCATCCAAGCTCAACCTCAAGATCATCGATCTGCCCATCCACTATCAGCCGCGCATATACGGCACGACCAACATCAGCCGATGGAGGCATGGCTGGCTCCTCCTCCAGATGACGTTCTTCGCGGCCCGCAAGCTCAAATTCACATGAAGCAGAATCGCTGGCTCCTAGCTCTCGCGCTCTGCCTTCTGGCGCTTGTCGGGCTCTTTACGATGCATCTGGGTCCCCATGTCCTGGGCGACACGCAGACCTATATCGATGCCATGAATGTCCTCTCGGGCCACGCTGCTCCCGCCGGCTTCATTCCCAACAGGATCATCACGACATTCGGCGCGCTTGAAGCGGTCCGGGCTTTGTCAGTGCCGCTCGGCGGGATATTGAATGGATGGTTCGTCCTGAATTGCGGACTCTTCATCCTTGCCGGCATCGTTTTCTTCAAACTGCTCGAAGATTTTTTCGGAAGCAGGCCGGCTGCGTTTCTGGGAACGCTTTTCCTGGCGGGGAATTACGGCTTCCTGGTTTTCGGCCTCAACTATCTCATGGATATCGGCGGCTGGAGCTTTTATATATTCTCGCTTTATTTCCTGTGGCGGTATGCGAGATCGAAGTCGCAGTGTGACCTTTTCTTGGCTGCCGCGATGGTGGGCATTGGCGGCCTACTCAAGGAGTATGCTTTTCTGGCGGGAGTCGCGACCGCCGCATATCTCATCGCTGAAGCATGGCCGGGCCTGAGGTCGTGGCCGGGCTGGAAGAGATTCCTTGGACGAAGCTCGTGTGCGGCTGCGGTCGCCCTTGTTCCCGCAATCGTCCTGTACGTTTGGGCCTATCATCATTTCGGCTATACGTATGCCGACTGGTTCGGATCCAATGCCGCTCATTACATCTATTCCTCGCGCATCAAGGAATATGTGAAGGCGCTCGGCTCGCTCGTGAATGTTCTCGGACTCCTGTTCATCGGCGGCGCATACATCCTCTATCGGGAATGGCGTGCCGGCATAATGGAAAAAGAAGCACGGACATTCCTTGCCGCATGCTTCGTTTCATTCCTACCGGTGTTCATCTGGCCTGCCATCACTCAGCGCATTCTGACCATCGCCATTCCGTTCATCGCGATCGTGGCTTGTTTTCTCTTCAGGAAGTATGAGAGGCGCTGGTATGCATTCGTGCCCATCCTTGCCCTCTATCTTCTCGCGACATTCTTTATGGATTCGTACCTGCTCACAGCCGTGAATCTGCCGTTCTAGATAGAGCATATGCATAGACAAAGCCACACGCGCTTGTTACAATATCGCGCATGATCAAATCTCTCCAGTATCTCCTCCAGAGAATGCCGATCGATCTGGGACAGGGGAGTTTTCACCATAAGACGAAAGGGAAGCGCATCGCTCTCGCTCTCATTCCTGACCGCTCAAACTACGCCTCCGGTCAACAGCCGACCGCTCTCGATATCGGCTGCAACGACGGATATTATTCGGAGATCCTCAAGAAGAGAGGCTACAAGACGACATCAATAGATGTATTCAGGAATTATGAATCCGTGATCATTGCCGATGCCGACAAGACCTTGCCATTTCCAGATAATTCTTTTGATGTGATCTGGTCAACCGAAGTCATCGAGCACCTCAAGGATCCGAATTTCACTATAAGTGAGATCCGCAGGATGTTGAAGCCGGAGGGCATCGCCGTGCTGACGACCCCTAACTCCCACTTCTGGCTGTACCCGGTGCTATGGACGCTTTTCAAGATCACTCCTAAACAGGCGCAGAACCAGCCGCATCTTCAGTTCTTCAGTATTGACGATATCCGAAAGCTCAGGCCGAGCCACATCTATGGATTCTTCCCTTACATCCTTCTCAAATTCCGGATCGCCCGTCTTGTAGGTCCTCTTTCGCCGACGTTCGTCTTTTCAATAGCCAAAAAATAATATGATCGTTTTTCCAGAGAAAAAAGACTACCCTGATTCATTTTCCATCTTGGATAACCCCGAGAAGGACGTCAAGAAATACCTCCGCATGGTCGTTTCGTCAGCGTTCGCATACTTCGATGCCGACCCGGTGACAAAATATCTTTTCAGAAAGCGCTTCTACATTATCGATTCGTTCTTGAAGAAGGTTGGCATGTCCAAGGTGAAGAGCGCGCTCGACGTGGGCACGGGCGTGGGATATTTTGTTCCGGCTTTGGCTTCGTATGCCGATAAGGTCGTCGCGCTGGATTACTCGGACGATATCCTTGAATACGTCGCTGTCATGGCCAAGAATCGCGGGCTTGCGAATGTGACGACGCTCCGCGGCGACATCCTGAAAATGCCATTCCCGGACAACACATTCAATCTCGTGATCTGCATGAGCGTGCTTGAGCACTTCAAGGATCTCAGGGATCCTTTGCTGGAACTGAAACGCGTCCTGGCTCCCGGCGGAATTTTGGTCACGGGGTACCCTTCTGAAACAGCGTTCTTCCGGTTCCTCCATCAGAAAGTCATCGCCTGGACCACGAAGAAGGGCAAAAAAGCCCGCGAATATCTCAACAAGAATGAAGAGTCTGATGACACGGCAATGCACGCGCCTCACGTGTCTAACGCTGAGGATATTCAGGGGGCAGTCGAGGCCGCCGGCCTTCAAGAGGTAACATCCAAGGCTATCAAGCTTCTGCCGCCATTTCTGGAGCTATACAGGATCAATTTTTTGAGGAAGCCTTAACTTGCATGAATACAAACATATTTTCCCAGAAGATCGTCCTTGTGGGACTTTTCATCCTGGCGATATTCTTTTCGCTCTATAGGCTTTCCGAAAGCCCATCGGTCTGGTACGACGAAGGCTGGTATATCCAGACAGCCGCGAACTGGCTGCACGCAGGAGTGGATGGCATCCAGGCCGCTCCGGGGGACATACGCCACGTGTCCGTATTGTCCGTAGGATATCCGCTTCTCTATCCGCTTGCGGTATGGTTCAAGCTATTCGGTATGAGTATCGAATCGGCTCGGGCGCTCATGGCTGTCTTCATCTTCGCCTTCGTTCTGACAGCATATATGCTTGCTCGGAGGCTCTTCGGACCGTATGCCTCTCTTGGATCGCTGGCTCTTCTGGCGACCTTTCCTCCGCTCTATGGCAATGGAAAAAGCGTTCTCGGCGAAGTGCCTGGGCTTTTCTATCTGACCGTATTCCTGGCCTGCCTTATCGTGGGCATGGAATCGAAGGCCCGCAAGCCTTTCTGGTTCATCGTATCGGGCATATCCATCGGCCTATGCGTGACGACTAAGCCCGTTTTCCTACTCCTGCTGCCAGCGATCCTCGTCGGCTTGTATGCAAATAGGAAACAGGGAACAGTAACTAAAAAGGATTGCAGCCTGGCATTCCTAGGTTTTTCGATCCCCGTCATCATATGGGCCTTGATCCAATTTCCCCAAGGCTCTTCTTCGGGAGAAGTGCTTGCATTCTATGCTAATCCGTATAACTTTTCGGATATCCTGGGCGTGATAGCAGGGAACGCAAAAAGACTTTTCTCCGATATCGGACCTCTTTATACCGTCGCAATGTCGGGTGTGTGGGCTGCTTCTCTCTTTATAAGGCGTCGAATGAAAGTGGGTGTCTCTCTTGCCGAGATCATCGCTTTCAGTTTTTCAATTCTTGTCATCCTCGCCTATCTGCGCACTGCCGGCGTTTATCGCTATCTTTTCTATGCCCAAGGTGTCGCACTGATATTCTTTCCCCAGGCCTGCGCCGTTGTGTGCAGTTCATTTGCAGGCCGCATCCGAAGCTTGAAGCCGCGCTGGGTGCTATATGGGCCGGCGGTTATCGTGGGAGCGCTCTCGGCCTTCGGCCTCTACCAGCTCATGTTCGATTCCTGGGTCGCTGATGGGTATGCCAGCCATAAAACGGCATATTGGGAGCAGTATCTCGCTCAAGTGCCCGCCTCCACTGAAGTCTTCTTCTATGATGTGCCGGAAGTCGTACCGTTCATGGGGAATGATAACTACAGGCAGGCTTTGCGCACGCCCGCTGCGCACCCATTTGCGCCCGACCAGGTGAGCTTCCTAAAAGCAGGGCAGAGTGATATGGTAATAACGACGACGGCTATCTTTCACGAGAATAAGGACGGCATTTTCGAGCGGTATGCGCTGAATGAGGAGGCCTACAAATACTCGATCCTGAAAAAGAAACCCTAATCTCCATGAAGCAGAAAACAATCAGTTTCGTCTTGCCCGTATATAATGAGCGCGAAGGCATCCAGTCTTTCTGGAAGGAGATCTCAAAGACCGGCCGCGCCCTTCAGGCCGATTCGCTGGAAAGCGAATTCATCTTCATAAACGACGGCAGCACAGATGGGACTCTTGATCTCTTGAAAGACATCGCCCAGGAAGATCCGCGGGTCAGAGTCATTGAATTCTCCAGGAATTATGGCCATCAGATAGCCATTAGCGCCGGCATCGACTTTGCCTCAGGGCACGCGGTCATAATCATGGATACCGATCTGCAGGATCCTCCCGCAGTCTGCCTGGAACTTGTCCGCGCGTGGCGGGAAGGAGCGGAGGTGGCTTTCGCCAAAAGAAGGACGCGCAAGGATTCATTCATGAAAAAGCTGACCGCGAGGATCTTTTATCGGCTCTTAAATGCGATATCCGATACTCATATCCCGGCAGATGTCGGAGATTTCCGCCTTCTGGATCGCAAGGCCGTGGAGGCTATGAAAATGTACCGCGAAAAGCATAGATTCATGAGGGGTATATCGGCGCACATTGGATTTAGGCAGAAGGAGATACTGTTCGACCGCGACGAGCGGACCACTGGAGTCACGCATTATCCATTCAAGAAGATGTTGAGGTTTTCAACCGATGCCATCATGGGCTTTTCAAGCGTTCCCCTCAGGCTCATAAGCAGGCTGGGCATGCTCGTGTCATTCCTCAGCATACTCGGCATCATATATGTCTTCGTGGTAAAGCTCCTCCAGCCCCAGCAGGTGGTGACCGGTTGGCCATTCGTGATGGTGGCCATATTCTTCATAGGCGGTATTCAGCTGACGGTGCTCGGCATCATCGGCGGCTATATTGCACGCATATATGCTGAATCACAGGACAGGCCCCTCTATATAATCTCTGCTGTGCACGGCGCTGACCGCTCCTGAATAATATATGAAGCTCTGCTATTTCGGTATATATGATCCTGAGTTCGGCCGAAACAAGGTCTATATGTCCGGCTTGCGCCAGAACGGCGTAGAGATCGTCGAGTGCCGCGACACGTCCCGAGGGGCCGCCAAGTTCTTCCGGCTATGGAGGAAGCACGAGCAGATCGTCAGGAATGGCGGCTATGACGCGCTTATCGTCGGATACCCAGGCCATATCCTCGTGCCGTTCGCCCAGATCATCTCAAGGAAGCCCGTCATCTTCGACGCCCTCGCCACCATCTATGAGGGCGAGGTCATTTCGCGCGGCAAATATTCCTCGAATCCGTTCATGAAGACGTGGGTCATGCTCATCGATTGGCTGTCGGTGAAGTGCGCCGATGCCATTCTCGTAGAGACCAAGGCCCAGAAGGACTATTTCGTGAAGGGATTCTCGTTGGATCCGGCAAAGGTGCACAGGGTATTCACGGGCGTCGACGAGCCAAGCCTTCAGGCCGATCATTTCATACCGAAGCGCCCGAAGTTCACGGCGGTATTCCGCGGAAAATTCCTGCCTGAGGCCGGAGTGAAATATATCGTCCAGGCGGCCAAGGCCTTAGAAAAGCAGGATGTCGATGTCCTCGTCATCGGAAACGGCTTTTTGGAGGAACAGATAGGCGCGGAAATCGATGCCCTGAAGCCGCTCAATCTCTTTTGGATACCCAAGAATCTTCCAGCGGCCAATCTCTATTACAAGATGCAGGAATGCCATGTGTCGCTCGGACAGTTCGAAAATCATGACCGCCTCGAGCGGACCATCCCGCACAAAGCGTTCGAGTCGCTCGCTCTCGGCCTTCCGTATGTGACCGGCCGCGCAAAGGGCATTTCTGAGCTTCTTATAGACGGCAAGAATTGCCTCATGACCGATCTTGCGGACCCTGATGATATCGCTGCGAAGATCCTTCAGCTCAAGAATCAGCCAGAGCTCGCTTCCGAAATAGGGCGCAATGGCCGGCAGCTTTTTGATGAGAAGCTCACCGCGCGCATCCTGGCGAAGGAGATCATGGCGGTCATCGTGGGAATGGGAATAACGGCAGGGTACTCCTCATCGCCTTCCTCCTTGCTTCGAAAGAAAGTGTCGTAGGCGCGCTTTGCTAAAAGGACGCTATTTGATTGCAGATGTAATCTATCTCTGCATCCTGCAGATATGGATGCATAGGAAGCGAAAGTATATGCTTCACCTTGTCTTCGGCTACTGGCAAGCGGAGCGCGTTATATTCGGCGAAACACTTCTGTTTGTGTATAGGGATAGGATAATGGATGAGGGTATCGATGCCGGCATCTTTAAGAAGCGATTGAAGCCCATCGCGTTTCTCTGCTTCGATCACAAAAAGATGAAAGGCGTGGCTGACGTTCTTCCGGATCTTAGGCAGCGTGATGCCGGGAATATTTTTCAGGGACTTCATATACTTTGCCGCTATTTCGGCACGACGGGCGTTGTTCGTATCCAGGCTTTTCAGCTTTACGGATAATATGGCCGCCTGCAGCTCGTCCAGCCTGCTATTGATGCCGCGAGTCTCATGCTCGTACCTGTTCTTCTGGCCATAGTTGCGCAAAGCCCTGCATTTTTCTGACAGCGCGGGGTCGCTTGTCGTTATGATGCCGCCGTCCCCTATGCCGCCTAGATTCTTGGTCGGATAAAAGCTGAAGCAGCCGAACACGCCGAATGACCCCACTTTCTTGCCGCCGAACGCTGCGCCGTGGGCCTGGCAGCAATCTTCAATGACCTGGATGCCTCGGTCCTTCGCAAGCTTCATCAGCTGATCCATATCAATAGGCTGTCCGTACAAATGCACGGGGATGACCGCCCGTGTTTTTGGCGTCATCGCATCTTCGATTTTCTGCATATCGATATGGTAGAAATCATCGATATCAACGAATATCGGCTTGGCTCCTACTGCAGTGATGGCCAGGGCGGTCGCTACGGCAGAGATCGGCGTGGTGATGACTTCGTCTCCCGGACCGATCCCGAGGGCTAGGAGGGCGACCTGGAGAGCTTCGAGGCCGTTCGCGACCCCGATAGCGTCCTTTGTTCCGATATATCCGGCAAATGAGGCTTCGAACGCTTTAACCTCAGGTCCGAGCACATAATGGCCAGAATCAGCGACCCGCTTCATGGCCGCTGCGACTCTCGCATTCTCTTCCTGGCTAGAGCCGTTTAGTCTGTTGAATGAAATCTTCATAGTTTCTGATGTAGTCTTTCTCGTCGTATTCCATGTCAGCAAGGACAAGCAGGGAAGTATCGGGCTTGAAATCCCGCATGACATGCCACACATACGGATACAATAGTATGCCGCGGTTCTGGCCCTCGAGCGTGATGCTCGTTGTGTTCGTGCCGTCATCCAGATCGACAACGCATCCTCCGGAAGTGCAGATGAGGATTTGATGGGTCTTGTGGTGGGTATGCCCGCCGCGCTTATCCGATCCGCTCATTCCCGTCGTCGTGAGCACTCTTTTTATGGCGAAGGGAACGCCGGCGGTCTTTGATGCATCCGATTCATACATGCAGAGAACGCCGTTTTTCGTATCGAAAAGGGGAAATTCTATTATTTTGTATTTAGGCATTGGCATGCGGATTTATTGTGCGCGGAATACCTTGTCGAGCTTGAGCATCGACAAAAGCCTTTTCTTCCTGCCGGGAGGCATATTCCTCGTGCGCTCTTCGTTGCGCTCTTTGCAGATGGGCAGATAGCGATCGAGTGTCATGGCGGGCTTCCAGCCGAGCTGGCGGATCTTGTCGGTCTTCACTGAATATCTGATGTCCTGCCCCGGCCTGTCTTTGACGAATTCTATGAGGTCCTGAGGCGCCCCCATGACCTTCAGGATCTTCTTCACTACTTCGAGATTGGTGAACTCTTCTGCCGTCGAAATGTTGTAGACATTCCCGTTGGCCCCCTTTTCCATGACGAGGAATATGGCAGCGCAATTGTCCTCGGTGTGCGTCCATTCGCGCTTCTGGGAGCCTGTTCCATGGATGGGGATCTTCCGGCCTTTCTGGGCCCATTTCATGGCCTTGGGAATGAGCTTCTCTGTGCGCTGTCCGTACCCATAGTTATTGCTGCTGCGGCATATCCTCCATCGCAGGCCGTACGTGCGTCCCCAGCCCATGACGAGCTGATCGGCCGCGGCCTTAGTCGCGGAATACGGATTTGAAGGCGTGAGCTTGGCCTCCTCGTCAAAAGATCCTTCGAGGATGTCGCCGTATACTTCGTCTGTAGAGATCTGAATGAAAACAGGCCTCCTTTCGAGAGGCAGGGCGCGGACCAATTCGAGAAGGTTGTGCACACCCTGCACGTTGCTCTTCACGAACGCCCCAGTGCTGCGAATGGAATTATCTACGTGCGATTCCGCGGCAAAATTGACGATATGCGAGATGCCTTCTGGCAGGGACTTGAGATCGCAGATATCTTTCTTGATGAACTGGTAGTTCGGGCTCTTGTCAAAATCGGTGTCCTCGCGGATGGCATATGTCATCTTGTCTATGTTCACGACAAAATAGCCTTTCTTGAGAAGCATCTCGACGAAGCAGCTTCCGATGAAGCCGAGGCCTCCGGTGACTAAGACTTTTTTCTGAGCCATAGGGTTATATAGTGCTTGATTTTGCGCAATATATCAAGCTTCTTTGCACAGCCATAATCCCATGAGGGATCGATAGTCCTGATGCGCTTGTATGCCGCATCGAGGACGCCTACGTAATGTCTATAAATATTATTTTCATATGTCGTGATAGGGTATGCGCGGATATCGCCCTTGCGGTCCGAGTATATCTTCAAGCCATGGAAATGAAAGAAGATAAGCCGGAATTTTTGACCACCCGTTTTCTCTATGCCGCTGAATCCATTCTCGTCGGGTCGGAATCTGAAGCGGCTGGTATTCCACGAAGCGACATTTGCGCCCGGGTGTTTCAATACATGCACTCCTTTGAATCGTGCCGGCCAGTCATTCAGGTACAGCTGGTCGCCGTATTTTCCGTCCTCGAAGCGGGCAAAGCACCATTCTATGACGCGATCCTTCCACCAGCGCAATGCTTCGAGAGCGTTCGTATCATTTGTGAAGGTCATCATGCCGACATTGTATATGCCGCTCGTTTTTTCACGATGCTCATGCTCTGCTGAGAATCCATGAGGAATGAGGAGAACAGAGCTCGTAGCGAATTCCTGGAATATCTCATCCAGCGGCGCGTAGAAGTACATGTCGGCGTCAAGATAGGTGATCGCATCGATGCCTGGATTCTGTTCGAGAATATAGAGCGGCAGAGCAGAGCTGAACATCCAGCAGTATTCGACCGCTGTGCGGGTAGGTTTGACTGCAAGCATGCGCGCATCCTCGACTTCAGCCACGCGGAGAAGGCGCATCCCGGTGAATCCAAGGCGCTCAAGCATCCGGTATGCCTCATCATCCATGCATAGCACCCAGAGGATGAAGCCGGGGCGTTGCTCCAGGAGCGATTGATAGAGCGCCATGCCGCGCGCCAAGAAGTTCTTGTCGAAAAGAGTGCAGAAATTATTCATAGCGGAGAGGGAGCGGCATCGGCCGAGTGAATGCGCGTACGAGAAGCCAGGCAAGAGCCGAAAAGACGATCGTCGAAGCGGCAGTGATGCTTGCCTGCGCTGCAGGTGCGTACGCTATGTGACCATATCTCGGAAGTATGTAGAGGCATAAGAGATTCAGGCCATTCAGGACGCCCAGAATACATGCAGCCCAAAGCGCCCGGCGGTCGCTGAGCCATGCAGCAAGGATAAGAGCCATTGCAAAGCCGAGATAGAAATGGCTTTCGTGCGCGCTCGTCGTGAGGTAGGGAACCAGGATGGGCACGATGACCATGACGAGCGCGATCTTCTGTTCGGCTGTCCTGCCGCTTCTGCCTATCCGGTATGCAAAGAAAAAGGCGGCAGCAAGGAAGAGCGCCAACCCCCATGTCCTGAAGCGTATGCCGGCAAATGACAGCTTGTCGCTCACCCTGTATATAGGCTGATCCTCGACGCGGATCGATTCTGCCACGAAGAACCACGGTCCCGGCATGTTGGCATTCACGGCTGGCATGATGTCCGGAACGTGGGCATAGTGCGCCGGCAGGAACGTGCTGCCAGCTATGAAATCACTGAGCGGGCGCGAAGCTCCCAGGCGCTCGACACGCTCAGAAATTGAAGAGAGCGTCTTGTGGCCCTGCATATGCAAGGCGAAGCCGAAGTAGGCTGAGAAGACGATCAGGAGAGTCGCTGGTAGCGAGAAAAGGATGAGCACCTTTTTCCAATCGCGGTCGCGTGAAGCGAATAATATGATCCCGAGAATACCGAGAGCAAGCAGCGTGGGTATCGCCTGAGGCTTCATGAGAAGGGCGATGCCGAGCGACAGGCTTGAGAAAAAGATTTTATGAGCTATTCCAGGTTGGCGGAGGAG
>JAQBQT010000020.1 GCA_028286835.1 Candidatus Parcubacteria bacterium
TAAATCCAAAAAGACCGCAACTGGCTGTTATCAAGAAAAATAAAAGAATTGAGACTTTGAAACAATGGCTTGAGAAAACGCATACACCACTTAAAGATCTTCCGGCGCTAATTATTGATGATGAGTGCGACCAGAGCTCGATAAACACGAATTATGGTAAGAAAGATGATGAGGGGTACGATCTTGATCCATCCGCAACTAATGGGCGTATCCGGGATCTTCTCGCTTTACTACCAAAATGTGTCTATGTTGGTTTTACGGCTACTCCTTTTGCAAATGTACTTATTGATGCTTCAGTGGAGGAAGATCTTTATCCACGCGATTTTATAGCGACATTACCTGAACCTCCAGGTTATTTTGGTCCTCGAAAACTCTTTGGATTAGGTATGGATCCTTCAGACTTTTCTCCACATGAAAAACAGAAACCTCTTCTTGCGGTAATAAAAAATATATCGGAAGATGATGCCAGTGAAATCGATCTTGCACTTGAATCTGGTAATGGAGCACCAACGATTCTTGCAAACGCACTCTTAACATTCGTCCTGAGTAGTTGTGCTCGTCTAGCCCGTGGTCAAGGTCGTGAACATTTCAGTATGTTGGTTCATCCTTCTCAGAAGACAGAGCCGCATGAGATTTTTAGTAAGGTTATAAGCGATGAGTTGGAGCTCTTGAAAGGAGCGGCAGCAAGACCGTCAAAATTTCCGAATATAATGCAAAAAGCAAAAGATGAATGGGAGAAATTCAGGCGCATCACTAAGGACCAAGAAGATGCAGAGCTTCCTGATTATAGCTTTGATAAGATATGGAAATTCGCCAAGGAGCTCACTGGGTCGATAGAAATCAAAGTTCTGAACATGCATTCGGAAGCTAGCTTGGACTACACTGGCATACCGAAACGCTACGTTGTTGTTGGGGGGAATCGGCTTTCTCGAGGTCTTACTCTTGAGGGATTGAGTGTTAGCGTATTTACAAGATCGACAAACACATACGATACTCTTTTGCAAATGGGTAGATGGTTTGGTTTCCGACCCAAGTATTACGACCTTACGAGAATTTATGTTAGCAGGGAGATGGAAGAATTGTTTGCTGATTTAGCTAGGGTCGAAGAAGATCTTAGGTCCGACTTGAAAAAGTACGCACAACAACAAAATCCACCCACTCCTTTGGATTTGATGCCGCGTATTCGCAGACATCCGACGATGGCAATAACTTCAAAGATGAAAATGGGAGCAGGTCGCCCCATCTCGATTTCCTTTGAGAATACTTCTCAACAAACTGTGGCTTTTCCTATAGATAAGAAAGACTTGCTTCGAAAAAACATCGATGCAGCTCATGCCTTTATTGGTGGACTCCCTAAAACTCCGAAGAGTGCATCGGAGGAAGGTATACATATTTGGAAGGATGTACCATCAGCAATGGTTTTAGAATTTATCAAAGAATACGAATTCAGTCCTGATGCTCGTGTTGTAAACCGTCAAAATCTTGAAGGTTACATAAGCCGCCTCAATAAGATCGGTGAACTTACGTCTTGGGATATTGTGCTCCCGAGAGGAAATCCAAAACAAGATGTCCATCCTTGGACAAAAGATATCGTTACACGAAAGATAGAGCGTGCGCCCGTGACGAGCCGATCAATCAGAATTTTGTCTAGTCCTGGCGATAAAAAAGCTTGGCTTGAGATGACTGGCCGCGATCCTGTCGATCCTACCCGAGGATGTCTCATGCTTTATCTTGTAGATAGAAATTCAGGGAAAGATAAGGGTCTTAATTTCTTTGAAAATCCTGCGAACGCCGAAGATATCTTAGGTCTTGTTATGATATTCCCCGAATCAGAATCACATGAAACCATTGAATATGTCTCACAATAAAAAATCATTCGGGGGCGTGCTACAACCTCTTGTTGACTTGCTATCTCGTCTCCCTCGATTAGATGGAAAACTGAATGGTCAAGAAATAGTACTCGAAAGAGATGGTATTCAAGCTATAGTTGCTCTTGATGTTGATGAAGCTATACATCTCCTTATAACCCCCGCCCCAAATAACGATTTACGTTTGGCGAAACTGGACCTGAAAGGTCTCAAAGTTGTTACAAAGGAATGGGCAATCGCCGGAAGACCCATTCGATTATATCTTGATATTTCATGTGCCATAGGAATAATGCCTGCATTCAAGCGTCCATTCCTACGTTTTACCGAAGATGTACTGCTTGAAATTTCGGAGTCAGAGATATCTCCGGCTGATGCAGTCTATCGAACTGGTACAAGATGGAAAAAATTTTGGAGTGCAGATGCTCCTACGGAAGTTACAACTGAATGGTTAAATGGTCTATTTGGCGAGTTGATTTTTCTTCATCATCTTATTGAACGTTATGGAACTGATGCTGTTTTCTGTTGGGCAGGTACTTCGGGAGCTGATCATGATTTTCAAAAAGGTAAAGACATAGCAATTGAAGTTAAAACTTCAATGAAAATGCCTCTAAAAATTCACTGCAACATTAGACAGCTCGATACAGATATTTTTAAGAAGCTTTTTATTGTTTGTTATCACTTATCTTATTCAGACAAGGGCATTACACTTCCAGAAATTGTGAGAATGATTGAAAAATCTCTAGAATTAGAAGTTAATTTACTTGATATCTTTTATGAAAAACTGGCTGCTTCTAAGTATTCCTGTGAATTGGAGGTGGTGTATTTAGAAAAATCATTTACTTACAGTCAAGAATTGATATATAGGGTCAATGACTCCTTTCCAAAAATTACAGGAGCAAGTTTCAATAATCCACCAGATCATAGGATTAGCGACATAAGGTATACACTTCAACTGACTAGCTTAGAGGAATTAAGTTTTGATGAAGTTAAAGATGAAATTTCTGAAATAGCTAAGCAATGACAGATAATAATCAACTGGCATTAATAGTCGCTTATTACTTATCACGCTGTGATAAAAATGCATATAAAAATCTGGGTTATTTATCTTTTAATCAAGCAACTAGAGAAATCAGTAAGATTTTAAATGTTAAAGTAAATACAATTAAAAACATGAGAGATGAGTTTGATCCTCATCACGAAAATCAACGTATTGGATGGCTAAGAGATCTGAAGGGAAGCCGATTAAAAGTTTTAAAATTATTTCAAGATACAAGCGATGAAAGTCTCTTGGAAGTAGTCAGAGGAATTCTCTTTGATCATGAGTTTAAAAATAGTGAAGATTATCGTGATATTGAAACTATTCTTTCTAAGAATGAATCTGATCAGAAATCCATTTTTATTTTAAGAGGACCAACTGGTAGAAAGGCAGAATTATTTTTCATAGCTTATTTTAATAAGTATAAAATTCCTTTTGACGGTGAGTTGATTGATAAAAGAGATGATGGGTGTGGATACGATTTTGAAATAAAAAATAATAGCGGGCTATGGTTTTTTGAGGTAAAAGGGCTGGCAGCTAACGATGGCGGTATTCTTTTTACAAACAAAGAGTGGAATACAGCAATTAAAAATCAAGAAAAATACTTTCTTGTTGTTGTTAAAAATCTTTCCACCATTCCTGAGATATTTTTTCTCAATAATCCAACTAAAAAATTAGAGGCAAAAAGAAATATTTATACAACTGTTCAAGTAAGCTGGAGTGTTTCAAGTATAAAGAAAATAAAATATTAAATGGCAATACTATATTAATGATGAATGTCGATTCATCTAGAATGTTATACTCCCACCCATGAAACACCACCGCATAGAGGCTCTCGCAGACGGGATATTCGCCATCGTGATGACGCTGATGGTCTTGGATCTGAAAGTCCCGGAGATCGTTGGCGCCACGAACGTGGATATCTGGAATGCGCTTGCGGCGCAGGGGCCGATATTCCTGGCCTATATCTACAGCTTCACGCTCCTCTTCACGTATTGGCGCGCGCATCACTATATCGTGTCCGTATACGCCTCGGCGGTCGACGTGAAGGTGTCGTCATACAACATGTTCTTCTTCATGGCCGTCGGGCTCATACCGTTCTCGTCCCACCTCATCGGCACGTACAGCGATTCGCTCACGGCTATCTATGTGTACGGCTTGAATATATTCGCGGCCAGCGTGCTTCTGTATTTGCTGCGCAGATACGTGCTCAAGCACCTGCGCGCAGAGGGCATCACTGACGAGCAGGTCCGGTACAGCGCTCTGCGCACATTCGTGCCCATGGTGTTCGTCGTCCTGGCCTGCCTGGGAGCGCTCATCGACACCCGCATCGCTATCTGGGTCTTTACGCTCGCCATATTCTTCAATTTCATAAATAAGCCGGCTGACATTGTGTATGCATGGATAGAAGGGAGAAGGCAGAAGAAGAGCTAATATATCCTTAATTGGGCACAATATGCTAGATGCCACTCTTCGTGCGTTTTGATACAATACATCCATCATGAAACTACTCGTACATTGGCTCGTATATGCGGCGGCTATCCTTATCACGGCGTACCTTTTGCCTGGCGTAACGGTGGGCGGGGGCATCATTTCGGCCCTTATCCTTTCGGTAGTTCTGGGCGCCATCAATCTGGTCCTGCGGCCCATCCTCATTCTGCTCACATTGCCAGTCACGGTCGTGACGCTCGGCCTGTTCGTTCTTGTCATCAACGCGCTTCTGGTCCTTCTTGCGGCATCCATCGTGCCAGGTTTCGCGGTCGCCAACTTCTGGTGGGCCTTCCTCTTCGCGGTCATACTTTCTCTGGTCATGGCAGTTCTCGGCAGGATCGAAAGGGCAGTGGAAGATGACGGCGAGGTCTAAAGCTTGAATATCCGTGCGATATGCATCACACATACATTCTTGAATGCGCGGATAAGACTCTGTACATAGGTTCCACCAACGACCTCGCGAAGCGCCTGCATCAGCACAACAATGCCAAGGCCGGCGCCAAGTATACGCGCGGACGCAGGCCGGTGACGCTGGCGTACAGCGAGAAGCATCGCACTCTGGCAAAAGCCCGCGCAAGGGAAGCTGAGCTCAAGCGGCTTACTAGGGAAGAGAAGCTGCAGCTTATCCACAGATAGACCTTTGACCCCTGTTGTGCACGGGCGTATACTAACGGAGTAGTTCCTTTCACCGAGATCCCGAATGACAAAGCCTGATGTAGCTTTTACATCATCCTCTCCCATTCCCGCTCTCACAGCTCTTTTCCCATCACTTTCCGTTTTCCTTCCCATAATCCACTACACCTTGTAGTGGATTTTATTTTATATACATTCGTTGGTATTTTTTCTGCTATTATTCGGGCATGAATGCTGAAGATAAAAACTCACACGATCAGCCAGCCACCAAATCCGAACGGGAACTCTATGAGGAGCTCGACGTGTGGTCGCTACAAGACAAGGATCCAGAATTCCCACATCAGCACATCGCGGATGCATATGCCGCCCAGCATCCGGAAGAATGCCTGCGTCCCATCAGGCTCGCATTCGCGCTCGCCGGCCTCTATCTGCATGCGGAGAAGGGAGTTTCGGGTCGGAATATCCAGCGCCTCCATATGACAATGGGCCGCAGGAAGCAGGCATGGCCGGATTTCGAATGGCCCGACGAGGACAAGCTCAGGAATATAACCGTCGCTGACGCGCTTGCCGCCAAGCCGGGACCGGAGCGGAGCGCCCGCATCAGCGAATGGGTGAAAGAGACATGGCAGGCATGGGCCGAGGTCGGCGACAACCGCCAGCTCGTCATAGATCTGCTCGCGTCATACGGGATCGTATAGGTTCACAGGTTCATTGACAAAGCGAGTATTCTAATGAATACTCACGGCAGAACCTCACAACCTATGATCCTTCCAACAATGCAAGGTAAACCTTGCGCGCATATCAACCTCAGCTTGTCTGCAGTCAAATGGATGCAGAATCGTGGAGATGTTTTCCAGAACCACACATCCAATCCACTATTGGATCCGGCAATATGTTCAGAAATGCTACAAGCGACTCACAAACAGCTCGGCATAGACTATTCGTATGGAGGCTGGCTTGAGAATCGGGCTTACATATGGCGCAATAGCTATCTTGAAAAGAAAAAGACCTTCATACATCTCGGCGTGGATGTGAATGCTCCTGCAGGCACTCCAGTAGCGATCGATTTCGATGCCACCGTCGTGCGCATCGATGATGACCATGATTTTGAGGGAGGCTGGGGCCCTCGAGTCATCGTACGGCACGAACATGTGGATGCCTACATCATCTATGCCCACCTCGCCCGCGACATCAGGGTGATGATGGGAGAAGGGCTCAGCCAAGGAGATGTATTAGGAGAGATCGGCCAGGCGCCATCCAACGGCAACTGGTACCCACATGTGCATGTCCAGGTCATGACCCCTAAGGCGTACTCAGTTGCGTACCTCGATAACTTCCGGTCGCTCGATGGTTATGGTGCGACGAATAAGCTTCCAGAGCTGAAGACTCAGTTCCGCAATCCGATGGATTTTATTCAGGTAAAATAACAAGCGCTTCATTCCAAGCGAGGACCAACCGTCCTCGCTTTTTTGTATCCGAAATATGTTTTTCCAATGGTATACTTTTGATTCATGAAAGTTTCCGATATCACGTCTTTTCTCAGAATACAGCTTCGCCCTTCGCCGCGCATCCGCATCCGCCGCACGGTTTTCCATACCCGCAGCCGCAAGCTCTACCTCGCCAACAAAGAAGCCGCCCGCGCGCTTGTGGCGGAGCGGGTCCAGCATTTTCTCGCGTACTACGGGCCGAAGCACGGCATCGCAGCGGGTTCGATCGCCATCAGGAATCAGAAGAGCCGCTGGGGCTCATGCTCGAAGAAGGGCAATCTCAATTTCAACTACAAATTGGTGTTTCTGCCGCCCGAAGAGCGCGACTATGTCATCGTGCATGAGATCTGCCACATCAAGGAATTCAATCACGGCCGCGGCTTCTGGGCCTTGGTGGGGGAGACAGTGCCGGATTATAAGGCACTCAGAGGGAAATTGCGGCATATAAGATAAGGTGCCATACTATGAGCATGGTCCACGCCCCATCTTCAGGCCACTTCTTCTTCAGCATCCTCCTTGCGGCCCTGGTGCTCGCTGTCCTCATCTTCCTGCCGTTCCTGGGGCCATTGGTGCTCGCCATGGCGCTCGCGGTCATATTCACCCCGGTGTATCGCAAGGTATCCGCGCTCTTTTTCAACAACAAGGAAAAGAGCAGCCTCGCTTCGCTCATAACCATCCTCATCATCGCGGTCATCATCTTCGTACCGCTCCTGTTCGTGTCGCTGAATGCATACAATGAGATCCGCAGCATGTACGCATTCTTCCTCGACGAAGAAGGCCGCGCGCAGACCATCAATTCGCTCAATCATGCTGCCGAAGTCGTTGGCGGAGTGCTTCCGGGTATGTCGCAAGAATATTCCTTTGATACATTCAACATCGTCCAGATCGTCGACAATATCGCGCAGTGGTCCGTGGCGCATTTCAATACTATATTCGCCAGCGTGTCTCGCTTGGCGATCGACTTCTTCGTCATGTGCCTTGCGCTCTTTTATTTCCTGCGCGACGGAATGGACTTGAGGCGCCAGCTCATCGTGCTTTCTCCGCTTGAGAACGTGGACGACGAGCATATCTTCACCAAGCTCGAGCAGGCAGTGCGCTCGGTCTTCGCTGGTTCTATCGCAGTCGGGATCATTCAGGGCATCCTGACAGGCATTGGCTTTGCCATCTTCGGTGTGCCTAATCCTGCGCTGTGGGGAGCGGTCGCTGCCATTGCAGCCCTTGTCCCGGGCATCGGCACATCTCTGGTGCTTCTGCCAGCCATCCTCTATCTCTACTTCACTGGTGCCACAACGCCGGCCGTCGGCCTTCTTTTGTGGAGCGTCCTCGCGGTCGGTCTCATCGACAATTTCCTCGGTCCTATCTTCGTGAACCGCGGCATCAAGATCCATCCGTTCCTCATACTCTTGTCCGTTTTGGGCGGCCTCATTTTCTTCGGCCCGATCGGTTTCGTGATGGGCCCGATAACGCTCGCGTTCCTCTTCTCGCTTCTCGAAATATATAAAGGCTCGAGGAAGCACACAGCGGTCCAGTCATAAGGCTGGTCAATAAGGTCACTGAATAAAAATAGATAGAAAAACTACGCGACTGCTTCGGCTGCGGAGCTTCCTGCGACCCAGCCCGTGGTCCAGCAGAGCTGGAGGCTATAGCCGCCTGATGGGCGATCGATATTGAGAACATCGCCGACGAGGTAAAGGTTCTGGATGCGGCGCGACTGCATGGTACGGAAATCCACTTCTTCCAAGGCAACGCCGCCCGACGTGATGATGGCCTTGTCGTCTCCGAGAAGGCCCGTCGGATGGATATGGAGATCCTTGAGGAGCTTCACGAGCTTGAGGCGCTCTTCGCGGGTGACGCTGTTGCAGGCTATGTCAGGGCTTATGCCGGAACGCTCGACGATGACGGGCACGAACGCGGTCGGAATGAGCGAAGTGATGGCATTCTTGAACTTTTTGTTGCTCTCTACAGCGAAGAGCCTCTGGAGCGCTTCGTTGAGGGTGGCGTAATCATGCTCGGGCAGGAGGTCGAGCGAGAGCACGACTTCGCCGTATTGGAGCAGCTCGCCTATCTCCGCGGACATATTCAGAATGGCTGGGCCGGACATGCCGAAGTGCGTGAAGAGGACTTTGCCTTTCTTCACGGCCTTCTTGCCGCCCTTGCCGGTGACTTTGACTCCGTCGAGGAAGAGCGTGAGCTTGGCTTCTGGAAGGGAAACGCCTGCAAGGGATTTGACCCAGACATCGCTCACGTTTATCGGTACGAGGGCTGCCGTCGGTTCGATGATTGTGTGGCCAGCTTTTGCGAGCCACGCGAAGCCTTCGCCGGTCGAGCCGGTCTCAGGATGGGATTTGCCGCCCGTGGCGATGATGAAAGCTTTGCCACGGACGATCTCTTCGCTTTCACTGGGAGCTGCGGCGATCTTGACCCCGTCTATGATCCCCGGCTTTGTCTGAACGAACCCGGTGACAGGCGAGTCGGAGCCGATGGTGACCATGCTCGGCCGGCCGTCTTTGCTCGTCGCGGTGAGATAGCTCACCATGACATCCCAAACTGATTGAGCCTTGTCGGAGACAGGGAAGACGCGCTTCTCAGCTTCGACTTTCGTTTCCATGCCGCGCGTATTGAAAAATGAGAGGGTCTTGCGCACATTGTGCTGGGCGAACGCGGAAAAAAGGAACTTGGAGCTGTCTTTGAATTTGGCCAGAAGGGCGCGGTCGTCGAATTCGGCGTTGGTGACGTTGCAGCGGCCGCCCCCAGTGATGAGGAGCTTCTTGCCGAGGCTGTCGTTCTTCTCAAGCAGAAGGATCTTGATCTCGCGGCCCTGTTCGCGGGCGCGTTCGGCCGCACGTCCCGCAGCCATCATGCCTGCAGGCCCTCCGCCGATAACGATGATGTCCCAAATGGTATCCATATAGATAAGAAGCCGAAATTAAAGGCCGAGATTCCTGAGGAATGTTTCAAGCTCGTCGCCTTCGATGCGGCGGAAGCTGTTGGATTGCATGTTGCCGAGCTGGACGTTGAGGATGGCTGTGCGGGTGAGGTGGGCTGTCTCCGCACCGAAGAGCGAGCAGATCTGGCGGATGCGATTTCTGGAATCGGTGAGGGTGATGAGGCAGGCATTCGTGCCCTTCATGGAGACGCGGCATTCGATGACGGGACCGCCTTCGATGGAGACGCCGGCTTCGAGCTTCTCCTTGAAATTCGCCCGAAGAGGCTGGCGGCTTTCGACGAGGTACTGCCTCGGATGCGCATGCATCGGGTTCTCAAGGCGATCGATGATGCGTCGATCGTTGGTGAAGATGATGAGGCCGCCCGCATCCTTGTCGAGGCTGCCGACAGGGAAGACGCCCTTCATCGGAAGGCTGTGGACGAAGCCCTTCTGGCCCTTGCGGGTATCGAGGAGGGTGATGCCGGCCGGCTTGTAGCAGGCGTAGTAGACGTAGTTCTCGACCATCTTGTTCTTGCGGACTTCGACGGTGTCGGTCTCTTCGACCTTGTCGCCGAGAACGGCAAAGCGGCCATTGATAGTGACTATCTTCTTGTTGATGAGGTCGTCGGCGCCGCGGCGGGTCGAGAATCCCTTGAGGGCGAGGTATTTGTTGATGCGCATCGGGAACGCATTCGGATCCTTGGTCGGAATGGGCGATGGGCCTTTGGCGACCGCGGGTGCGGCCGCGTCCTCAGCCTTGGCAGGGCGTTTGCCTGTGCGTCCGCCTACGCGGCGGCTTGGTCGGCTTTTTGCTCGGTGAGATTTGAACATAAGGCAAAACAATACCATTTCTAGCCTTTTTTGGCAAGTTTCAGGCCCTGTCGGCCCCTATCCATGCCTGCACCATTCAGGGTATATGCATCGTAGTATAAGTGTAGGAAGGATTGATCATTGAAATAGTTCCGAGAAAATGAGCCAGGTATGTGTATATATCAGCTTTCCCTTTGACCTTAACTATCCCCAAGTACTCTCAGCCGCATTTTTGCCCTGATATATTTCTTCCTTTCCACACGCCACCTCCTCACTTCTCTCAACTCTTTCTTTCATCCCATCCTTCCACCTGTTCTTTTCACCCATTCCATAAACCTACACTCTGTGTAGGTTTCTTTTTATCCGGTGATATACTTCATTCATGCCCATCTCTTATACTCGCGTGACATGGTACTCGCAGATCGCCGCCATCGTTTTGTTCGTCGCAGTTTTCTGCGTCGGTTTTCATATCGGAACGCTCAAGGCGCCTGAAAGTCCGATTGTTCCTACTGCGCCTCTGGTTACGGCACCCGTCGTTCATGAAGGAAAGGTCATCGCGGCTGCGGCATATTCGTGCCCGGCCGGCCGTTACATCTCTGCGCTCTATTACGACAAGAGCGTCCGCATCATCCTTTCAGACGGCAGAGAATTCATGTTGCCTCAGGTCATTTCGGCTTCGGGTGCGCGTTACGCCAATGCCGACGAGTCATTCGTGTTCTGGAATAAGGGCAATACCGCCTTTACGCTTGAGAACAATGCGACAGCGTATGACGGATGCGCCTCGAAATAGGCCAGGGGGACTGGTGCGGATAACTTGGTATTGACATACTTCGCCATAGTTCTATGATTGATATGTTCGCCTATTTATCAGCGCAATAACTTTCATTCTCATGCTTACAACCATCGCAATCATATTGGTCGTCTTGTGGCTCCTCGGCCTCGTAACGTCATACACCATCGGCGGCTTCATCCATTTCCTTTTGGTTGTCGCGATCATCCTGTTCCTCATCCGCATCATCCAGGGCCGCAATCCGGTACAGGGTTAAGCTCCGAGATCCAGCATGCAATAAAAAAGCGGACCCATATGGGTCCGCTTTGCGTATGTGGAGATCGGCTGAGTATCAATCGTCGTCGAGGAAGAGTGCGATGACTTCGCGTATTTTTGGCTCAACCGCCTTGAAGGATGAGTTGAAGGGTACATGAACGAGGATGCTTTTGTCGGTATGCTGTACAGCCCGATAGATCCCATCGACTTGATGATTCAGCTCTGTCAGAATGCCTGAGACATTGCGTACGGAATCACGGAATAGGATAACGATACTGTTCTGGTTTTCTGTTGGTCCTAGGAAACCGTATTTCTTGTTCAAAATCTCACTCTGTAGACTAAGGAGAAATCTTTTGACCTGGTCGGGTGTCAGGATTATCCCATACAAAGCAAAAAATGTGACCGCATCTGCTTTTAATATTGCCACCTCTCTGCGCCATTCCTTTATGAGGAAATAGCCTGTAATGATGATTATGATACCTGCGGCCGCGAATATAATGGCTCCATAGCCGTCTAAGAGATTGAGAAGACTCATGTGTATATTGGTTTGTGGAGGACTAATGATTTGCTGCCGCAACTATGGCATTGGGAAGCCTACATAGTCAAGTAATTACACCATATTTTTGGCCGCATAATGCTTTCGCTTTTGCCTGGAATTTGCTATACTTTATACTCAAATGGCCAAAGAAAAAGACGACAAAAAGGGAGGATATGATGCGTCTTCCATTCAAGTCCTTGAAGGGCTCGAACCAGTGCGCAAGCGTCCCGGCATGTACATCGGTACGACCGGACCTGACGGCCTCCACCACCTCATAACTGAGATCTTCGATAACTCCCGCGACGAGGCCATGGGCGGCTACGCCAATGACATCGAGATCGCATTCCTGCCAAACAACCGCGTCCGCGTCGTAGACAACGGCCGCGGCATCCCTGTCGACGTGCACGCCAAGACCAAAGTCTCCGCTCTCGAGATGGTCATGACGGTTCTCCATGCTGGCGGCAAATTCGGCGGTGAAGACAGCGGCTATAAAGTCTCAGGCGGCCTCCACGGCGTGGGTGCATCCGTCGTGAACGCCCTTTCCATATACGCGCAGGTACTTGTCCATCGCGAGGGAGGCATCTACATGCAGGAATATTCGCAGGGCAGGAAGAAGGCGGCCGTGAAGAAGATCGGCTCTTCCAAGCTCCACGGCACCATCACCACGTTCGAGCCTGACGCGGAGATATTCAAGGAGGGGACGACATTCGATCCTTCGCGCATCGTGGCCCACATGCGCCAGCAGGCATATCTGGTGCGCGGTCTCCGCATCTCCGTCATAGACGCCCGCGGCCAGGCGCCGGCATTCGGCCATGACAACGAGCTCTTCTATCTCCGAGACACGGGCGTCGAGGCTCCTTCTCATACCTTCTATTTCGAGGGAGGTCTCGTCTCGCTCGTGAAGTTCACCAACCAGCTCCTGAAGCCTGCCCACAAGAATATTTTTTATGTCGAGAAGAAGGTCGAAGGCGTCGAGTCCGTCGAAGTAGCGCTTCAATATGCCGATGACGTGGCCCCGCACATCATGAGCTTCGCCAACAACATCCATACGCCTGAAGGCGGCACTCATCTGACCGGATTCAAGACCGCTCTCACGCGCACGCTCAACTCATACGCCAAGAATAACAATATGGCCAAGGGCGATGAAGCCTTCACCGGCGACGATGCGCTCGAAGGCCTCACTGCCGTCGTGTCCGTGAAGCTCCGCGAGATCCAGTTCGAAGGCCAGACCAAGGCCAAGCTCGGTTCCATGGAAGCCCAGTCAGCCGTGAACAGCGTTTTTGGCGATGCCTTCAATTCATTCCTGGAAGAGAATCCGGAGGACGCCCGCGCGATGATCAACAAAGTGATCCTCGCCATGAAGGCCCGCAAGGCCGCCAAGGCCGCCAAGGACAGCGTTTTGCGCAAGGGCGCCCTCGAAGGCATGACATTGCCGGGCAAGCTCGCCGACTGCCAGTCAGGAGATCCTGCAGAATGCGAGCTCTTCATCGTAGAGGGTGACTCAGCCGGAGGCACAGCCAAGACCGGACGCGATCGCCGCATTCAGGCCATCCTGCCGCTCCGCGGAAAGATCCTCAACATCGAGCGCGCCCGTCTCGACCGCATGCTCGGTTCCGAACAGATCAAGAACCTCGTGCTGGCCTTCGGCACCGCCATCGGCGACACATTCGATATAACCAACCTCCGCTATCACAAGATCGTCCTTGCCACGGATGCCGACGTGGACGGCGCGCATATCCGCACGCTCATCCTGACCCTTTTGTATCGGTACTTCCGCCCGCTCCTCGATGCAGGACATGTCTATATCGCACAGCCGCCTTTGTACAAGGTGAAGCGCGGCAAGGAGATACTCTATTTCTATTCCGAGGAAGAGAAGACCAAAAAGCTTGGCGACCTTGATGAGGCTGACATCGTAGACGAGGTGGCTGATCAGGAAGCTCGCGACCGCCTGCTCAATGCTGCAGAAGCTCCGGCCGATGTGCTCAGCACTACAGGCGAAGTCGATCCTCAGGAAGCAGGCCGGTCCAGCGGAAAAGCCGCAAAGGTTTCCATCCAGCGCTATAAGGGTCTTGGCGAGATGAACTCCGATGAGCTCTGGGAAACGACCATGGATCCCGAGCGCCGCATCCTCAAGCAGGTCTCCATCGACGATGCGCTCGATGCAGATAAGGTCTTCGATATGCTCATGGGCGATGACGTTCCGGCCCGCAAGTCATTCATCCAGTCGAACGCCAAGCTCGCGACATTGGATATCTAAAGAAATAGCCTCAAGTCCTCGATAACGAAGAGCCCTCTGCGGAGGGTTTTCTTTTACTTGAAGCCGTTGACCAAAGTGCTGAATGAGGAGTAGACTCATTCCGAAACAGAAGGATCTTTCAATATGAACTATATTATTCAACACCTGCCTTGGATAGTGGGATTTATTTCGTTTGCGATAGTAGCCGGCTACGCCGTGAACTCATCAATGAGGACCCAGCGAAAGGAAAGGCTCAAGCACATAAAGGCGCAGATACAGGAATTTCAGCAAAACCAGTGTGAGCGTCCAGCGAAGGAGTACTTTCAACTAGAAAAAGATATCGACAAGGGGAAGTATGCCGATAGCGAATTAGGCATATCAAAAGTCGACCTGATGGAAATTCTTGTGCGGAATCTGCAGGAAAAGGAAAATAATATCCTATTTAAGGAATTCGGCGCTTTGAGGCGTGAGTCTGAAGAAAAGACCGGGAAGCCGACGTACGAATCGACTGACATGGTTTGGGCTCAGATGCATCGTGAAGACGCGGGAGTTAAGGAACGGATTGAACACCTCTTCAGTGAATTGAGCGCAACGCAGCATGGCATCAGCCAGCTCGAGTATGATATCGATAGGCTGAGGATAAAGGAATTATCGGCCTAGCGATGTAGAGACAAGACCAGCCGTTCTGCAGCTGGTCTTTTTTATTTGCTCCGAATTTTCAGGATGAATGCCTATACCGTCTTCACCTTGAGCTTTGACTGGCGCTTCTTGTCGAGCTTGGGGAGCTTGAGGATGAGGAGGCCATGCTTCTCGATGGCTTCAGCTTCGTCGACATCGATCTCTTCGGGAAGGGAAACGGTGCGGGAGAATGAGCCCCAGTAGAGCTCCTGGACGAGGTAGTCGCCGTCGCCAGACATGCGCTCCTCTTCGCGCTTGCCGCGGAGGGTGACTGAATCGCGGGTGATGGAGACATCGAGGTCTTCAGGGCGGACGCCGGCGATCATGCTCTTCACGACGACCATGTCGGAGGTCTGGTACACGTCTATGGTGAGCTCGGCATCCTTGTCGGACTCTTCGTCCACCCAGGATACGACGTCATCGTCGCCGGAACGGCGGGCAGGCTTGCCGGAAGAAGTGACTTTGACTTCCTCTTCGGCTTCGTCCATGCGGACTGCTCCCGTGAGGCGTTCGAAGAATGATCGTTTTTCTTTGCTCATGGATATATAAGAATAGAAGTGCTAATGAGTACTTATTATACTCCGCAACCGGCGATTGCCAAGTGGGGATTGCGGCGCGCATGGCGCATATATGAATTTGCGCACCGCTTCCTACACCAGATGAGGCTTCACGGCCTTTATCTCTTCGAAAAACACGATCATTATCACGACGGCTCCCCATACCAGGCCGAATGTGCGCAGCGTGTCGAGGGAATCTGCATGCAGGATGGTGAGATTGAATCCGGCGTGGATGGCGACGGCTCCTCCCATGCCGATCGTCCATGTAAGGACCTTTGAGAACGTGTGCCTGTAGAAGGCGAGGCCGAGCGAGAATCCGACGAGCGTCGAACAGACGAGGTGCACGAGCGTTGCGCCGATGAAGCGCATGTTCCCGAAGACGATCCCTTGGGCAAGGCTTCCTTGGGAGAAAGGCCCCATGATGAAAAGCGTGTTCTCGAGAGCTGCGAAGCCAAGCGCGACGGTCATCGCATATACCATGGCGTCGATTGGCTCGTCATAGGCTTTTGACCTCAGCGCGACGATTGCAACTGCGATGAATTTGAGAAGCTCCTCGATGGCCGCCCAGGCGATGTACTGCCAGGACTGGCTGGGCGCGATGGTGCCGATATATTGCTCGAGGGGAATGGCCACGAGAACGATGAGCATGCCGGCAAAGAAGCATCGCGCCAGAAGCGGTCGGGGCTCAGGCTGGGCGCTGTCCTCGCGGAGCCAGAAAAAGAGCCACACGAGGGGAGGGAGGACTCCTGCCATAAGAGCATACGCAAACTCTGCGCGGATCATGCCCCCATTATACAGCCTCTTGTTTTGTTCGGCACGCCACAACATGCCGTGGTATGATCGGACCATGAAGTTTCGCCGAATAAACTGGAAGAAAGCGACCCATGAGATCGATCCCGATGAGATCCTCATCGATTCGAGCAATCTTCCGCAATTCAACCGGAGCCAATTCGAGGGCAGGCTCGAACAGCCGATCTCCCGCATGACCCTTCTCACGGTCGGCGGGGCGTTCACGATCATGGCGATCGTGTTCCTCATTCAGGCCCTGAACCTCCAGATCGTGCACGGAGGAGACTATCGCGCTCAGAGCCAGGACAATCTATTAAGACCCGTGCCGATCTTCGCCAGCCGCGGCGCAATCGTGGACAGGAATGGCATCCCGCTGGCCTGGAACGCACCGGCAGAAACGCCGACGACAAGCCCGAACGTCATTGGCGCCACTTCGAGCCCCATCTCAGGTTTTGCAGAGGATTCCGTGCCCCAAAGGATGTATGCGACGACGACGGGCCTGTCCCACGTTCTCGGCTATGTGCAATATCCGACCAAGGACAAGAATGGATTCTATTATCGGAATGACTTCGAGGGCGTGGCGGCCGCAGAGAAATATTATAATGACAGGCTCACCGGCCAGAACGGATCGCGCCTCGCCGAAGTGGATGCGCGCGGCAAAGTTATATCAGAAAGCGTGGTGAGGCCGCCTCAGCAGGGAGAGACGCTCCATCTCTCCATAGATAGCGTCGTGCAGCACGGGCTTTTCGAAAGCATCCAGAAGATCGCCAGCGAATATCACTTCGCGAGCGGCGCGGGCGTCATCATGGACGTGCATACCGGCGAGATCCTCGCCATGACGAGCTATCCGGAATACAGCTCGCAGGTCATGTCGGACAGGACCGACCAGGCGGCGGTGAGGGCTGAGCTTTCCAATCCCAACCTGCCATTCCTGGACAGGGCGGTCGACGGCCTCTTCACTCCGGGCTCCATCGTGAAGCCGTATGTGGCCATGGGGGCCCTCACAGAGCACGTCATCGATCCGAACAAGATCATCTATACCACCGGTTCCATCTCAGTGCCTAATCCGTATGATCCGACGGTCGTGAATGTATTCAGGGACTGGAAGAACCTCGGCCCGCTCGACATCCGCCATGCCATCGCCATGTCATCCGACGCATATTTCTATACGGTCGGCGGCGGATACAAGGACCAGAAAGGCCTTGGCATCACGAATATAAATAAATACCTCAGCATGTTCGGCTTTGGCGAGAAGATCCCGGAGTCATTCGTGTCCGGCCCTGCAGGCAATCTCTCGTCGCCTGCCTGGAAGCTCGCGACATTCAAGGAGTCGTGGTTCCTCGGCGACACATACCACAGCGTCATCGGCCAATACGGTACGCAAGTCACTCCGGCACAGGTCGTCCGAGCTGTTGCCACTATGGCAAACGAAGGGACGCTCCTCGTCCCGACCATCATCAAAGGAGACGGTCCGCAGGTAGAGCGCGTTCTCAATCTGCCAAAGGCGAACTTCGATATCATCCATGAAGGCATGCGATTGGGCGTCATGCAGGGAACAACAGTGGCCCTGAATGTTCCATATGTCATGGTGGCTGCCAAATCAGGTACGGCCGAGCTCGGCGCATCCAAGGCCAACGTCAACTCATGGATCACCGGCTTCTGGCCGTATGACAATCCCAAGTTCGCTTTTGCCGTCACCCTCGAGCACGGCTCGGTCCACAACCTCATAGGCGCCGCCGCCGCCATGCGAGCCCAGCTCGATTATATGCAGCTCCATACGCCGCAGTATTTCAAATAGGTCGAACGAGCCTCATATCCTCATTTTTTCTTGTTATTGCGGAATATCCGTGCTATATTTTCAGCCTAACTATCCTCGATAAATCCTCATCAACCATGTCGACAGACACCCAGTATCTCACCGCAGAAAAATTCGCCGAGCTGGAGAAAGAGCTCAATTTCCTGAAGACCGAACGCCGCAAGGAAGTCGCAGAGCACCTCGAATATGCAAAGAGGCTCGGTGACCTCTCCGAGAATGCCGAATATCACCAGGCCCGCGAAGAGCAGGCTGAAGTCGAAGACCGCATCGCGCGCCTCGAGACGCTCCTCAAGAACGCGCAGATCGTCAAGCACGAAGGCCACGGCATCGTCACGATCGGCGCAACGGTCCGCATCGAAAAGAAAGGCGACAACAAGTCCCTCCTTCTCACAATCGTCGGCTCTGAAGAAGCTGATATGACGCGCGGCAAGATCTCCAACATGTCTCCTCTCGGAGCGGCGCTTCTCGGTCATAAGATGGGAGACAAGGTCTACGTCCCGACGCCGAACGGCAAAGCAGAGTACCTCATCGCCGCTATCAAATAGCGCCAGGCCGCCTTGCGGCCGCCCACCATGGCATCTCTCGAAGAACTCAAAACAACCAGGCTCCACAAGCTCGAGCTCTTGAAACAAGCGGGCATGGATCCGTATCCGGCTGAAGTGCCGCGCGACCATTGCCTTGCAGACGCCCGCAAAAATTTTGCTGAGAATGAGAAATCAGGCACAACCGTCAATCTCGCCGGCCGCATCATGGCGATCCGCGGACAAGGGGCAATCATGTTCGTCGTCCTCGAAGACGGCAAGTCCACATTCCAGGCCGTCTTCAAGAAGGACGTGCTGGAACCGAAGCTCTTCGAACTTTTTACATCCGCAGTCGATATCGGAGATCTCCTCAGCGTCTCCGGCACTTTTTTCAAGACCAACAAAGGCGAAGAGAGCATCCTCGTCACCGGCTGGACCATGGCAGCAAAGTCCCTCCTGCCGCTGCCGGAGAAATGGCATGGCATCACCGACCCCGACGAGCGCCTCCGCAAGCGATATCTGGATTTCATAATGGAACCGGAAAGCCGCGACCTTTTCAGGAAGCGTGCGAAGTTCTGGGACGTTTCCCGCGAGTTTTTCAAGAAGAGGGATTTTCTCGAAGTTGAGACGCCGACTCTCGAGGTCACGACAGGCGGAGCAGAAGCCCGTCCGTTCGTCACTCACCACAACGACTATGATATGGATGTATTCCTGCGCATCTCGGTCGGCGAGCTCTGGCAGAAGAGGCTCATGGCCGCAGGCTTCCCAAAGACATTCGAGATCGGCCGCGCATACCGCAACGAAGGCACCAGCCCCGAGCATGCCCAGGAATTCACGAACCTCGAATTCTACTGGTCATATGCCGACTACCGAGACGGCATGAAGCTGGTCCAGGAGCTCTATCGCACCATCGCAAAGGAAGTCTTCGGCACGACGAAGTTCGACGTGAAGGGGCACTCATTCGATCTTGCCGATGAATGGAAGGAGATAGATTATTCGGCTGAGATCAAGAAGCAGACAGGGGTCGACATCGCAGCAGCCTCGGAGAAAGACATGATGAAGGCGCTTGCCGACCTCAAGGTCACATACGATGGCTCGAATCGCGAGCGGCTCATCGACTCATTGTGGAAGCACTGCCGCAAGAATATCTCGGGTCCTGCATTCCTGGTCAATCATCCGGCCATCATCGGGCCTCTCGCGAAAGCAATTCCAGGCACAGAGAGCGTTCAGATGTTCCAGGTCCTCCTCGCAGGAAGCGAGATAGGCAAAGGATATTCCGAGCTCAATGATCCTATCGATCAACGCACGCGCTTCGAGGCCCAGCAGAAGCTCCTCGAAGGTGGCGACAAGGAAGCCATGATGCCCGACTATGAATTCGTGGAGATGCTCGAGCACGGCATGCCGCCTACCTGCGGTTTCGGTTTCGGCGACCGCTTGTTCGCTACGCTTGCGGGGAAGCCGTTGCGCGAGACGCAGCTTTTCCCTTTGATGAGGCCGAAGAAATAGCATTGTTATTTATATGAATGAGGCGTACTATTGACGTGTACCCCTGTTCTTAAATCTGGTCATATATAGAGGACATCCCAATGGAAATTCTTCTTTGGACCTTTGTTGTGATAGTCGTAGGCTTGGCATGCCTGTCACAGGAAAGCGAGAGGCGATAGTCTCACTCCAATAAAAAAGCATAGCCTGTCTCGACTCGATGTCCTGACAGGCTGTTTTTATTTATCTGTTAGAGCAGACGATTTACCAACCGTCGAATATATGGTTATATAGTGTAAATTAGTTTTTTGTAAATTCACAACAGCACCACCTTTAACAAAGGATGATTTATGGTATTCACGCAAGACTCTGTTCTAGGCCAGAGTGGTATCGGCCATTTAGTGACCAGGGCATACAAGCGCATACCTGAGCATTGGCTCGCACTTATGCCGCCCTTTGAAATACAGATCGTCAGCATCCCGTTCGATGAGATCCGTGGGTTTACGCCGGTCATTCGTGCTCTCACTCGCGAATACAAGAGGGCATATAGCGCTTCATTTTCTTGGGAAGCGATCCGCTTTCTGACAACTAAAACCAAAAGTCAGAAAATAGCGCGCATGCACCTGTACTGCAATCGTGTTTTGGAGCGTGAGAAGGAAAAACTTAGATTCGAAAGGGATTTCCTTCATGAGATAGGACTCGTTATGTGGGCCATGGGCCCGCAGCTTCAAGAGATCATCGAAGGATATAGATTCATCTTGGGTAAGGTCCCGAGGGAAGAACATGGAGTAACATTCATGAGCTCTTTTCCCAAATATATTCTCGAACCAGTAAAGCTCAGAGCATTGAATATGGAAGTATGGAAGTTCATGATCGAATTGGAAAATCTCGTAAGATCACAACGATCAGTAAAGGCACCTGCGGCACTCCAATTGGCCGCTATGTGAGGCATTAACGCCCGTCTATTATTTTGGACGGGTTTTTTATTTATTCAAAAGGATGTGATATAGAGTGCAGAAAATAAAAAGCACCCGATCTTTCGGGCGCTTTGCTCTACTGTTCTATGTATGTTCTATATATCCCATCCTTGCGTGCGCATTATGCTCTTTTTTCCGTGCCTGAGCTAATCTATCTAATTCTTTGAATGCAAATTTGATGTCTTTCCAAAGAGTGTCATCGATTTGCGGCAGTTCTTGGCGGATGAAACTGTCCTTTTGCCCGATAAATAAGCGGGCGATCGCTTTTGCTTCAATTGACTGGAGCATACCGACGTATTTGAGATTCGAGGGATGAGACGGCGATTGTGAGACGAGGACGATAAAATCCATATCCTCATGAGATAGCGGTTTGAATTTCATAGGTACAGGGGTTTTTGAAAATCTAGCACCGCTATCTCGAAAAGTCTATTTTTCCATGTTCTTTTTCATTATCCACAGAGTTATCCACTCCTTTGTTTTGTGCGCCAAATGGGGAAGTGGGATATAATATCCACCAAGTGGGATGAAGTGGTATAAAATCAAACTCATTGATCTAAGCCATTTCGCCCACGAGCGATCATGCTCATCGGAACATATTCTCATACGATCGATGACAAGAATCGCCTGTCTCTCCCGTCCAAGTTCCGCAAGGAAATGGGGAAGAACGTGGTGGTGACTCCTGGGCTCGATTCCTGCCTCTTTGTGTTTACCGCCAAAGAGTGGGAGACGATCTCAGGACGATTGTCAGGGAAGGAAGGTTCGATGTTGCAAGCCGATAGCCGAAGCCTCAACCGGTACCTCTTGGGTATGGCGGTCGAAGTGGAAGTGGACGCTGCAGGCCGCATGCTTATTCCGGATCATTTGCGTACGCGAGCGAAGCTCCAGACGAAAGTCGTTTTCATAGGAGTCCGCGATCGAGTCGAAATCTGGGACGAGGCTACCTGGGATGCATATTCCAAGGAGGTCGAGAATAAAGCCGACGCCCTGGCCGAGAAATTATCTCAGGCTGGCATGATCTAGATGGAAAGCATACACATACCGGTTCTTTTACATGAAGTAGTCGACGCCGCGACGATGGCGGGGCCTGCGGGACCGATCGGTTCGCACCGAAAAGCCACGCAGCCGCTCTGGTATCTCGACGGCACGCTCGGCGGCGCAGGACATGCACTTGCCCTGGCGAAGGCGTTTAAAGGCGAGATCAATGTGATCGGCCTCGATAAGGATCCGACGGCCATCGCCCGCGCTGAGAAGACTCTCAAGGGCAAGGCCGGCAAGGTTATCATCGAGAATGCCGATTTTCGGAAGCTCGCCGACGTCCTCGACAAGCATGATGTGTCCGGAGTCGATTTCATCCTTCTCGATCTTGGCATCTCATCGGACGAGCTTGAATCATCGGGCAGGGGATTCTCATTCCAGAAAGACGAGCCTCTCCATATGACCATGGGTGATCCGGCGAAGGCGCCATTCACCGCTCAGAGCATCGTAAATGGATGGAAGGAGGAAGATATCGCGAATGTCATCTTCGCATACGGTGAAGAACGATACGCGCGCCGCATCGCCAAAGCCATCGTGGTCTACCGCGAGAAGAAGCCGATCGAGACCACGCACGAGCTCGCCGAGATAGTGAAGATGTCCATCCCATTCAAGCGCGGAGGCAAGCCGCTCAAGATCCATCCGGCCACGAAGACATTCCAGGCCTTGAGGATCGCCGTGAATGACGAGCTAGCGGCTCTCAAGGAAGGGCTTCATGCAGGCTTCGCCAGGCTCAACCCGAATGGACGCATCGCTGTCATCTCGTTCCATTCGCTAGAAGACCGCATCGTCAAAGTCCTCTTTAAGGAGATGGCGGACAAAGGAGGCATCATTATGACGAAGAAGCCCATCACTGCCACGGCACAGGAAATTGCCGAGAATCCACGATCCCGCAGCGCAAAATTACGAATTTTACAAAAGACCCAAGAAAACACATGACCAAAGCTATTGCACAGACCTATACATACGCTCACCAATACAGGGCGCTCATCGCTCTTACTTTTATCGGCGCCTGCGTTTTGGCCGCCGTCTTCTACACCGTGAATGTGTATAGCGTTGTTTCTCATACTATCGCCCTCCAGAGCATCCAGAAGCAGACGTCTGCCCTTGCGAGCTCTGTCGGCAGCCTTGATGCGCGCTATCTCGATCTGAGCAGCGCCGTTACGCCCGATTCTCTTTCGGCATATGGCCTGACGCAGGGCTCGGTCTCCGTGTACATCCCTCGTACCGCTTCTACCGCCACGTTTGGCACTTTGGCGGCACGCGGCCATGAACTCTAAACAGCGACTACGAACGCGTCTCATGCTCGGGGCCATCTTCGTGGCCGCCTGCGTTCTTGGCTCGTCTCTTTACTCGACGTCGATCGTCCATGGCGACACCTACTCCGCAAAGGCTCGCTCTCAATATGCTAAGCCGGCCGCGAATATCTATGACCGCGGCACAATCTTCTTTTCGAGCTTTTCCGGCAAAGATGGGACTGAAACTGCCGCGGCCACTCTCGGAAGCGGTTCTTTGGTGTACATGAATCCGAAGCTCGTCCGCGACGCGGCAGCGACCTATGAGGCACTTACACACTACATACCGCTTGATCGCGCCTCATTCATGGCCAAGGCGGCCAAGCCGAATGATCCGTATGAAGAGCTGGCGCATAAGATAGATCCCGCAGTGGCCCAATCCATTTCGGGGCTCGGACTTCCGGGCATTCTCACATCCAAGGAGACATGGCGCTCATATCCGGGCGGCGCATTGGCAGCTCACGAGCTCGGCATCATCGGCCAAGACGCTGCCTCGAGCACGGTCTCAGGCAAGTACGGCCTGGAGCGCTCATTCAATGACGTCCTGTTGCGTCCGACCGTCGGATCGACGGCCAATATATTCGCTCAGCTTTTTGCAGGCATCTCGAGCGCGGCCTTCGGCACCAAGAAGGAGGGCGACATCGTGACGACCATCGAGCCGACCGTGGAGCGCTATCTCGAGAAGATGCTCGAACAGACGAGCGCCATCTGGCACCCGAAGGAGATCGGCGGCGTCATCATGGATCCTTCGACGGGCGAAATCGTCGCCATGTCATCGCTTCCAACATTCGATCCGAACAACACGGGCGCGGTGAAGCTCGTCTCCACATTCTCGAACCCGCTCGTCGAGCACGTATACGAATTGGGTTCTATCATGAAGCCTTTGACCATGGCCATCGCCCTTGATAGCGGGGCGGAGAAGGCGAATTCCACATATAACGACACAGGCTGCATGACGCTCAACACAAAGAAGATCTGCAACTTCGACGGCAAAGCCCGCGGGGTGATTCCCATGCAGGAGATCCTTTCGCAGTCATTGAATATCGGGGCGGCAACCATCGCTCTCAAGACCGGCGCCTCGACGTATTCGGATTATTTCTTCAAGTTCGGCTTCGGGGACAAGAGCAATATAGACCTGCCGAACGAGGGCAGTCCGCTCACGAAGAAGATGCGCGCGCCGACCGACATCGATATCGCCGTGGCTTCGTACGGGCAAGGCTACGCCGTTTCTCCGATCTCCATGGCCCGTTCGCTTTCCATTCTGGCCAATGGCGGATATCTCATTACGCCGCACGTTGTGAGGCAGATCAACTATACGGACGGCACCACCGAGAAGGTCACGCCGAACAAGGTCGGTCCGCTCCTCAAGCCGGAGACCATCGATGCCGTGAAGAAGATGCTTGTGACCGTTGTCGACACTAAGCTCGCGAATGGCGCCATAAAGAAAGAGCACTACTCGATCGGCGCCAAAACAGGCACGGCCGAGATAGCCGATCTGGTGAACGGCGGCTACTACCATGACAGATATCTCCACTCGTTCTTCGGTTTCTTCCCGGCGCAGAACCCGAAATTCCTGATATTCCTCTACCAAGTCGAGCCGAAGGGGGCGCTCTACGCCTCCGAAACGCTGACCAAGCCGTTTGACGAGCTGACGACCTTTCTTCTAAACTACTACAACGTCTCCCCGGACCGGTAGGATCCCGCATTCCCGCGACGCCCCATTCATGCAATCAATCAAAAAAATACTGTTCTGGATCCTCACAATGGAGTCCCGTCTCATTCTTGCGCGTTACAAGCCGTTCATCATCGGTGTCACAGGAAGCGTCGGCAAGACTTCGACCAAGGACGCTATATATGAGGTGCTGAGGGGGAAGAGCGCGGTGGGTGGAAGCGGCGAAGCGGCCGGTCCAACATTCGTGCGCAAGAGCGAGAAGAGCTTCAATAGCGAGATAGGCTTGCCGCTCACAATCATCGGTGTGCCGAATGCTTGGCGCAATATCGGCGCCTGGTTCGATAACGTCATTGCAGGCCTGAAGCTTGTCCTTGCATTGAAGCGCCCTGCATATCCGGATTGTCTCGTCCTCGAGATAGGCGCAGACCATCCCGGTGACATCAAGCGTGTCGCCCGATGGCTCAGGCCGGACATAGCGGTCATCACACGAGTGAGCCGCACTCCTGTCCACGTGGAATTTTTCAATTCGCCTGAGGAAGTGTTCGAGGAAAAGGCTTCGCTCGCCGAAGCGGTGAAGCCGGGAGGCACCGTCATCCTGTTCGGCGATGACGACAAGGTCATGTCCATAGCGGAGAGGGTGAAAGACAAGGGCGTTTCGGTCGTTTCATTCGGCCTGAATGAAACCGCGACGGTGCGCGCGGCTGATTTTATGACGTCGTATGAAAGCGGCGTGCCGACGGGCATAACATTCAGGCTCGTCATGGGTGCGGCAGGACAAGAAGTGCAGGGGGATCAAGTATCCGTCCAGGGCATTCTCGGCCGGGCATATCTGTACCCGCTCCTTGCAGCTGCAGCAGTCGGCAAGGTCAGGAATATTGATCCCGCTTCCATCGCCCGGTCGCTGTCGGCATACGATGCTCCTCGCGGCCGCATGAATATCGTATCAGGCGTGAATGGTTCGACACTCATAGACGACACGTACAATTCTTCGCCTGATGCCGCGTCGGTGGCCCTCGAGACCCTGAAGAGCATGCAGGGAAGCGGTTCGAGGATCGCCGTCCTCGGCGACATGATGGAGCTCGGCAAGTACGCGGGCGACGAGCACCGCAAGATCGGCAAAGAAGCGGCGGATACGGCAAGCGTCCTTGTCACGGTGGGTCAGCGATCTCGGTACACTGCAGAAGAAGCAGTGAAAAACGGCATGTCGGCAGGGGTAGTGAAGTCCTTCGATACGGCTCTAGAGGCCGGCGAATATGTGAAGTCCATAGCCAAAGCCGGGGATGTCATTCTGGTCAAAGGCTCCCAATCCGTGCGCATGGAGCGGGCGTCCCAGGCCCTCTTGGCGGCCCCGGAACGCGCCAGGGAGCTTTTAGTGCGCCAAGAGCGGGAATGGCTTGAAAAGGCTTGAAAAAGCCCGAAAATCAACGTATAGTGTGTTTTATCGCGTTTCAGGAGCAGTGCAGCCGGTGTCCGCAGAGCGTTCGTATGGCCCTATCGTCTAACGGTTAGGACGGAGGCTTCTCAAGCCTTAAATCGGGGTTCGATTCCCCGTAGGGTCACCAGTTGGGTTTTATTTACCCCCTCGCATAATAGTATGCTCACTTTGCTTATGATACTCACAGTTGTGTAATGACATTACAGAGCTCTTGGTAAGATATTTTTTATACGAGGTCTAGTCAATTCCGATAATTTATGGTACGGTCGTATCGGAAATGGACATGTGATCCATACCCCATGCCGCGCAGGATTCGCGGTTTAAATTGAAAACTGAATAGGATTGCATGAACTTTAAAACTCGTATCAAGGCTCTTGAGCGCCAAGGAGCACAAAAGAAAAAAGAAGAAGAAAAGCTCAAAAAACTTGAAGCCAGATCCCGCGCAAAATGGACCAAAGAGAATCGGGCGTTTCGCGATGCTGCCAGACAGCTTGCTCGGCTTAAAACGTTTGGAACGAAGAAACATCAGACTTTACGGGCAAAGGTCGATTCGAATTGGGACGTTAGGTCTGTTGAACTGACTAAAGAGAGGGATGCGCTTAGAGCTCGTATCGTAGAAGTGCATGAAGAGCGTGTGAAGCTGGGCACTGAGCTCGCAACCCTTAAGGAGCAGGAAAACGGCGAGAGTAAGCAGACTGATGAGATTGTCACACAGGTTTTCTCGCTCAATGACGTCGCCGTCCAAGCTTCGAAGAACAGAGAAGAATATGTTACTAGGCAGATCTTTCCGCGACTGCTGGATGATAAGAACAAGCCGCTGTCACAAGTCAGTTTTACGAGTGCGGACGGACTAAGGCGTGTCGTCGCCATGACAAACACGATGACCATCGTCCAAGGCGATATGGCTCGCGAAGCCCAAATGCTTATCGGAGAGTTCTTTGAACGCTTCCAGAAGACGATTGAAATGGATCCGAGCACTAAGGCGCTCTATGAACTAACCAAGGAGCTGCTTATCGAAAAAACGTCATTCAAGGTTGGTCCAGATCTTTATCGCTTCCTCGGTATGGATATCGATGAGAGTGTTCTTCCCGCATTGGCTGAGGCGCAGAGATTGCTCCGTCTCAGTATCCGTTCCGAAAAGACTAACTCCTATATTCGCATTTATGAACGTAAGTCCATGAATGATGCATGGGAACCGGTCAGACAGGTCTAAACAAGCTCTTAAACACCTATACAGCCCCAACGGATGCCATCCGCTGGGGCTTT
>JAQBQT010000019.1 GCA_028286835.1 Candidatus Parcubacteria bacterium
GCTTCCATTCCAGGTAAGGCTAGTGTTGCTTGTTGAAATGCCTGTCAGGTCGAGACCGATCGTACCGGTATTGGTGATCGTCCCACCCGTGAGGCCGTTGTTGGTCGCGACTGAGGTGACGGTGCCAGTGCCGCCACCCGATCCGCCGAGACAGGTCGTAGGGCTTCCCGAGAGACAAACCTGTGATGCGGAAACTCCGCCGGCAAAAGTCGATGTTCCTGCGCCCGCGATCGCGAGCGTTCCGGAAGCCGCAAGATTATTTCCTGCATTGATATTGCCCGTCGCATTCGAACTGCCCGTCACAGTTATGCTGCCAAGACTGTTTATGCCGCTATTGGCAGTGACGATCCCGTCTGCGATGACGGTCGATGAGGCGAAGAAAGGACCGGATGCGCGCACGCCGATCGTTGTTGTGGGAGCGAGGACGCCTCCTGAGATCTCCCAAGCCTTGCCGAAGGTCGATGCGGCGATCTGAGTCGACACATCGCCGAATGTCGGCAGGCCGAGAGATGATGTCGCGAGCTGCTGCCATCCGCCGCCTGCGTATGATCCGAGAAGGACCGATGCTGCTGTCGGATTGGATATGTTCGTGCCGCCCTTATTCACTGGCACGATGCCGTTATATGCGGTCGTGATCGCAGTCGTGCCCGAACCTGATATGTCGCCGGAGAGCGTTATGGTCTGGTTGCCTGTGAGGTACGTGGCGGTATCGATTGAAAGCGTGCCGTCCCCCCCGCTTGTCTTCACGAATCCATTCGCCGCGAGATTGCTCAGCTTGGAGATGCTCTGGGAAGAATTCACATTGAATGCCCCGCCGGAATATGTGAGCCCTGTGCCTGCAGTCGTCGTCGCAGTCCATGTCGGCACGCCGTTCAGGAGCGCGAGGACCTGGCCAGCCGTGCCGGCGGAGGTCGTGGAAAGAGCGCTGGAGCCGTTGCCATATAAAAGAGCACCCGACTGGATGGAGCTCCAGCCCGTGCCGCCGCTTGGGACCCCGAGCTTGCCGCCGAGCGTGAGCGTGCCTGATGTCGTGACGGGACCGCCCGAGAATGTGAGGCCCGTCGTGCCGCCGGAAGCCTGTACGGAAGAAACCGTTCCTGAAGAGCCGCCCAGTCCCAGCGTGGATGTGGCCATGAGGCTATAGCCGCCGGAATCATTTCCAACGAGGAGCTCTCCATATACAGGCGCCGAGGCCATTGCCGTACCGCCATTATTCACGCCAAGAACGCCTGACATCGTGAGCGTGCCTGATGTCGTGATAGGGCCGCCCGAGAATGTGAGGCCGGTAGTGTCGCCAGAAACATCGACCGATGTGACAGATCCGGAACCGCCTCCGCCGCTATTATTGATGACGGTCGTGCTTCCTCCCAATGTGACTCCGCGAAATGCATTCGAGATGCTTTCGCCGACAACCCGCGTGATGTACGCCTTTTGGTCCGTATCGAATTCCTGGAGCAGTCCGACCTGATCCGACAGAAGCGCAACGCTATTTTCCAAAGAAGATACCCGGCCGGCTGAAACTCCTGACGATGAAGGGACATACACTATAGAAGGAGCGGCTGGAACGCGGGCTGGAGCAGGTGCCGGTGCCGGTACAACCGGCGTAGGCGCCGGAGCGGGCGCAGGTGTTTCCCTGTAGACATAGACCACCGAAGTCGTGGTCGCCGGGGCGTTGTTGGTCACGAATGTATTCGCGCCCGGAGTCCCGTCTCCGATGCCGAGGAAATGCCTGATCGCTGTAGCGACAGTTTGGCTCGCCGACGACAGCCACGAGCCGAGAGCGGATGCCGTGTTATTCGTAGTGATATGCGCAACGACATTCGGATCAGTGCTCGCGCTTGAACCTGCAGCTTCGGCGACCTGCATCGATGAAGCATCTATGGATGCGATCCCGGGATCCGTCGCTTGGAGATCCGTACCGGCATTCGCGCCCGTGAGAGACGATATGCCCGAGGCGATCCCCGAACCTATTCCCGACGTGGCAGAGCTGATGGCTTTCTCGATAGCAGCGCCGGCGCCTGAAGCCATATTCCATGTCGCATCAGGAAAAGCTGCCGATACGAATGACGCACCGAGCAATACAAAAAAAGCTGCCATGGTCATCGCCTTGGAACGCGTCCCGGTTCCACGAGTATCAGGAGGACTATTCTCACGAGAAGGACGAGAAGCAGAAACGTACGGCGAGCGTAGTGGTGAGGATGCCTTAAGCGTGCTTGGGAATACGACGCTTGATTCTTTCTTCTGCAATTGAGGGAGAAGAGGTCGAGGATCAGAAGAATATTCGTATGAAGATCCTGAGCTCAATATGACAGGCGCGGCAACCGCACTTCCTGCACCAATCCCAGCAGCCACAGCACCCTGATTATATGCCCTGAGATTTCGCTCGGTTATATCCTTATATGTTATAAGGGCATCGAGATCAACGAACCATGAGCGCACAACCATAGTTGCTGGGACCTTTCCGGCACGGCAAAGCTGGCCGATGTAATCTCTGGAGTATTTCGTTATCTCGGATGCACGAGATGCCGAGATATATTGACGGCCATTGACGGAAATAGAACTCTTCATTGGGTATAGTATACGTTCTATTGCATACAATGTCGTTGGGGATAAGAGAATTTTTAAAATATTTTATCCGATGATTCAGACCATAGACTTTATAGATAGAGCCAAGCGATGCTTCACTTGAATTAGTAGTCCCAGAACAAATTCACCTTACATATTTGGAATTCACATATGCTGAATTTTAATGCAAAATTTTAAACCTTACTAAACATAGTTACAAATAGCTTAACAATGATATAATTGCATTATGCTTTAGTAAGGTTTATTAATGCTATAATTCATTCATGACAAACGACACGAAGCTGATCAGCATCAAAAAAGCAGCACAAATTCTTGGGGTCACTCCGCTAACCCTGCGTAATTGGGACAAGAAAGGGAAATTAAAGGCACTTCGTCACCCAATGAACAATTACCGCGTATATAAGCGAGAGGAAGTCGAAAAGCTTATGGAATCTATGAGCTATAGCGCACCTGCAGCTGCCCCTGTACGAAAGATCAAAGGCCCGAAGAAGCTAGAGGTGCGGCATTTGGAGAATTAGATCGCCTATTGCTTGACCATCCGAGATACGGCTCAATCAAGACCTTTCTCGGATGCATTCAGGCTGATTTTTACGGGCTCTTCTGCTATACTATATATATGAAATTCGTGCCCACTATCGGCCTTGAGATCCATGCCGAACTGAAGACCGCTTCAAAGATGTTCTGCTCCTGCAGGAACAATCCCGACGAAGAGACGCCGAACGCCAATATCTGCCCTATTTGCCTTGGCCACCCAGGCACTCTTCCCATTTTGAATACACAGGCCATCAAGCATGTCTTGAAGATCGGCATCGCCGTCGATGGCACGCTCGCGGACTTCACGGAATGGGACCGCAAGAACTATTTTTATCCCGACATACCGAAGGGCTACCAGATCAGCCAATACAAATATCCGCTCGTCTCGGGCGGCCAGCTCGCAGGCGTTAAGATCGAACGCGTGCACTTGGAAGAAGATACTGCCCAGTCCACTCATGACACCCACGAAAAAAGCCTCGTCAATTTCAACCGATCAGGCGTTCCTCTCATGGAGCTTGTGACCGAGCCGGTCATACATGACTCGGCATCTGCAGTGCGATTCGCAAAAGAGCTTCAGCTGCTTCTCCGCGAGCTCGGGGCCGGCGAAGCGAATATGGAAAAGGGTGAGATGCGCGTCGAAGCGAATATCTCCGTCTCCTCACCCGAGGACATGGAGGCCCGCAGGTTCGGCACCAAGACCGAAGTTAAAAATTTGAACTCGTTCCGCTCGGTCGAGCGCGCAGTCGAGTTCGAGATCGCCCGCCAGATCAAACTCATCGAGCGAGGAGAGAAGGTCGTCCAGGAAACCCGCGGATGGGATGACGCCGCGAGCGAGACATATTCGCAGAGGTCGAAAGAAAGCTCCCATGACTATCGCTACTTCCCCGATCCCGATATACCGAAATTGAAGATCTCTCTCATTCCGGAATTTTCCCGGGAAGCACTCGCGAAGGAGCTCCCCGAGCTTCCTGCCGCCCGACGAGATCGCTTCAAGGATGTTTTTTCGATGACCGACAAAGAGGCGGCGGTGTTCGCCGAGTCCACTCCCCTCTCGAACTATTTCGAGTCGATCGTCTCCGCATATACGAATGACCCGAAGCGCGTGAAGCTCACCACTAATTATCTTCTCTCAGATTATCTCGGCCTCCTCAAAAAAGAGAGCATCGATGCTGACGCTGCATCCGAGCGCATCTCGCACGCCGCATTCGCCGGGCTCGTGAACATGATCGCGGCCGGAGAGATCTCTTCGCGCGGGGCGAAGGATCTTCTGACGCTCATGATGCAGGAAAAAGGTGCCTCGCCGCGCTCGCTCGCCGAGAAGAATAATCTGCTCCAGAAGAGCGACGCCTCGGACATCTCTCCAGCCATCGACAAAGTGATCGCTGACAATGCCAAGGTGGTCGCAGAGTACAAAGCCGGCAAAACAGCCTCGATCCAATTCCTCATCGGCCAGGCAATGAAGGCCACGAAAGGCGCCGCCAATCCCGAGGTCGTACGCAAAATACTCGCTGAAAAGCTTGGTTAAGCTTACTAAACATTATTAAAATAGCCTCGTATCGAATCCCCTGCCCCGAGAAGGGGTGTCGCTCTTTTTGAGCTATTCCTGTTCTGCCGCTTCCTCAGTTTTGACCTCTGTCGACTTCGATTTCTGCAGAAGCTGAGTCAGATTATCAGTCAGTTTTTTGACCGATGCATCATCCAAAATGGTCACGTCGAGGATGTCTTTATTGTATGCTGAAAGCGCTTTTCTGGCTTTGGCGATCGTGGCCTCATCCGCAAGATCGGTCTTAGTGAGGGCGATGACCTCCTTCTTGTCTGTGAGCCCGTCGCCGTATTTCTCCAGCTCTTTTCTGATGCCAATGTAGACAGCGGCGACGTCCTCATTCTCGAGCGAGACCAGATGCAGAAGGATCTTCGTGCGCTTCACATGGCGCAGGAATTTATGGCCGAGCCCTTTGCCTTCTGCGGCCCCTTCGATAAGGCCCGGGATGTCAGCAAGAATATATCCGCCCGGAAGAGCGCCGAGGTTCGGATCGAGGGTCGTAAAGGCGTACGCGCCGACCTTGGCATTGGCCCGGGTGAGCGCATTGAGGAGGCTCGATTTGCCGGCGTTCGGGAGGCCGATGAGTCCGGCGTCGGCGATCAGGTTGAGCTCGACTTTGAAGTCTGCCTCCTCGCCTGCCATTCCCGGAGTCGACTCTTGCGGAGTGATGTTCGTCGAAGCTTTGAAATACTGGTTGCCCAAGCCGCCGCGGCCGCCATGCAGGATCTTGGAAAGCTGGCCGTCCTCGACAAGCTCGATGACGCGGCCGGTCACGAGGTTGGTCACGATAGCGCCGATGGGCAGATCGATATAGCAGTCATCCCCGGCGCCTCCCTGGCGGTTGAAGTTCTGTCCCGCTTCGCCATCCCTCGCCGCGAATTCCTTCACGGACTTGTGGCGCGCAAGGACATTTATATCGCGGACCGAGCGCACGAATACATCGCCGCCGCGGCCGCCATTGCCGCCGCCCGGGCCAGAGTATTCCTTCCCCTTTTCATGGATCCAGCGCACGACGCCGTCCCCGCCCTTTCCGGCGAGCGCATGAAATTGTAGTTCGTCGACGAATGCCATAGTTTCAACACGATATCACAGTACGGCCGCGTTTGCTAAATCTGAGCGAAAACGCGCCGCTATTTGGAACCGAGCTTGCCTATGAGCCAGGAGCTCGATTGGACCTTGCCGCCCCGGCCAATCTCATACACTGGCTCTATGCCCAATTCCTTGCAGACGATGCCCTCGGGCGTATTATCCTCCTTTCTATCGCCGCCATTGGCAAATATGTCAGGCTTCAGCGCCCTCAATTCGGACGCAACGCTCATATCCTGGGCGCCTTCCGGATGGCTCGAGATCACCACATCATCCACCCAGCGTATATTCCTGATGATCTCCGCTCGCTCTTCCTGAGGCATGAATACGTATCCTTTCTTCTTCATGAGCCAATTGTCGTTGTTGAGGATGACCACGAGCCTGTCGCCGAGCTTCTTTGCCTCCTCGAACATGCGGACATGGCCAATGTGGATGGGATCGAACCCGCCCGACACTGCGACGACCCTGTGTTTCTTATTCGTATCTGTGTCCATAAATAAAAAATCCTTAGTTTGTATGCTTCATATGACGCTCGATCAGCTCAATGTCTTTCTGATCTTTTTCTCTTCCGCTCTGCTTCTTCCATCGCAAGACTTCCCCAAGCCTGACGAACGGCAGGCCGTCTATGATCTCCGCCTCGCGGATGAGCCTACGGAAAAATCATGCTTCCTTACCTGTTCGAATAGATCAGCTGACACATTTAAAAGCGGCTAGTGCTAATGAGACGCGTGCTTCTGCTTCAGCGTGGCGCTTACGGTCTTGCTCGGACGGGATCGCTTTCCGTTCGCCATATCTTTCTTGCTTGGCTTCGGCATACGGGCGGCCTTGCCAATGGAATCAACGAAATTTTTCTTGGTTGTCATACGGCTATTGTATCATCAAAATTTAGACAAGACCGCTCTCTATCTCCTTATAGCATTCCTTGCAGAGATGAAATTTTCTGACTTTATTCTCGGTATCTGGAGGACTCAAAAGGATACCCCCGAAATCACTAAGCTCCTTCTTGCACTTATCACATGCGGGTTTGATAGCCATAAGTAAGAATTATGTAATCAGTATAAAACGAGGCCCTTTATATCCATCTCTTTCCACTTCTTCAAAAAACATTCCTATTGGCCTGATCCATACATGCCCTTTCTCTACGGAACGATATACTACGAATTCCTGCCCACGATCCTCACTGTTTCTACCAACCATCAATGCTTCATATAAGCCGCCTTTAAAATGCCTGTATACTCCTGGTTTAAAAGATTTTGCTAGATCTGATAATTCTGGAATATGATTTACCATTTTTGCATAATTATTTCTTCCCTGCCATCAATGCCTGATGTTCCGGAGTATTGAGCGCTCCGCATTTCTTGAATTTCTTGCCGCTTCCGCATGGGCACGGGTCGTTGCGGCCTGGCTCGTTGGCACCCCCTTGAACGACACCGTTGGTTGTAGTGTTTCCGTTAGCATCACCTCCGGCACCCGTTATAGCCTGGGCGTTCTCCTTAACTTCCTTGAGATCGACGATCTGGGCGGCGTTCGGATTGGCGAATGCTGACTGGCCCTGAACGACAGGCACGATGTTCGGGATCATCCTCGCGACCTGGCCGCGAACCGCGGCCTGCATTTCCTTATAGAGGCGGAGGCCTTCCTTCTTGTATTCCACGAGAGGGTCGCGCTGGCCATATGCGCGGAGATTCACGCTCGAGCGGGTGTAGTCCATAACCTCGAGATGCTCGACCCAGAACATGTCGATGGTCTGAAGGAGGACGACCCGCATGGCTTGGAGGAACGGCTCGCGGCCGAACTCGGCGATCTTCTTGGCTACCAGCTCGCGCGCGGCCGAGCTCTCGTCGTCAGCTCCGGCGAGCATGACGGTAAGCTGAGCTTCGACATCATCGATGGAACCGACGAGGAGCTGCCTGCGGTCGCGGTATATAGTCTTGCGCTGGTGGTTGATGACGTCGTCGAATTCAAGGACGTGCTTGCGGGAATCGAAGTTGAAGCCTTCGATCTTCTCCTGGGCGCTCTCGATGGCGCGCGAGATGAGGCGGTGCTCGATCGGCTCATCCTCGGGCATGCCGAGCTTGCCCATCATCGACTTCAGCATATCCGAAGCGAAGATGCGCATGAGCTGGTCCTCGAGCGACACGAAGAACTGAGTCTCGCCCGGATCGCCCTGGCGGCCGGATCGGCCGCGGAGCTGGTTGTCGATGCGGCGCGCTTCATGGCGTTCGGTGCCTAGAACGAAGAGGCCTCCGATCGATTTCACATCCTCGTATGATTCCTGGGTGTTCGGCGAGCCGCCGAGCTTGATGTCGACGCCGCGGCCCGCCATGTTGGTTGCGATGGTGACGGCCCCTTTCTTGCCTGCCTGTGCGACGGTCTCGCCTTCTCGTTCAGCGTATTCTGCCTTTGCGTTGAGTATGGTGTGGGGTATGCCTTCTGATTTCAGGAATTGCGACAGGAGCTCGTTCTTCTCGATCGAAACTGTGCCGATCAGAACCGGCTGGCCTTTGGCATGAAGCTCCTTTACGGTGCGGGCTATGGCCTTGAATTTGCCCGCTTCGGTGCGGAAGATCTGATCTATCCTGTCGAGGCGCTTGGCCGGCTTGTTGGTCGGGACGGTGAAGACGTCGAGACCGTACACTTTGAAGAATTCCTCGGCCGAAGTCGCGGCAGTTCCCGTCATGCCCGAAAGCTTCGGATACATGCGGAAGAAATTCTGATATGTGATGGACGCATATGTGCGCGATTCCTGCTGGATCGTCACGCCTTCCTTGGCTTCAATGGCTTGGTGCAAGCCTTCTGACCAGCGGCGGCCCGGCTGGAGACGGCCCGTGAATTCATCCACGATCACGATCTCATTCCCCTTCACGACGTACTCCTTGTTGTTGTGATACAGGGCCTTGGCGCGGATGGCCGTCTCGAGATGATGCACGAACTTGATGCCCTTGTCCGTATATATATTGTCTATGCCCAATGCCTTCTCGGCCTTCTCGATGCCGCTTTCCGTGAGCGTGATGGCTTTGCGCTTTTCGTCGACGGTATAGTCGGTCTCGGCGATGAATGGCGATACGAGCGAGGAGAACTGCTTGTATGTGCCTTCGGCATCGCGCGTAGGTGCGGAGATGATAAGCGGGGTGCGAGCCTCGTCGATCAGGATCGAGTCTATTTCGTCCACAATGGCATAGTTGAATTCGCGCTGGCGCAGCCGATCAGGAGAATATTCGAGGTTGTCGCGCAGATAATCGAAGCCGAACTCGACGTTGGTGCCATATGTGATATCGGCATCGTATGCTTCGCGGCGCGTGACCGGTCGCAGGAATTCATGGACGACCTTGAATGAGCCTGTCTCGTCGCGCTTCTTGTCGAGCTCCTCGGTGCTCTCGGCAGCTGCCGCAGTGTGCTTCGGATCGTATATAAAGGAGGATTCGTGATTGATGACGGCCACAGAAAGGCCGAGTGCGTCATATACCTGACCCATCCATGCCGCATCGCGGCGGGAAAGATAGTCGTTCACGGTCACGATGTGGATGCCGCGGCCGGAAAGCGCATTGAGGTATGCGGGCAGGGTCGCAACGAGGGTCTTTCCCTCACCCGTCTTCATTTCGGCGATGGCTCCGGAATCGAGGACCATGCCTCCGATGAGCTGGGCGTCGAAGTGCCTCTGCCCGAGAGTCCTGCGCCCCGCTTCTCGCACCAATGCGAATGCTTCAGGCAGGATCTCGGCGAGAATCTTTTTTTCTTCTTCGCGGGTCTTTCCGGCGAGCCTGGCCTTGAATGCAGCAGATTTTGCCTTCAGATCCGCATCAGAAAAAGCCTGAACGCCTGCTTCAAGCTTATTGATGTTCGCGACGGCAGGATCGAACTTGCTGACGCCGCGGGTATGCGAATTTCCACGAAATTTATCTAGGAATGACATGCTGGCCACTCTACCATAATTAGGCCTACACGGCCATAAATTTACTAATTGACCCAGTAGGTGAACTTGCTAGTTCACCCACTCCACTTCTCCCGTGATCTGTATGCCTGTTTTCTCTTTGACGCGCTTCATGAGCTCTTTTGCCAGATTGACCACTTCGCCTGCTTTTGCTCCAGGCTTCGCCACGATGACCAGGGCTTGCTTCTCGTAGACCGCGGCGCCGTCATGGCAAAGGCCTTTGACCTCGCAGATATTGTCGAGCACCCAGCCGAGGGCGACTTTGACTCGGCCATCCGGCTCGGGATAGCCGACGATGCCGGGGTATTTCTTCTGAAGCTGCTTGAATTTCCGTCCCGAAACAAGGGGGTTCTTGAAAAAGGATCCTGCTGTCCCCCACTTCTTCCAGTCGGGAAGCTTGTTCCATCGGATATCGATGACGGCGTCGCGGACATCCGAAAGGGTCGGCTCGGACATCGGCGGCTTGCGAGAGGCAAAATATGCGGCGACATCTTTGTATTTTATATTGACCTTCCCCTTGGTCGTGAGCTTGAAATCAACGCGGGTGATTATGTAGCGCCTTCGGTCCTGAAGGAAGAGGCTGTCGCGGTATGCGAAGCAGCATTCTTCGTTCGAGAGCTCGACGTATTTCATGGTCTTGCGGTCGAAGGCGCGCACCTTGTATACCGAACTCGAGACGTCCATGCCATATGCGCCGATATTCTGGACAGGGGCGGCGCCGACTGTCCCGGGAATAGCCGAAAGATTCTCGATGCCATAGAGGCCTCGCTCGACAGCCGATGCGACCAGCTCGTCCCAGAGCTCGCCTGCCGCGGCAGAAACGATGACAGCCGATCCCTTCTTCTTGTACTCGACTCCCTTGAGCTCGATCTTTATGACGAGGCCGGGATACCCTTCGTCGGAGATGAGGACGTTCGATCCGCCGCCTAGAATGAAAAAGCGCAGCCGGTTCTTCTTGCCGAACTTGACCGCCTGTGCCAGCTCGTCCTCCGTCGTTACATTACAAAAAAACCGCGCCGGTCCGCCGATCTGGAAGGTCGTATACTGACCCAAGGAAATATTCTCCTGTATTTTCATATAAGGATGTTGGCGCGCCGTGATTGGGACTACAGGTCTGTCTAATTGCGCCAACTGATGGCGACGGGTGCGAGCTCCAAATAATATGTCTAAATATAATGTGAGTACAGCCGTCGCCATCGCTTGGTGCAATCTACGGATTAGTATACCTCGTGTATTGACCCTGACAAGCGCGGTGATATACTACACAATGTGAGTACCCAGTGCGGGCACTCTCCAAAAATGTCTACGCAAAGTGCCGCCCTCGGCGGCCTTTTGCGTTATGGAATGTAGGGCTGAATACCTGCCCGTTTTGCCTTACTTGCCCGACTGCACCTGCTCTATGGCCGCCTCTATCTGGGTCTTGTATTCAGGGTGATCCTTTTCCGCCTGGCGGAGGGTCGCTACAGACGCGGCGATCATGCCGGCTTTGTATTGGGCTTGAGCGAGAGCAACCGCGAGATTCAGATCGGTCGGATTCGCGAGGAGGAGCGACTGGTCGATAGCGATCGCCTTGGCGTACTGATTCAGGTACATATATGCCTGGGCCATCGCCGGCGTCTCGAATATGGTCCGGTCATCTCCGAAGAGCTGATGAGCCTGGGCTTCTTTGCCTGCGACTATGAGCGCGAGAGCGTAGACGCTTGCGACCTGCGTGTTATCCGGTGCGGCTTCATATGCCGGAGCAAGAAGGGCGATCGCCTTGTCGGCGCTGCCTGTATTGATATAGCTGTTGGCCAATTCGAGGTCGATGGTCTGCTTGGCCGGGGAGAGCTTGTGGGCCGTGACCAGAAGAGCTTCGCCCTTATCGAACTGCGAGATGGAATCATAGAAGGAGCCGGCGAGCGCGTAGACGCGAGCATCATTCGGAGTAACCTTTATCTGATCGTCTATGGACTTGGTCGAGAGCTCATAGAAAGCTTCCTTGGTCGGGCTCGGGATCTGCTGCTGGTTGATCACCGAGAGCGCGCATGACATGGCTTGCTCGCGGGTCTCCTGATTGGCAACGTATGCATTGACGCCGAGCGCATTCTGGAACAGGGTCGGATCAGGCTGAGGGCCGCTGCATGAGAGAAGGGCCGATATGAGCTGGGTGTTCGCCTGCATCGGACGGACATTGAACACATACAGCACCGCGACAAGAGCGACGACGACTATGGGCGTAGCGATATATTCCACAGCCTCAGGCGATACCGAAGCGCGGCTCATCCATGCTATCTCCCTGCCCGGCCTGAGAGAGTCGACGAACGCGAGGAGCGTGAAGAAGAGGAAGTAGCTGGCCAGGTTATCGAACACGAAGATGTTGTGGATGGCATAGCCTGCGAGCAATCCGGTAAGAACGCTCTTCTCGGCGACAGTAAGGGAAGACTTCCAAACGCCCGTGAGGAAAAGGACGTATAAGGCGAGATAGGCAAGCAAACCGACAAGTCCGGACGCAGTCAGCCAATCGAGATACACGCTGTGGGCGCGATCGAACCACTGTTCCTGACTCCACATCTTCGGATTGTAATTGGCGTTGAAGACGTAGTTGAAATTCTCCTGGCCCCATCCGAGGACCGGGCGCTGGCTGAAACCGGTGAGGGCCATCGGCCATACATACGAGCGGGCCTGCGTCTTCGTCTCATTCCAGGAGATGTTGGCGAGACGGCCGAGGACTTCGCTGTTCTGAACGAACTTCGTGTTCCGAGCTGACCAGAAGCCGATGGCCACGAGCACGATCACGGCGATGGCTGTTCCTGCGGAGATGCGGCGCTTGCGAGGCTCATTCTTGCCGAGAACCGCATACAGGAAGAGAGCGAGAAGCACGCCGCCGACGAGGCCGAGAATGGTACCGCGAGTGGCGGTCTGGAATACTTCAAAACCGAACGCAATAGCGAGGATCGGGTAGAGCCACGCCAGGAAGCCTGCGTTGGCGATCTTATTCGCACGCGCTACGAAATACATGTAGGCCGCGATGCCGGCATTGATGAGCATGTAGACAGCCATGTAGGCGGCGTTGCCGAGAGAGGCATCGATGCGCGTCGAACCCTGGTGGATGGCAGCCCAGCCGAAGAGCTGAGCGAATCCGTATGCACCGACGATGACAGCGACCACAAGCTCGATGTTGAGGTACTGATGCCATGAGCGCCTTCCCTCTTCGCTTGAGCCGAATACGCTGGAAGAGACGATGAAGAATGCCCAGAGGTGGATGATGGTCATCCAGCCTTCCATGCGCTCGAAGTTCGACCAGAGGCTGCGGAGCGGATTGACGCCTGCAAGGTCAGCGACGAGGGTTACAATGGCGAACACAGTGACGGCGATGGTGAGCTTGGTGAGCCTCGGACGGTATCGGGCATCGATGAAGGCCAGAATGAGCCATGCTGCGAAGGCGACTTCAACCAAAATGCGGAAATAGAACGCCTTTCCTGTTATGAATGGGAAATAATACGAGTTAGCGACGATAAAGGGAAAAACCGGGATGAGGAATAAAGCGGCGAGGGCGATGAAGCGCGCGGTCTTTTTTATAATCATGATTGGGAAAATATAGCACAATAGGGCCAAATTGTGCTAGTATAGCGCCATGTCCACGGCAGTCACCGTCATCCGCCCGAAGCGGCTGTTCCACCTCTCCGATCTGAAGGAGCTCTGGAATTACAGGGAGCTCCTGTACTTCTTCAGCTGGCGCGACCTCAAGGTGCGCTATAAGCAGACGGCCATAGGGGTTCTCTGGTCCATCCTCCAGCCCCTTGTCACCATGCTGGTGTTTTCCTTCTTCTTCGGCAGGCTGGCCAACATCCCGTCCGACGGAGTACCTTATCCCATCTTCGTCTATACCGGCCTCCTCTTCTGGCAGTTCTTCTCGGATGCCCTCGGCGAAACGAGCAACTCCCTCCTCGCCAACAAATCCATCATCACCAAGATCTATTTCCCCCGCCTCATCCTACCCATATCTTCCGTCATCACGAAGTTCGTCGACTTCGCCATCTCCTCCCTCATCCTGGTCGGCCTCATGATCTACTACGGATATGCGCCGCACCTCAGCGGCCTCCTCATCTTGCCCGTCCTCTTGGCCCTCACGTTCATCGCGGCGATCGGCCTCGGCCTCCTCCTTTCGGCCGTGAATGTAAAATATCGCGATGTCAGATACGCCCTGCCATTCTTCATCCAGATACTTCTCTTCGTGACGCCGGTCATTTATCCCGCATCCATTGCAGGAAAATATTCCAAGATACTTGCACTTAATCCGATGATGGGAGTCATCCAGAGCGCCCGCGCCGCGCTTCTCGGCACGACGCCGATCAATTGGATGCTCATCCTGACCTCGTTCATAGCCGGCATGGTGCTCTTGGTCATCGGCCTGATGTACTTCAAGAAGACCGAGCGGTACTTCGCCGATGTCATATAGCCCCACAGCGTCCACCACATCCATGGAAAAACCAATCATAGAAGTAAAGAATCTCGGCAAAAAATATGACATCGCCCATATGCGCGGCGGATATGTCGCTCTGCGCGATGTCCTTGCCGGAATAGCCAGGAAGCCATTCGCGTTCTTGGCACGGCGCCTGCGCAGTGCCGCTGGCATGGAAAAGAAAGAGGCATTCTGGGCCCTGAAGAACGTGAACTTCACAGTGAAGCGCGGCGAAGTCATCGGCGTCATCGGCGCGAACGGCGCAGGCAAATCGACTCTCCTCAAGATCCTCTCGCAGATCACCCCGCCGACGGAGGGCGAAGTCATTCTGCGCGGGCGCGTCGGATCCCTTCTCGAAGTCGGAACAGGCTTCCACCCGGAACTCTCTGGCCGCGAGAACATATTCCTGAATGGAGCCATTCTCGGCATGAAGCGCGCTGAGATAGCCCGCAAGTTCGATGAGATCGTCGCCTTCGCAGGCGTGGAAAAATTCCTGGACACACCGGTCAAATTCTATTCGAGCGGCATGTATGTCCGCCTCGCCTTCTCGGTGGCGGCGCACATGGAGCCCGACATCCTGATCATCGACGAGGTCCTCGCGGTCGGCGACAGCGAGTTCCAGAAGAAGTGCCTCGGCAAGATGGATGAGATCACCAAGAATGAGGGCCGCACCATCTTCTTCGTGAGCCACAACATGGGGGCGATACAGACGCTCTGCCAGAAATGCATACTCTTGGAGCACGGCACCGTGGCTATGATAGGCGAAACCCAAGAGGTCATCAATGCATATGTGCGCAAGGCCCAGAGCGCGGCAGGTTTCGATATAAGCGGGCGGACCGACAGGCGCGGCGACGGCAGCCTCCGGGTCTCAGATATCCGCATACTCGATGAAAAAGGATCCGAAGCAAACAGCATTTCTGCGGGCAAGGACTTCACTATCGCCCTCCGCTATGAACTGAAGGACCCGAAGGTATCCGACATCACTATCGCCCTCGGGATAGATAACAACCTTTCCAATCGAATCGCCTTCCTCTCTAATTCTCTTGTCGGCAAGAACATATCCACCGGCTCGGAATCACGCGAGGTCCGTTTCAGGATCCATGACGCCCCATTGAACGCCGGAGACTATTATGTGACCGTATTCATCGATGAAGCAGGCAAGGTCCTCGACTGGGTGCAGAAAGCGGCTACCTTCAGCATACTTCCCGGACACTTTTACGCATCTGGAAATATGCCCCAGCAGGGCGATATGCTTCTGTCATACGGCGTCGAAACAAAGTAAGCGATGAATATAACCCGCATTCCCTGGTATAAGAAAATGATCGGTGCAGCTTATCCCGCCCTCTATTCGCGCGGAGCCGGCGGAGCAGACATGAACAAGAATGGCGAGACCGCTTTTCTCGAATGGCTCGTGGGCTTTCATGCCTCCCGAAAAATCGCATTCGTATGTTTTGATGTCGGCGCCAACGTCGGGCATTATTCGTCCGCGGTCCTCGATACGTGCCGGAAAAATTCCGTTCCATGCGAACTGCATGCGTTCGAACCGGTCGCTAAGAGCTTTGCGGAACTTGCGCGCATGGCGCCAGCCTCCCCGTCCAGTTTCATTCCCAACAATATCGCCCTCTCAGATGATGAGGGGGAGATCACGATGCACTATGACCAGGCCGGGAGTTCGCTTGCATCTATATACAAGAGAGACATCGGCATAGCCTTTGATGGTTCCGAGAAGATACGCGCGCTGACAGGAAAGGCGTACATGGCGCGCAACAGCGTACAGGAAATCAGCCTGCTCAAGATAGATGTGGAGGGTCATGAGCTGAGGGCCCTGGAAGGCTTCAAGGATATGCTCACGCCCGAGCGCATTCATTTCATCCAATTCGAATACGGCGGCTCGTATCGGGACTCCGCAACGACGCTGAAGGAAGCATACGCGATTTTGACCCGACGAGGATATGCGGTGGGCAGGCTGCTGAGGGATAGAGTGGAGATCCGCGATTTCATTCCCAGCATGGAGGATTTCGCTTATTCTAATTATGTCGCGCTGGACCCCGCTCATATCAAAAGTGCTATACTGCCAACGCTAAAATAAATTTCCAAAAACCCTTTATGAGCCTACTCAAACACCCGATTTCATTGCTTACAGACAGGCTCCTTCACAAGGTTGGCCGGCTCAAAACTCTGACAGGAGATTACCGCCGCGTGCGAAGGCAGTTCGATGAATTCAGGGCAAGCAAAGCCGGCGGCGCCCGGGGCTTCTCTCTGAACTGGAAGGAGCGGTGGCTCATCGCAGGAGAAAATACGAATGTCACCAGATTCAGCGCGCACTATATATATCATCCTGCCTGGGCCGCCAGGGTCGTGGCCCGGACCCGTCCGCAGGAGCATGTCGACATTTCCTCGACCCTCCATTTCTGCTCCATAGTTTCGGCATTCGTGCCCGTCAAATTCTATGACTACAGGCCGGCCAATATCCATCTCAGCAACCTCTTCTCTGGAAAAGCTGACCTTACCGCGTTACCCTTCGAAACAGGCAGCATCCAGTCCCTTTCCTGCATGCATACCATCGAGCACATCGGGCTCGGCAGGTACGGCGATCCCATCGATCCGGACGGAGATCTGAAGTCGATAAAGGAACTCCAGCGAGTCCTCAAACCCGGGGGCAGCCTGCTCTTTGTCGTGCCAGTCGGAAGACCCAGGATCATCTGGAATGCGCACAGGATATATTCGCATGCCCAGGTGCTCTCGTATTTCACGGGCTTCGATCTCAAGGAGTTCTATCTCATTCCGGACAATGCGGCGGAAACCTCTCCCATCGAACACGCCACCCAGGCGCAATCAGATGCCCAGAAGTACGGCTGCGGCTGCTTCTGGTTCGTGAAGAAATAACATGATCATCACAAAGCTCCGCGGCGGCCTCGGCAATCAGATGTTCCAATACGCATTCGGCCGCACTGAAGCGCTGCGCCTTAAAACACGCCTCATTCTCGATGCGTCCTGGTACCGCAAAGCCGACAGGTCATTCATGCTCGATGAGCTTACTCCCGCATATGGAGCGCGCATCTCGAACCGCCTCCTTGCATGCGCCGCACGGATGCTCATGCCCCGCTCACGCTATTACGAAGGATTCTGGGAAGACAAAGCCTACGCACTCTCGCTAAAGAAGATCCTGACCGAAGAATTCGCCCTGAAGCAGCCCTCGAAGCGATTTCAGGAGCTGTCTGCAGCCATTCCGCGCGGCTCGATCGCGGTCCACGTGCGCCGGGGGGACTACCTGGACACCCCGGATAAATGCGTCCTCGGCTATGCCTATTACGACGTTGCCGTAAGGCGCATCATCGAAACAAAAAAGCTAGCCGATCCGCGCATCATGATTTTTTCAGACGATACTGAATGGTGCCGGCAGGAGATGAAGTCCCTCGGGGGCCTTCCCGCAGAGACTTTTGACGACCAAGGTGTGTCGGATGCGGAAGAGCTCATCCTCATGTCCCGGTACAGCCATAATGTCATCGCGAACAGCACATTCTCATGGTGGGCGGCATTTCTCAATCCGAACGCCGGAGCCATGGTTGCAGTGCCGCAGACCTGGTACGTGAATCCTGCGCGCAATGCACAGACCCTCTCGGCTCTTATACTGCCCGAATGGACAGTGATACAATAATACGACTATGCCAGCCCCCATCGCCCTTTTTGTCTACAACCGGCTGGAGCAGACCCGTGCCACGGTTGAGGCTTTGCGCAAGAACCGGCTCGCAGCCGAAAGCGAGCTTATCGTATTCTCTGACGGTCCCAAGGATGCCGCGGACGCTCCTAAAGTCGCCGAGGTACGCTCGTATATACAGGCCGTCCAGGGCTTCAAAAATATCCGCTCCATTGAACGGGCTGAGAATTGGGGCCTGGCGCGATCCATTATCGCAGGCGTCACAGAGGTCCTGAATCGTCCCGAGGGCCCCGGCAGCGTCATTGTCATGGAAGACGATCTCGTCACGTCGCCATATTTCCTGCAGTACATGAATGACGGCCTTGCCCTATATGAAAATGAGTCGCATGTCGCCAGCATTCACGGCTACATATACCCCGTCAAAAAGCCCCTTCCCGAGACGTTCTTTTTGCGCGGCGCGGACTGCTGGGGCTGGGCCACGTGGAAAAGGGCCTGGAATAGATTCGAACCAGACGGCGCAAAGCTTCTCGCGGAATTGGAGCGCAGGAGTCTCATGCGCTCATTCGATCTCGACGGATCATATGGGTTTTCTCATATGCTGAAGCGGCAGATCTCAGGGCAGAACAATTCATGGGCCATACGCTGGCATGCCTCCGCATTTCTGGCCGGCATGCTCACGCTCTATCCAGGTGTATCGCTCGTGGATAATGTAGGACAAGGCACGAGCGGCACGCATAAAGGCAGCGCCCAATTTAAATATGAATCCCTAGAGTCGCGTCCGATACGAGTCGGCAGCATACCGATA